>JBDLIC010000055.1:0-20725 GCA_039715075.1 Nitrospirota bacterium
TCGCATATCCCGCTATCTCTCCTTTAAATATCCTGTATCCATACTTCGGGCAAAATACGATATGATATTTACATTCGTATATCGTATGTGATAACTTTTTAAATCTACTCATTAATGTACCTCCCTTTCTATCGGCTCCTTTCAGGGGAGGTACATTATAACTACTTCTACGGTCTAACCTTTTTCTGTACCACTACCTAAGGTAGTGGTTTAAGTTTAAGCCGATTAATTAATTTAAATCGCTTTGGATTATTTGGGCAACAGCCTGCGTAGACCTGACACCACCTATGACACCACCTTTGAATGCCAGAATGATCTTAATAATTGTCATGACAATCGAACCTTCCTAAGCAAACTCCAGCCGTAAGTCTTTATTGAACACTTTAGCCAGTCTTTCAAGGGTCTTCAAGGTTGGATTGCTTTTGCCGGGCTTTTCCAGCCTTTGGTATGCCTGATAGGAAATGCCGAGGACTTTGGCTATGTCGCCCTGGGTGAGCTTCTTCTTTACACGGAGTTTTCTGAGAAGGATCGGAACTGAAACTTCGGGTTCCGGTTCAATCAAATAAATGTTTCTATCTTTTATTCTTGATGGATCGGGGATTTTGTGTTCTCTTTCAAAGATCATATTATGTGATACCAGCTTTTCAGCACAAACTATCCCTTACTGTCTTCCTTACCTTCAGCCAGCTTCTTCTTCATATCAAACAGCTTGTTCATCGCCTCTATCGGTGTCATGCTTAACACATCGAGACCGAGCAGTTCCTTAAGCACAGGATCCGCCTGGGTGGCAAACAGGTCCAGCTGCCCTGCCCCAGTAGTTTTAGCAGACTCGGAACCGGAGTCGTATGCAAGCTTCGGCACACCCAGTTCATTAAGCTCTGCTTTTTCAAGATTGGCCAGAATATCCTTGGCCCTTTCGATGGTGCTGTCAGGAAGGCCCGCAAGACGTGCGACCTGAATACCGTAGCTTTTGTCAGCCCCGCCTTCTTCTATTCTCCGGAGAAAGATGATTTCATCCCCCCACTCTTTCACAGCAACATTAAGGTTCCTGATCCCGTTAAGAGTAAGCGACAGTTCAGTGAGTTCATGATAGTGCGTAGCAAAGAGCGTCCTGGCCTTCAGCTCCTTTGCGATAAATTCAACGACCGCCCAGGCGATGCTTATACCGTCAAAGGTGCTCGTACCCCTCCCGACTTCATCCAGCAGAATCAGACTTTTAGATGTTGCGTTATTAAGTATGTTTGCTGTTTCTATCATTTCGACCATAAATGTACTCTGTCCTTTGGTGATAACGTCGGATGCGCCGATCCGGGTAAATATCCTGTCAACGACTCCTATCTTTGCCTCAGCGGCCGGAATAAAGCTGCCTATCTGCGCCATAAGTACTATAAGGGCTATCTGGCGCATGTACGTTGATTTACCGGCCATATTAGGTCCTGTTATTATTGAGATGTTATTCGAGTTATTATCAATCAGTGTATCATTGGGAATGAACTTTTCCCCTGCCATCAGTCTCTCGATCACCGGGTGCCTGCTTTCGGAAATCCTTATAACATCACCGTCATAAACTTCAGGGCGTTCATATTTATATTTCTTTGCAACATATGCAAAGCTATGCAGAGCATCCAGTTCCGCAATCGCTGAGGCAGTTTCCTGGAGTTTCTCGGTCTCACCCGAAATTTCATTTCTTATTCCTGTAAACACTTCATACTCAAGGTTCTTCAGCCTCTCATCCGCACCCAGTACTTTTGCCTCATACTCCTTTAACTCAGGCGTTATAAACCTTTCGCCATTTACCAGGGTTTGCTTTCTGATATATTCTTCAGGCAGAGTCGAAAGGTTTTTTGCCTTTGATATTTCGATGTAATAACCGAAAACCTTGTTATACCCCACTTTCAGGGAAGATACACCTGTCCGCTTCCTTTCTCTTGCCTGAAGTGAAGCTATAAAATCCTTGCCGCTGCTGCTTATTTCCCTTAACTCATCCACTTCAGCATTAAACCCTTTCTTTATAAGGCCTCCGTCCTTAACAGCGATCGGGGGTTCGTCAGTAATAGCTTTTTCAATAAGTGAGCTCACAGCGGGCAGTCTGTCAATCCGCTTTGAGATGGAACTGATTTTCCTGTCCTTTGATCCGCTGATCAGTTTCTTCAGTTCAGGCATTGTTTCGAGCGAATTTCTGAGTGCCAGAAGGTCTCTTGCATTTGCGGTGCCGTTGCTTATCCTGAGAGCAAGGCGTTCAATATCATGGATATTTTTCAGCAGCGATTTAATTTTTGAGAAATTTTCCGAATCGTCCATCAATGCGCTTACAGCATTCTGTCTCTCTCCAATGCTCCCGGCGTCGAGAAGCGGGTTTAAAAGCCATGACCTTAAAAGCCTCCCCCCCATTGGAGTAAGCGTCTCATCAATGACCCAGAGAAGGCTCCCCTCTGTTTCACCACTCTGCATGTTTCTGGCTATCTCAAGGTTCTTTAACGTTGCAGCATCAAGCAGCATATGTGAGGAGCGCCTCAACACACTGATTTTCTTAAATACAAGCTTGTCCTTCTGGGTCTCCTCAAGATAATTAAGAAGAGCTCCGGCAGCAGAGATCCCGACTATCATCCCTTCACATCCGTAGCCTTCAAGCGAAGCAACCTTGAAGTGCTTAATCAGTTTTCTGTAAGCTTCGATATAGTCAAAGTACCAGTCATCATAAGAGGTCAGATAAAAATCACCCAGATTTACAACGGCCGAATTATTTTTGAGACTGTATGGGTAAAGTATCTCTTTGGGCTGAAACCTGTTTATCTCATCCTCAAGGCTGTTGTGGGTTTCATAAATAGTAAACTCTCCGGTCGTAATGTCAGCAACAGCAATACCAAATATGTTTTCCTTCTGGAAAAATCCCAGGATAAAATTATTCTCCTTGGGATTATCGGGCAGAAAAGTCCCGGGCGTAACAACCTTCACAACCTCCCTTTTCACAATGCCTTTGGACTCTTTTGCATCTTCAACCTGTTCACAGATTGCAACCTTGTGGCCTGCTTTAATAAGTTTTGAAACGTAGTTTTCAGATGCAAAGTGGGGGATTCCGCACATGGGCATCGGGTCTGCCTTCCCCTTGTCCCTTGACGTCAGGGTTATCTGCAGGACCTTTGAAGCAGTCACAGCGTCCGGCCCGAACATCTCATAAAAATCACCAAGCCTGAAAAAGACGATACTGTCCGGGAAATTACGTTTAATCTCGTTATACTGTCTCATTAAAGGTGTAGGTTCGGACATATTAATCCAGTTGTCAGTTATCAGTTGTCAGTGGTCAGTGATAAGTCATCAGCTTTAAATAATAAAATTAATAACTTAATTGATTTTCGTATAAGATGAAGATGAAAACTCAGATGCTCAAGTACAACTTATCTATTCCTGACTCCTGACAACTGACAACTTTTTTTATTACAGAATAACATAATGCGAAAATCATAGAAAAGACAGGATGTTTTTATTTTACTGCAAAACAGATCGGGCAGAACAGATAACTCGCTACAATAGCTTTTATTTTAAACAGTTAGGACAATTCCATTAATGTAGTTTATTATTAGTTTTTTGGGTGGACAAATGATAATCGGCAGATAATTTATGCGGCAGCCTTACAATCACTGACATAATCCAGATAACCTTGAGGAGTATTGACAAGCTCAACACCAATACCGTTGCTGCCATTCACTGAATGATCTTTTTCGGACCTTACTGCCCTTTTTACTTTAATAGGGACCTTTATAACAGAGTCATTTACCAGTATAACCAGCAAGAAAACCACATTAACAGGGAAGGTCATCTTAGTGTTTATAAACATGCCATTTTCTGATATATCGGTCACTTTCCCTGAGTAAATCAAGTTCCCGTACAGTACTCTTGCCTGCAGATCAGCGGGTATCCTTCTGTAAGCCCTCTTCTCAGCGTACAAATGCAGCTCTTCATCAGCCCATACTTTAGGCTCTCTATTGTCTGCATTCTCCGCCTGGTCCTGCTCCTGTCCATCTTTTTTGGTTTTGAATATTCTCATCGTATTTCCATTCAGGATATCTACTTTATCGACAATTCTCAACTATAACTTTAGCTGAAAATACTGCAGATCCGGATGGTCATTACAGAACCCGGGAAAGTCAGGAATTATAAAGAAAGGAACAACATCAGAACTGTAAGCCCTTGTCATTCCGGTAGTCTTTTGAGCCGGAATCCAGGCCTGCCTCATCATGGATTCCCGCTCAAAGGACTGCGGGAATGAGTGAAGTTAATACCCTGTTCGCTTGTGATGGGAAAGTTAATTCAGATCTGATAACCAGTGAAGAAGCACTATCTTAAGAACTACACATAAGTGAGCCACGACTTATAAGCCTTTGATTCACCCTTTACGATCTGGAAGAAAAGTTTTTGAAGCTTTTTAGTTACAGGGCCCGGTTTGCCGTTTCCGATGCTTCTCCCGTCAACCTCTCTGATCGGTGTGACTTCAGCTGCGGTCCCGGTAAAAAATGCTTCGTCGGATATATAAACTTCATCTCTTGTAAAGTTAGTTTCAGATACCTTTATTTTTTCTTTCCGGGCCATCTCGATAATACTTTTTCTTGTAATGCCCTCTAGAACTGACGGAAGCGGCGGAGTCATCAACACTCCGTCTCTCACAATAAATATATTCTGGCCCGTCCCCTCTGATACAAACCCACTCGTATCGAGGATTAGCGCCTCATCATAACCGCATGCAACCGCCTCGCTTTTTGCAAGCGTCGAATTAACATAGTCCCCGCATGTTTTACTTTTGGTCATCGAGACATTTACATGAAGCCTCGTAAATGAAGATACCTTTACCCTTATACCATTTTTAATACCCTCGTCTCCCAGGTATGCCCCCCATGGCCATGCCGCAACAGCAACCCTTATAGGGTTGCCTTTTGTATAAAGCCCCATCGCCCCGTAACCAATAAACACCAGGGGACGGATATAACATTCTTTCAGCTTGTTGACCTTAACGGTATCTACAATTGCCTTCTTTATTTTCACGTTCGAAAAAGGGGAATCAATACTCAGAATATGGCATGAATCCAAAAGCCTGTCAACATGTTCCTGTAATCTGAATATAGCAGACCCTTTTTTAGTTTTATAGCACCTTATCCCTTCAAAGGCCCCCGTGCCATAGTGGAGTGTATGTGTTAAAACATGAACACTGGCATCTGCCCAGTTTACAAATTTTCCATCCATCCAGATCTTTTTGGACTCTTCAACCATTTTACCTCCCGGTTTTCTTACTCCTATTTTTTATAGTCAATTTTCAAGTTCTAATTATACTTGCTTAAATAATTCTTTAGCTAATATTTTTTACACGAAAGAAAGAATGCTGTCAACATTCTATGGCTTATTCCCAGCCATCCTCACCAATCAGCGGGACAAAAATACACGTTGTAGATAACATCCTTTCTGACGCATCAGCGGTTTTTTTGATCCTGTAAAGTACCTGGGAATGCCGGCTCCCGACCGGGATTATAAGCCTTCCCCCTGCCTTCAGCTGTTCCATATATTTCTGCGGGACCTCCGGGGCACCGGCAGTCACAATTATTCCGTCAAAAGGGGCATGCTCCGGCAGGCCCAGGGTGCCATCGGATACAGTAACATGAACATTCTTACAGTCGAGTTCTTCCAGCAAACTCTTTGCATCTGAAGCAAGGGACCTTATCCTTTCCACCGTGAAAACCTCTGCGGCAAGCATTGACAATACTGCTGACTGATATCCCGAACCGGTCCCTATCTCAAGCACCTTTTCATCGCCCTTTAACTCGAGCATTTCTGTCATAAGCGCCACCATATAGGGCTGGGAAATGGTCTGTCCTTCACCAATAGGAAGCGCACAATCGTCATACGCCTTATCTTTCAGATCCTCCCTCACAAAGAGGTGCCTATGGACTTTTTCCATAGCATCAAGAACGCGTTCATCTTTAATTCCGCGTGATCTCAGCTGATCTTCAATCATTAAATGTCTGCGGTATTCGTAAGACATTATTTCGTTATTCGTCAATCGTCAATCGTTATTCGTCAATCGCTTTCAGTAAGTTTCCTTCTAAGTTACTACTAACAATTAATTTTTTTATATTCTTTTCAATATCTCTCTCGCCGCAATCACTCCTGACGCTGATGCCTGGATCAATCCCCTGCTTACACCTGCCCCGTCGCCGATGGCAAAAAGATTCTGCAATTCAGTTTCAAGATTATTTCCAAGCATAAGCTGTCTTGAATAAAATTTAACTTCAATGCCGTACAGAAGTGTATTCCTGCTATTTACTCCCGGGGCTATTTTATTCATCGCTTTCAGCATCTCCAGGATATCCGTTAGATACCGGTGCGGCAGCGCAAAGCTCAGGTCTCCCGGAACAGCATCAGCAAGTGTCGGTTTAACACGCCCCTTTGCAATCCTTGCAGGAGTAGACCTTCTCCCCTCCAGAAGATCACCCAGCTTTTGCACAATAACCCCTTTTCCAAGAAGATTCGCAAGCCTTGCAATATATCTCCCGTATAAATGCGGTTCATCAAAAGGCTCCGTAAAGTAAGTGCTTACGAGAAGTGCAAAATTGGTATATTTGGTTTTCTTGTCAGAGTAACTGTGCCCATTGGCTATCCATATGCCTTTCAAGTATTCCTTAACAACTTCTCCATATGGATTAACACAGAAAGTCCTGATCCTGTCATTGAATTTTTTTGTTTCGTAGATAAGCTTCGGTTCATAAATTATCCTTGTAAGGGGTTCAAGAACTTTAGCCGGCAATTCAACCCTTACCCCGATATCAACCGGGTTCTTCAATAAGGAAAGTCCCATTGTCTTTGCCTGTTTCTCAAGCCATAGGGCCCCTTCTCTTCCGGGCGCTGCAATTACAAAATCAGAATAATATTTATCTCCGCTTCCTGTCTCTATGCCTTTTGCTTTCCCGTTTTCAGTGATAATAGTTCTGACATTACCGGAAAACAGAATATCTACTTTCGAATCAAGTTCTGATTTCATTCTCCTAAGGACCTCCGGACAACGGTCTGTACCGATATGTCTAATCCTTGATGGTATGAGAGTAAGCCTGTTTTCCTTTGCAGTCTTGATTAAACTGTTAACCTTCCCGGTGTCTTCGCCGTAAACAGTAAAAGGTGCACCGTATTTGACATACAATTGATCAGTATATTTTATAAGTTCCTCAAGCTTCAGGTCATCAACATACCGCAACAGGTTCCCGCCGATCTCCTTTGAGAGAGTAAGTTTGCCGTCACTAAAGGCACCGGCCCCTCCCCATCCGCATAAGAGCCCGCATTCAGGACAAGTTTTGCATTCAGATTTATTTTCCGCAGACGGACAGATCCTCTCTTCAATATCAAGGCCCTTTTCGATCAATAATACTTTGACCTTTTTGCCTGAAGATACGATCTCAAGCGCAGCAAAAATGCCCGCCGGTCCGGCGCCAACTATTATTACATCGTAGGTTTTCATAAGAAAAAGGGTTCGAGGATTCGAGGATTCAAGGGTTCAAGGGTAAGACAAAAGAACATAATTCCTGAATTTTTATAAATCAATTTCATTTCCATAATTTTTCTTTGTTTTTTCACTCGAATCCTTGAATCCTCGAATCCTTGAACCCTGTCTTTTCAAATTTTCCACGTATCTTTCAAATACTCCAATGCCCCATAATTCGTCAGGTCAAGATGAACAGGTGTTATAGAGATGTAACCACTGTTGACCGCCTCAATGTCAGTGTTCTCTCCGGATTCCCATTGCGGCGTACCCCCGCCTATCCAGTAGCACTCTTTGCCCCGGGGGTCCGAAAGCTCCTGTATAGCGTTGTCATATACCCGTTTTCCCTGTTTTGTAATTTTCACTCCCTTAATGTTTTTAATATTTGGAATGTTTACATTTAAAAGAGTATCATCCGGCAACCCCTTTTTAATGACCTTTAATGCAAGATCTTTTGCAAAATCCGCCGCCATTCTTACTATGGATGCGTTCCTCCTGAAAGCATTGCCGTTCTGATCATCTCTGACCAGTGATACGGCAATAGATGGAATGCCCAGCAGGGTCCCTTCTATTGCAGCAGCAACTGTTCCGGAATACGTTATATCATCCCCAAGATTGGCTCCGTTGTTTATCCCGGAAACTATAATGTCGGGTTTTTGGGGCAGGAGTTTATTAACTGAAATAATAACGCAATCCGTTGGAGTACCGTTTATATAATATGTATTTCTGCTTACTCTTTCAGACTTTAGCGGCCGGTGGAGGGTAAGGGCATGGGCAACCGCACTCTGCTCGGTCTCAGGCGCAGCTATATAAACATCACCAGCAGATTTAAGCGTCTTTGCCAGGATTTTTATTCCAGGTGAAGATATCCCGTCATCATTGGTAACCAGGATTAGAGGCATGAGATTATTGTAACAAAACCGGACACCTTTTATATAAAACGTCCCGCTTATACTTTCCAGTCTTTAATTGTCTAATTATTCAGGGTACCAGCAGCACCGGCAATTCAGACGACTTTGTCACCTGGTATGAAATACTCCTGTGCAGCAGGTTTTCGAGGAACCGGTGCTCCGAGGTATTTCCCGCTACTATCATACTGGCCTTTCTTTCCCTTGAAACCCGGAGTATTTCATCCAGGATTTCTCCAGCGCCGAGGTGCAGCTCTGCTTCAATGCCTGCTGCCCCGAGCTGTTCGCAGTATTTCCCGCATTTCTGCTTGCATTCCTCTTTCAGCTGTTCCATTTCCGCTTTATTTTTTTCATCCATCATTTTCTCATCGATATTAAAAAAGACAATCGCTTTTTTAACCGCACCCTTAAACTTTTTCAGAGAATCTACCGCTCTTTGAGAGAGTTCTTCATCGCCCCCGACTGTAATCAGCGGGGTTTCAAATGGCCTGTCATTTACCTTGGTAAGCTCCGCGTTATCAAATTTGTATTCCACCATGTATTTACTTACAAAAGTCATAAGCCTTATACGCGTGATCACTTTATGCGTATACGAGCCGATAAAGGTATTTTCAATGTCAATTCTTTTTTTCCTTCCGACAACTATCATGTCGACTTTTTCATCTTCTGCAGCATGAATCATTTCATGAACTGGTCTGCCTACTTTTATTATTATCTTGCTTTTTATACCCTTTTCATCCAGCGTCTTCTGCCAGTCTTCAAGCCTTATACGGGCCTCTGCCCTCATCTTTTCTTCTTCTTTCTTGAGATACCCGCCAAAGGGCACAAACCCTACATCCTCTCTCAGGATCACATGAAGAAATACGATTTCTTTCAGACCCGCCTCTTTTAATACAGTTAATGAATCAAGGGCATCAAAGGCCAGCTCCCTGAATTTTGTCGGGAAAAGAATTTTCTCAATAGACATGGCTGCTTCCTCTCATAAATAAAATAAAAAGGTGATTATCCCAAAAACCGGTACAAGTACGGGTATGGAATATTTTATCATGTAGCCGAAAAAACTCGGCATTTCCGTGCCTGTTTCCTCTGCGATCGAACGGACCATAAAATTCGGTGCATTTCCTATGTAAGTAAATGCCCCGAAAAATACTGCGCCTGCAGATATTGCTTTCAGATATATTTCTTTATCTGATATAAGATTCATGACAGCCTCATGTCCCCCTGCACCGGAATAAAATTTCCCGAGGAGACCGCTCAAAAATGTCAGGTACGTTGGAGCATTGTCAAGGAAGCTCGACAATATACCCGTGACCCAGAAATAATGATACGGTTCTTCAACCGTCTTTACCAAAACGGACAATGCACCCTTTTCCCCGGCCTGAAGTATTTTCAGACAGGGCATCATGGTCAGGAAGATCCCGATAAAGAGTATTGCCACTTCCTGCATTGGAAACCACGTAAATTCATTATCATCACGTATTTCTTTCCTGGTTGTCATCATTGATAAAAAAGCAATCAAAAGAAGCAGGCCGTCCCTGATCACACCCTCAATCTCGCGGTGGACCCCGAAGATACTGACTTCCCCGAGCTTAAGCATCCCGCTCATCAGCACAGCCCCTACAATACATACAAGAAAAATAAAATTATGCTTCCCCTCTATACTGAGAGGCTCCTTTTCTTCCTTGTAAGCGGGAAGACCGTCTTTCTCTTTTCTGTAAAAGTAACTGTCCATTATAAAGTAAATAACGAGAAGGACGACGACAACGACAATCATCTGAACGACAAGGTTGAAGGTCCAGAAAAAGGGAACACCCCGTAGGAAGCCCAGAAACAGGGGAGGATCACCGAGCGGTGTCAGTGAACCGCCGACATTTGCAACAAGAAAAATAAAGAAGACAACCATGAACGTCCTGTTTTTCCGCTGGCTGTTTGCCCTTAAAAAGGGCCTTATAAGGAGCATGGATGCCCCTGTCGTACCCATCCACGATGCCAGCAGTGTTCCAATGACAAGTATGCATGTATTGACTCTGGGTGTACCGACCAGCGTACCCCTCAGCAGAATATTACCCGACACTGCATAAAGCGCAACGAGAATAATGATAAATGGCACATAGTCGGCAAGAACGATATGGAGAAACTCATAGAGTGCGCTGCCCCTGTACAGGACCAGAAAAGGTACGGCAACTACAAGCGACCAGAACACAGAGATCTTTCCAAAATGGGAATGCCAGAATTTGGGGGCAAAGAGTGGGAAAAGAGCAATCGAGAGGAGCATCCCGGCAAAGGGTACTATGGCCCAGAGGGAAAGCACTTCTCCAAGGTCCGGGCCATGTGCTCCATACATAATATTTTTCCTTTTATTACTGACTGTTATTAATCTTCAAAAACAATAAGAGTATATTTAATCATAGAAAATAGTCTAAATCAATACTGGATAAACAAAATATGTTCTGGTTATACCGTTGGGGCAATTCATGAAAGGGTAATTCACGAATTACCCCTCGCTTACCTTTTATTCCCAGATTCCCTGCAGCACTTTTATTGTTTTTTTTAATCATCAATCTATTTAATAAGCATATTAAATCAGCCTATAAATATTGATTTTAAGGCAACTGTAGATATAAAATATGTCGTCCGAAATTGAAATAGTTATCTTTCAATTTCGCCCATTTCCGTATTTACACTATACCCAATACATATATACAGAAAGGATGAATGATGCTTCTTAACAAACTGAAAAATCTTAATGTTTTTATTCTGGTCACAGTTTTATTCTCAATGCTTATTGTGACCGCTTCTTCATTTGCATCCACTGAAGCTGCTGCAGCAACGGCTGAGGCTGTGGCAAAACATGCCTGGTGGTACTGGCCTTTGATCCTCTTAATTCTCTCATTTGTACTCGGTGTTTTTGCCGTTCTGGCAGGTGTAGGCGGAGGGGTTCTTTATGTCCCCATTGTAAGTGGTTTCCTGCCTTTTCATCTTGATTTTGTCAGGGGAGCGGGTTTGATAGTGGCGCTTGCCGGTGCTCTTGCCGCCGGACCGGGCTTACTCAGAAAAGGTATGGCTGACCTTCGCCTGGCAATTCCAATGGCCTTGATTGCCTCAACATGTGCTATAGCCGGTGCGATGATAGGACTTGCACTTCCTACCAATGTTATCCAGACCCTGCTCGGCGCAACGATTCTGGGAATTGTTCTAATTATGATCAAGGCCAAAAAATCCGAGTTTCCGGAGGTTCCACAAGCTGATTCATTATCACAGGCTTTAAGGATAACAGGTGTTTATCACGAGCCGACTATTAATAAAGATGTAGCATGGAAGGTCCACAGGACACCCCATGCACTGGCATTATTTGTTGTCATCGGCGTAATGGCAGGCATGTTCGGGCTGGGGGCCGGATGGGCAAACGTCCCTGTCTTAAATTTGTTAATGGGTGCTCCTATAAAAATATCGGTTGCAACAAGCAAGTTTCTCCTTTCAATAACAGACACATCAGCAGCATGGATATATCTTAATAACGGTGCAGTACTGCCGTTGATGGTTGTTCCCTCTGTTGTCGGAATCATGCTTGGTTCGTTTATTGGTGTCAGGGTACTTGCTGTAACGAAACCTGCTGTTATCAGGATACTGGTCATATCAGTACTCGGAGTTGCAGGTCTCAAGGCACTCTTAAAAGGATTAGGAATAGGGTAATTCAATTAACAATTACAAATTACGAATTTAAATATAAGCTTAGGGCTGACAGCTGATTGCTGAAAGCTGAATAAAGGAGGATTAGATGGCTCCACAAGCAACAGAAGAACAGATTTTATATGCAAATATACTTAACAAGGGAATGGCAATAGGCCTTATAGGGCTTATTATTACTTTTATCATATACGGTGCAGGGATTCTGGATCCAGTGATACCCCTGGAAGAGGTACAGAATTACTGGGTAATGCCGGTTGCTGATTATCTTGAACAGACCGGGATTCATGCAGGCTGGGCATGGCTTGGAAATCTTGGGAAGGGTGACATGCTCAACTTTCTGCCTATTGCATTTCTTTCGCTGCTGACCATAATCTGTTATCTGGCCATCCTTCCGGGTCTGATGCGTAAAAAAGATACAGCTTATGTTGTTCTGGTTATTGTTGAAGTAATTGTACTTACCGTAGCAGCATCAGGTATTTTAGGCTCCGGCGGACACTAATTATTGACACAGGAACATAATAATCATTTTCATCTAAGACATGGGACGCTGTAACTTAATAAGTTGCAGCGTCTTTTTTGTGGCAGCCTTCTGAAACCTTTAAATATACAATTTTCATATTCCATGATAACCTTCCGAAATCCTCATCTTTAGCAAGCTGAATCAAAATTTATGATTCAGACTGGAATGCGCACTTATTAGTACGCTCTTCACATACCATGTGATATAATTCTATGGAGTAAAATAATTGCTGTCATCAGGAGAGTATTCAGCTTGATTAACCCTCAGCTCATTATCAGTCTTCTTCTTATTCTTGTGACTGCATGGCTCACAGGGACTCTTTTCAGACGGTTAGGATTACCCTTCGTTCTTGGGGAACTGGTAGCAGGACTGCTGATAGGCCCGCCTGTTCTTGGCCTGATAGCACCCTCCCCTGCAATCGAGCTTCTGGCTGAGTTGGGAATCTTCTTTGTCATGTTCCATACCGGTATGGAGCTGGACCCCAAAGAGCTTCTGGAGCATATATGGCCGTCTCTTGGCGTAGCGCTCGGGGGCTTTGTACTGCCTTTTGTCCTTGGATACTTTACAACCAGGGCGTTCGGCGGCACCCTGTATCAATCACTCTTTGTCGGAATGGGTATCTCCATTACAGCCATAGCAGTCCAATCTGTGATATTGCGTTCTCTAAAGATAAGCACAACATATATTGGTCATATTATAATTGGAGCTGCTATTGCTGATGACATTCTTTCCCTTATCGGTTTATCAATTCTCTTGAGCCTTGCTAAAACCGGTTCATTTCAGCTTACCGAGCTTCTAATCGTCGTAGGCAAAGTAATCGGATTTTTCGGCCTGACAATTATTCTGGGGCAATTTGTTATTCCTAAAATTACGCCAAAGTTGCATGACCGTGAAGGCAAGGCATTTACCTTTGCAATGACAGCCGCCCTGGCAATGGCATATCTTGCAGAACTGGTCGGACTTCACTTGATAATCGGAGCGTTCCTTGCGGGTCAGTTTGTGAGAAAGGAAATCATGGATGAAAAATTGTACCACCGTATCGCTGACCGTTTTTACGGAATAAGTTATGGTTTTCTTGTCCCCATATTCTTTGCATCTCTTTCTTTTCATCTCCATTTCGACTGGAGCGTCTCATTTATAAGCTTTGTATTTGTACTGACACTGATGGCAATTACAGGTAAACTTGTAGGATGCGGCCTGGGGTATGCCTTTTTCAAGAGAAATTACTGGGAATCCTTAATAGTAGGATTCGGTATGAACGGCCGCGGTGCCGTTGAGATAGTCGTGGCTTCCGTTGTTTTAAAGCTGAGCTCTGAACTCTTGTCCTCAAATGTAATATCAGAACCATTACTAACAAACAACCAGTTCTCTGCTTTAATACTCATGGCATTTATAACCACAATGATGGCTCCCATTACATTAAAATGGTCTGTTACAAAGGCGTGCAGTAGCAAGGAAGCGTCATCTTTCTGTACACTGTGGGATGAAAACAAGATACAATAACCTTTCGGATACATCTTCCCATCACAAATCCTAACTTTCATATCTACGCTTTTTCTCTCAGGTTATGAATTTATATTTAAAATCATTACCTTGAATGTCTTCCGCCTGACTCGCCTATGGAATATCTGAAATTTGTCTTGACAGGATTTGTAACTCATGTTACATTATATACAAGAGATACATTGAGAGGAGGTTACCATGTCAAAAGTCAAAGAAAAAATAGAAGAAACATTAGAGGATATCGCATATGCGGAATCAGGAGAGTATAATCCGCATCACAAAAAAACAGAGGAAACTGATTCATTAGAGGACATTTTCGCTGCCATTGGAATGGCTGAAGGAGGAGACGAAGAGTTCGCAAAAAAGCTCCATCCCCTTTTCCATCTAAGGCACAACTAATAGGGGCATGGCGCGCCATGCCTCTACAGGCAAAATGAACATCGAACATTGAACGTCCAACATCGAATGTTGAATGGAAAAGATGAAGAAACAGAGTAAACATACACGGAGAGATATTGGGGAAAGGATTGAATAAAAAATCTGTCTCAAAAAAAACACGGGAGAAACCGGCATGGATTCTCTTTTTCTACACTGTCCCGTCCAAGCCTGTGAAAAACCGCATAAAGTTCTGGCGAAGGCTTGCCAAGGCAGGGGCTGTGCAGCTCAAAGGGGCCGTTTATGTTCTACCGCACAATGAAGAACATTATGAGTTCTGCCAGTGGCTGATGGCAGAAGTTGCTGCACTGGGCGGAGATGGCGATTTCGTAATAACAGACAACTTCGAAATGCTCAGTAACAACAGCATTATATCGCTCTTCAAAAGTCAGAGAGAGGAGGATTATAATGCTGTGGAAAAAAAACTCAATGACCTGGAAGTGAAACTCAGTAGTATGGAAAAAGGCAGTAAAGTCAAAAATGCAGAAAACCTTCGTGTACAACTCAACAAATTATTAAAGGAATACACAGATATAAAAGGAATAGACTTTTTCCCGCCCAGGGCATCTTTCGAAGCAGGAAAGAAAATAATCAGCCTTCAAAGAAAGATGACCACGGTCCTGAAACCATCCCGGATAAAGGAGACTGACAAAAAGAAAACCACAATACACCGGCGCAATCCCGGCGATTATAAAGGCAGAGTCTGGATCACTAGAAGGAACCCCTTCGTAGACCGTATGGCCTCGGCCTGGCTCATCCGAAAATTCATTGACAGAGATGCTGCATTTCAGTTTATTGACCAGCATGAAAGAGGCAATGTGGACAGGAACGCTGTTATTTTTGATATGAAAGATGGAGAGATCACCCACATAGGGGATAATTGCACTTTTGAAGTGCTTGTAAAATCATTCGCGATAAAAGACAAAGCTGTTAGAAAAATTGCCCAACTGGTACATGAACTTGACATTAAGGATGAAAAGTTCAGTTCCCCGGAAGCAAAGGGTATTGGAGAAATCCTTCTGGGCATAAGAAAAACAGGCAGGAACGATAAGGACATTCTCAAAAGAGGAATGGATGTATTTGAGATGCTCTATGCATCGAACATTTAATCATGTGAGAAAAGAAAGATAATTGGAAAATCTCCCCTACCCCTCCCGAGTCGGGTCTCACGAGGGTCGATTCGACTTTGCCAAAGAGGGGAACTTAAGCTTTTTCTCCCTCTTTTTTAAAAGGGGGATTACTAATTAAATATCTTTTTTCATTCGGAGGTGAAAATGAAAGAAGTAACAGAAATGGCTGTTAAACTTATGGCTGCTTCAGCAAGGACGGCTCCAAAGGCCGGGGGAAAGGATTTTCTGGAAATTGTAGTAATTTCAAATGACAATGATCTGAAAAAGATTGCAGACAGGATGAAAGAATATGCGCCCGAAAGCACTAATGAAGCATTCTGGCTGAGGGATGCAGCCAATATTGAGAATTCGCAGTCATTACTTCTTGTTGGTCTGAGCAAGCCGGTAACAGCGGGATATGACTGCGGCGGCTGCGGTTATCCAACATGCGGAGAGTTTGCGAAAAACAGAAAAATTGAAGAAAAGGCGATGGGGTATACAGGGCCCCACTGTACTATGAGGATGATGGACATAGGGGTAGCTCTTTCATCAGCAGCTAAAACCGCAAGCATCCTTAATGTTGACAACCGGGTCCAGCAGCGGGTCGGAGCTGCTGCACGGACACTTGGTTACATTAAGGCTGAGGTAGCTATGGGAATACCTGTGAGCATAACGGGAAAGAGCATCTATTATGACAGGAAGACCCAGGCACATTGATTAAGGAATTATGATGATGCAGATGCTTACGCCTTTTACTGCTCTTTGCTCAGTCGGTTTTTTTGCCAGATTCTCCTACTCTCTTGCAACCTGATTGTGATCAGGTTCATACATGGACTTGCAACTTCAATATACGGCCCTGTCTCCATGGCAGTGGTAGCAGATATAGCCGGAGGAAAAAAAGGAGAGATGCTGTCATGGTTTTCCTCTCTTACGATAATCGGCAACCTGATCGGTGCCCCTGTCGGAGGATTCATTCTTCACAGCATGTCAGGTGATGGAAATCCGTCATCAGCCAATTTTTATACTGCATATCTTATAAGTGGTTTTGCAGGCACAATGTCGCTTCTTCTCACGCTCGGATTGCTCAGAAAAGAAGATGGGGACTTTTGGAACCATATTTGATATCGGCCATGCATCAGGGCCTATACTCGCCGGTTTATTAATAGCTCGACTTGATTATTTATATGCCTTCTGGATAATGAGTGCCATACTTATAACTTCAATTCCCGTATTTATACTCGGGGTAAAAAAGTGACTTCGTCAACATTTCAAGACCTTTTCCGAGCGGTTTGATAATTTGCGTTAGCTGCTGCTGTAGCCCGTCATCATCCAGCCTAAGCTGGGAAATATCTCCAGGGTCAAGTCTCCGCTAAAAACAAATCAGACTTTTCCAATGCAGTGAATTATTTAAAAGGAGAAAAACTGAAAATTGTTTTACTGGTCATTTTTTTAGTATACTAATTCTTTTTCCGGAATATTCTTAAATTTCTATCAGAGAGAGGTTGAAAATTGTGAATCGAAAAAGCGCTGTTTATATTTGTTTACTAGTCCTGGCAGGCCTGTTGTTATCAGCGGGTGCTGTTTTTGCTGATAACACGGCTGCAGCCTCGGAGTCTTTAGAATTAACCGATCAGATGATGGTAGTGATGGCTGTTCTCGTCTTTGTCATCGCCCTTTTTGTTTTTGAATGGGTAAGGGTTGACGTGGTAGGAATTATCATGATGGTCCTGCTTCCTATATTAGGTCTGGTAACGCCTAAAGAGGCCATCAGCGGCCTAAGCAGTAATGCTGTTGTATCAATTATCGCCGTAATAATAATCGGCGCCGGCCTTGACAAGACAGGCTGTATGAATGTTCTTGCAAGAAATATCCTGAAGTTTGCAGGCAAGGCTGAAAGCAGGATTATCGCCCTCATATCAGGGACAGTGGCATTTATTTCGAGTTTCATGCAAAACATCGGCGCTGCCGCTCTTTTTATGCCTGCAGCTATCAGGGTTTCCCGTCAGGTCAATGTGCCGGTTTCACGGATACTCATGCCAATGGGTTTTTGTGCTATAGTGGGCGGAACAATAACTCTTGTTGGAGCAAGCCCTACAATCCTTTTAAATGATCTTCTGGACCAGGCCAATCAGCTTGGGGCTTTTGAGAAACATATGGAACCCTTAAGCCTGTTCACGCAGACACCGATAGGTATTGCGCTCGTTGCAAGTGCAATCCTGTATTTCATTGTATTCGGGAAATATATACTTCCCAAAAAAGGTGGCGGGACATCAGAGTCTGCCCTCGTCCCTGCTCATATTGCAGAGACCTATGCCGAAGTCTGCGGTATGAGTGAACTCCATATTCCAGAGACATTCAGTGATAACAGGCCGCTTGATGAATTGAAAATACGGGCGAACTATCAGGTATCTGTAGTTGCTGTATCCCATACCAAAACAAACCATAAAGTGTTTTCGCCTGCACGGGAAGAAAAACTGGACGCTAATGATGATATAGCAGTAGTCGGTTGTTCAGAGGCGGTCAAAAAATTCGCCTCTGATTTCGGCCTTACGCTTAAAGATGACCTCGAAATATTTGCCGAAGACCTTTCTCCAAACAATGCGGGATTACTTGAGGGCATTATTACGCCCCGCTCCGAGCTTGCCGGAAAGACATTGCGTGAACTCCGGTTCAGAAAAACATATGAGATCAGCCCTGTAATCATATGCAGGGGCGGTGAATGTGTATTAGGTAGTTTATCCGATAGAGAACTTCAGCCCGGTGATGCCCTGCTGCTCTTCGGCAGATGGGAACATTTTCATAGGCTAAAGGGAAAACAGACGTTTGTCTTCAGCACAGATATCAAGGGCGAACTCATGAGAACGGAAAAGGCAAAAGTGGCGGTAACATGGCTTTTCGTTGCCATTGGTCTTGTCCTGGGGTTCAACCCTCTCATGGCAGCTATCGGCCTTCCTGATTTTAAATTATCGTTATCTGTATGTCTTCTTACCGGAGCACTCGGTATGATTCTGACAAAGGTAATGTCAATAGATGAAGCATATAAATCCGTTGACTGGATGACCGTATTCTTACTTGCAGGGCTGATTCCACTCGGACTGGCATTTCAAAAGACAGGGACTGCTGAATACATTGCGACCACAATCATGAACATGATCGGTGATGTTCCTGTAATAATATTTCTTGCAGTTGTAGGGATCATGACTTCTTTCTTCACGCTTGTGGTATCCAATGTCGGCGCCACGGTCCTTCTTGTACCCCTTGCCATGACAATGGCTATTAAAGCAGGAGCTGATCCAAGGTTAACAGCTCTCGTTGTCGCTCTTTCAGCCTCGAACACGTTCATTCTTCCAACGCACCAGGTTAATGCACTTGTAATGAGACCGGGCGGTTATAAAACAGTTGATTATGTAAAGGCAGGCACAGGCATGACAATATTGTTTCTTGTGGTCATGTTGACCATGCTTTACCTGTTTTACTAAGATAGACGAAGGAAAAGATAAACGAAAAGTTACTATTGACGATTAGCGAATGACGAATGACGAACTTTATTTTACTTCGTAATTCGTAAATCGCTGATCGTCAATTTCTTTTTTTTGGGTCAAACAGAACCTGATTTTATAACAATGAGTTTCTCATGGCACATATCCCGCATGGAGTAGCCAATTCCTCCCACACCAAGACCCGAATTCTCTGCACCTCCAAAGGGCATCCAGTCCACTCTAAATGCAGTATGCTCATTGACCATTACGGCCTTTGCCTTAAGACGATTTACGCAATCCAGGGCAGTTTCGAGTGACCCGGTATAAACTGCCGCCTGAAATGAGAAAGATACCTGATTTGCAATTTCAATGGCATCCAGATAATTCTCATACTCATAAAGAGATACAACAGGCCCGAAAACTTCTTCGGTCGAGACTCTGGACTTATGTGAAGGATTCAGCAGCAGGGTCGGTTCATAACATGTGTCTGAAATCTTTTTCCCTCCGCAAAGGAGTTCAGCACCATCAGCAACGGCTTCCTTTACCCAGCTGTCAACTCTTTCCACTTCACGGGGATCAATAAGGGGTCCGACTTCCGTTTTCATATGAAGGGGGTCGCCTACCTTGAGGGCTTTGACCATTCCAGTCATTTTGTCCTTCACTTCAGAGATGATCTTTTTATGAACCAGTACACGCTGCACAGAAACACAAACCTGTCCGGCATGGTAATAACCTCCTTTAACGATTCCGGGCAAAACAGTATCAATATCAACATCAGGCTCTACAATAACTGGCGCAGCACCTCCATGTTCAAGTGCGCAATTAACTCCGGGTGCCAGGTTCTTTCTCAAATTCCAGCCAACTTTTGCTGAGCCGATAAATGTAACAAACTTGATACGTTCATCAGACACTATTTTTCCAGTAACCTCTCTGTCACAGATGACCGCACTGCACCACTCCTCCGGCAGCCCGGCCTTATAGAGTAAATCAACAACCGAAAAACAGGAGAGAGGAGTTTTTGCAGCAGGTTTGACAACAACAGGGCACCCGACCGCAAATGCCGGTATTACCTGATGTATAATGAGGTTTACCGGATGATTAAATGCACTTATCGCAGCAACTACACCCAGGGGTTCCAGCCTGGTGTATGCCATATGATTTTTTGAACTCTCGGTAAGCTCCATCGGTATTTCCATTCCACGCAGCTGACCAAGCTCCTGAATGGCAATATCCACACCGTTAATTGCCCTGTTAACCTCTACTATTGAATCAACTAGAGGTTTGCCGCCCTCCTCTGCTGCCTGTCGTGCCAGAGTCACGCCGTTTTCTGATAATAGTTTTTTAAAGTTATTGAGAATCTTTATGCGTTCATATTTCGGAAGCCACCTGGAACGGTCATTAAAAAGTCCGGATGCATCACCCAGAACCCTGTCAACTTCGGCTGACGAGGTTAAAGGAATCTCCCTGATCAGATGCTCATCATATGGAGCAATTACTTTCACGGTTGAGTCCGGCATGACAGACCTCCTTATAAAATTAAATCATACACTGGTTTAACAGTTCAT
>JBDLIC010000056.1:0-20698 GCA_039715075.1 Nitrospirota bacterium
ATATAACATATGGAGACCGTAAGTAAGAAAAAAATGGAATTTCTTGCTATAGAGGAGTGTTTTCTCTTGACTTACTTTCTTATAGGCGAGGTCTGTTAATCGGGAATCCAGAAAACCGCAGGAATACATTCATTTTTTCATTAGTTGTCTTGATTGCACCTGCACTGTATAATTAATAAAAACAGTTTATTTTCAAAAAAATCTTTTACAGAAACAATATCCAATAATGACTACATTCTTAAAAAACTGTACCGCCGTCATCCTTTCAGGCGGAGAGAACAGGAGGATGCCGGTTCTCAAGGCTTTTATTGAGGTTAACGGTCAGAAAATAATAGAGAGAAACATCAGGATCATGAAAGGGCTTTTTGAGGATGTTTCCATTGTCACGAACCAACCTGAAGCCTATGCATACCTTAAGGTTCCGATGCTCGGTGACGTTTACGACATACGCGGTCCCATGACAGGCATATTCACTGCACTCCTGAACTCTTCAAAACAGTGGGTTTTCGTTTCTGCGTGCGACATGCCATTTATTAGTACCGACCTGATAAACCATATGTCAACCAGAAGAAACGGTGTTGAAGCTGTTGTTCCAATGTTACAGGGGAAAGCAGAACCGCTTTTTTCATTTTATTCGAAACGCCTTCTCACATCCATGGAAAAGGCAGTTCTCGGTGACAACAAAAGTTTAAAAGACTTTTTGGATATGAAAAGAGTACAATATATACCAACGAACCAAATAAAGAAGTTCGATCCTGAGGCATCATCGTTTATTAATCTAAACACCCCTCAGGATGTCGGCCAGTACCTTGATCATAAAGATATATTAAGATTTAAAAGAAAGCAGAAAGGAGGCTAAAATGTTCGGTCTTGGAGCAACGGAATTAATAATAATTCTGGTAATTGTAGTAATTCTGTTCGGTGCAACTAGGTTGCCTGAGATAGGTAAAGGAATCGGAGAGGCGATTAAAAATTTTAAAAAATCAACATCCGAGCAGCCTGAAATTGATGTAACCCCGAATGGAAATTCTAAGGATACCGGAGAAAACAAGGAAAACAAGTCGTAAGTGGAACCTCACAACTCCTTTGCTGAAATAAGTCTCAAAAACCTGGCCCATAACCTGAAGATGGCCAGGGAAAAAACAGGCAGCAGTAATATCATCGCTGTTGTAAAAGCTGACGCCTATGGACACGGTGCCTCCGAAGTATCACGGCACCTCATTAAGAAAGGCATTTCATATCTCGGAGTAGCATTCACAAAAGAAGCCATTGCCCTCAGAGAATCCGGAATCCGGGTCCCTATCCTGGTTTTTTTTGAGAGGGACAATATCAGGGAGTGTTTTGAATATAATCTGACTCCCGTTGTCTTTGACATGAAGACCGCCCAAAGATTTTCTGCAGCAGCATACAGGCAAAACCGCCGTATTTCAGTTCACGTCAAAATCGATACCGGCATGGGTCGCGTCGGGATCCCCGCATCTGCAGCATTAAAAAAAATTATCAAAATTTCAGAGCTTAAGAACATACAGCTTGAAGGGCTCATGAGCCACTTCTCCGAAGCAGACCTGAAAGATAAGGAATTTGCTAACCTGCAGTTAACAAAATTCACCTCCCTTGCAAAAGATCTGAAAAAGAAAAAGATAAACTTCACCCATCTGCATATATCAAACAGCGCTGCTGTACTGAGCATGCCTGATGCCCACATGAACACGGTCAGACCCGGCATAATGCTTTACGGTTATGCATACCCGGGTGCTAAGGGTCTAAAACCTGTCTTAAGCCTGAAGAGCAGAATTGTCCTGATAAAGAAAGTCCCTTCAGGAACCCCTATAAGTTACGGCAGGACATTTGTCACAAAAAGAAAAAGCACTATTGCGACTATTCCGGTCGGCTACGCTGATGGTTACAGCCGAAAACTGTCAAATAACAGCCACGTTCTCATTAATGGCAAAAGCGCCCCCATAGCCGGCAGGGTCTGCATGGATACAATAATGGCTGATGTAACGGACATACCTGATGTCAGCTATAAGTCAGAGGTGGTACTGATCGGGCGTCAGGGCAGAAAAAGGATTACTGCCGATGATATAGCCGAAAGAACAGGTACGATTCCTTATGAAGTCCTGACATCAATCGGTGAGAGAGTAAAAAGAGTATACAAATAGGCATGGTACTAGGAAGCAGACGCAAGGTCTTCTCTGAGTTCCTTCAGGAGAGTTATTCTGACGCCTCCCAGTATTCTTTCAACTTTCAGGCTGTCTACATATTCCTTAACATAATGACTGTCATCAGCTGTAATGGCAAATTCCTCTACAGCAAGTATAACGTCCACATAAAATTTCTTCTCGTTCAGCCTGAACTTAAGATCATAACTATCAACAACATATATATCTTTTGACAGTACTCCTGTAAATAACTCCACCAGTGCAAACTGAAGCTGGCCGGTAATGTCTGCAGGGATGTTATAGTGCCGGGCAATTTGCTGAAGCGATTTTATTGCTACCAGTTCAGACTTGAGAGAATAAGGAATAGTAATTTCAAATGAAGGAGACTTGACCACTTTCAGGAAACGTTGCTTTTCACTCATTATCAGTTCCCTGACTTTCTCTGAAGAATCCCTTTTTATTTCTCTGTGATAAAGCCCTTTCAGGACATCAAGCAGAACCTGGTCATCAGCAAGTTCTATCAGACTGAAGCCTGTCTCAACAATACCTGAAGCATGAAGAAGGCTGACTATATACTCAAGTTCGTTCTCATGAATAGCAAATGATCCGGCGAGTCCGGAAAAATCAACGTCACCATCCTTTTCCAGATGCTGAAGGAACCCAAGGGATGCTTTTCTCAGACTGATTTTTGATATATATGTTTTAAGCCTGGTTGTCCAGTATCTGAATATTTTGCCTTTTGTTATTTCGTCTATATATATATTCCAGCAATCATCCACAGAGAAGGATTTCCCTGCCTGTCTGGCTGCCTGGGCAAAGCTTTTGATATAGAACGGGTTCCCTTTAAATGTGTCGATGAACTCCTTCAGATCTTCTTCAACATCCATATCATAGAGTTCACATAGAGACATAAAATACTTTTTCGATTCATTGCTGCCAAGCCCGGACAGATTGACCAGTTCAAGGTGTTCGCCAAAGGATGTTTCCTCAAAGAGCATCCTGTACAGTTCAGGCTGGAATCCGGTAAAAATATGAGGTGTATACCTTGACCTTATTGCCTTTTCAAAATGGACCCAGAAGTTACTGTTGTCGCCATGATCAAATTCATGTAATTCCTTTGCCCTGTGAAAATTATCTATCATTACCATAACAGGCATACCCTGATTCAGATAGCAACTGTAAGGGGCCAGCACTGCATGAGTAAAAAGTTTTACCGGGTCGCCCTGCTCTCTGATATGATTATAATCATCGATAATTTTAACAACCCACCCGGCATCGGAATCTCCTGCAAGTTGTTTTAAATCTTCCAGAGAATATGTACCCGCATCCATTATGGAATAATCCTTTTTCAGGTACGCGATAGATTGGAGCAGAAATTCATTAAGGTAATCCCTTGAAAAATCCTCAATCGAAGTACAAGATGAGTTTATTGTATAGAAAAAAGGGATGACATAATTATGTTTCCAGAAAAGATGATTAAACAGGTGCTTTAGAAGTTCTGTCTTGCCTATGCCCCATTTACCAGAGAGAAACACATCTGTTGCATCACCGGCCAGGGCCTCAGACGCAACCCCTTTCAAGATAGCTAGTTCATTAGATCTGTCAAAAAAATTCTTTGCTGTAAATGTTTTTAAAGGCATAATTTTTTTAATTCGTTATTCGTTATTCGTTATTTTCAGTTTTTACAGGTAAACTACCCTGTTCCCTCCGCCCTTTTTTGCAAGATAAAGCGCCTGATCGGTCTTTTCAATAAGCTCCATTATCGATGATGCATCATCCGGGTATGTGGCAAGTCCCATGCTTATCGTCAACGACAGTTCTGTATTGTATTCTCCCAGGAACTTGTCAACCTTCTCCTTTAAACGGTTTGTAATCTGGATAGCATCAACCTTTGGAGTCTGCGGAAAGATTGAAACAAATTCATCACCGCCAAACCTTGCCGCTATATCTATAGTCCTCAGAGATTCTTCTATAATCCCTGCAAGGGCCTTTAGCAGCCTGTCACCCGCGATATGACCATATGTATCGTTATATTCCTTAAATCCGTCCAGATCAAACATAAGGAAGCTGAAATGATGTTTATACCTGTTGTAACGGGTAATTTCCTCAGAAAGCCTGCTGTTAAGATAACGGCGGTTATATATTCCGGTAAGGGGGTCGGTTATTGAAAGTTTTTTAAACTCTTCAGTCCTCTTATTTAAGATACTTCTCTCAATTGCAATTGACATATTGTCCATAAATAACTGGATCAGATTCAGGTCATCCGCATCAAATCTTTTGCCCTCAATTTTATCAGATGCATTCAGTACCCCTGTCACTTTGCCCTCTATTTTTATCGGGACACTTAGAAACGATTTTGTTTTATATCGTTTTCTGTTTTGCTTGCTGATTCTCGGATCACTTTCAATATCTTCAACAAGCAGTGACCCTCCGCTCTCAAGCACAATGTTTGAAATGCCCTCTCCTTTTTTCAGACGCATTTTTTCCTGCACTGTGTCATCAAAACATTTCCTGGCTTCAACAACCAGTTCTGATGTTTCATCATCCAAAAGCATAAGTGAGCCCTGCTCAGCGCCAAGAAGCTGCAGAGATTTTTCGAGCAATATATTGAAAAGCTTTTCCTTATCAATAATCGACGCGATTGTCCTGGAGAAATCCACAAAAGAGTTCAGTGTTTCATCTGCTTTCTTAACCTTGCTTATTGCTACACGAAGGTTATGATTCTCCAGATTAATCTGGATATAGTCCCTGAACGCATTCATTATCTTCATATCTTCACGAGAAAGTTTCCGGTCCTGGATCCAAATTATCCCTTCAAGAATACCGCTTATAAAAACCGGGAAGAAATAAGAAAAATCCATCTCTTTCAGCAGTCCAGCATTATCAACTTTATCTAAATCTTCCGTAAAAACAGGTACCCTTGTTTCAATCATTTCCTTGATGAACTGACTTTCTTTTTCAATCCGAAAATCCTTGATAACTTCTCTGAATTTTCCGGTGCTGTATACATTTTTATATGAAGAACTCCCTATATCCAGCAGCAGCAGGGAGCTGGAAGTACTGCCAAAGACAAATTCAACGGTGTCTAAGATATATCTGTGGATCAGCTCCGGATTTCTGGCCAGAGTTCCAAAAATCTGACTGTCAAAAAGTGATGTCATACGAAGGAGTTTCTCTTCTATTCTGTATTTTTCCTCAAAGCTGTTCAATAAACGGTTTACAGATAAAAAGACATACCTGGAAATCGCCTTAATGTAATCCTCCTCAGGAAAATCAAGAGGCATAGATACCGGAATAGCAGGAAGACTGTTGTCCTTTACAATATTCAGAAATTCAAGCAGGTCACTATACGACGCAAACCCCCCTTTACCGACAATATATGCCCTCTCGCCGAACCGTTCTATTGCAAAGGCAAAACATGTCAACCCAGCACCGCATTTGTATATAATCGGTTCATCTGGTTTAAGTGCTTCAAATAATGAATGACTGCATGAGTCAGGGCAACTCAGGCTCTCCAGTTCTGATGATCTGATATATTTGCAGAATGCATTTTCATTCGTCTGGAATATCAGTTCCTCAGCTTCCCCATAAATATGAAAATCATAATTTAATGCCTCAGAAAGTCTTTTAAAATACTCAGTCCAGTTGTCCGATGTTAAAAGCTCGGCAATTGTCATATTATCTTTTCCATTGCTATTCATTGACTTAGACTCACTAAAGCTCTTCGTCTTTATTGATATCATATGATCTGAACATGTTTTTTCAAGAGCGGCTCTATATACAACTGTCTATTCACTAGAACCCCCTTGGTTTACAAGCAAAAAATCAGCCAGCTTGTAACTGCCTGATTTTATTGAATTCCAATTATTACGATTCTTTTATATGTAAAAAAATACGACATGAAATTAGCTCTTATTATAATTATATAAATATTATCTTTTAAATGCAAGCACTTCTCTTGTGTAAGTTTTTTTTACAGTATTTATATCCTAAGAAGAAAACACGCTGGAATCACTCATTAAAATGCTATAATACCTGAGCCGAACCTCAGAATAACATTTTAAATAGATTAAATCAATTAGAATCAGATGGAGAAATCTATCCGGTAAGCTTCCCCGGATCCAGGAGGCGGTCTGCGTCTTTTTCCTTTAAAATACCTTTTTCGATGACCAGCTGCTTAACAGTTTTTCCTGTTCTGTAAGCCTCATTTGAAACCTCAGCTGCAGCTGTATACCCGATGATTGGATTTAATGCAGTTGCCATGGCTAAAGTCGCATCAGCATATTCCATACACCTTTCAGCATCAGCCTCAATCCCGTCTACGCATTTCAGGGTAAAAGCATTTACGGCATTTGAGAGTATCTCAATAGAGAAAAGAAGATTATGCGCTACCAGAGGCATCATTACGTTGAGCTCAAGCTGCGAAGCCTGGGTCGCATAAGCAATCGCCGTATCATTCCCTATGACCTGAAAGCAGACCATATTGAGCATTTCAGCCATTACAGGATTTATCTTACCCGGCATTATTGATGAGCCCGGCTGTACTGCGGGCAGCCTGATTTCAGCAAAACCTGTACGCGGCCCTGAACTCAACAAGCGTATATCATTAGCAATTTTTGTGAGAGTAATCGCTCCGCCTCTCAACGATGAGCTGAGTTCAAGGGCGGGATTTACATTCTGGATACCTTCAAATAAATTCCTGCAGCTCCTAAACTTTACTCCTGTTATTTTCTTTATTTCACTGAGAACAGATTTTTTATATCCCGGGTTGGCGTTTATGCCGCTGCCCAATGCATTGCCACCGATGGGAAGGTTCAGTAAAGCCTTTGAAGCATTTTGAATGCGCAGTCTATCATTCCTCACAGCTTCTGCAAAACCACTAAACTCCTGACCGAGTCTGAGAGGTACAGCATCCTGCATATGGGTCCTGCCAGCCTTGAT
The DNA here is from genome assembly GCA_039715075.1 of Nitrospirota bacterium. Taxonomy (GTDB): domain Bacteria; phylum Nitrospirota; class Thermodesulfovibrionia; order UBA6902; family UBA6902; genus JBDLIC01. The sequence goes on from JBDLIC010000056.1 coordinate 7,104, forward strand.
TATTCCTTTAAATGTTCCCGCTTTTTTTGAGAGCGCCTGCTTTAACCCATCCAGGGCCGGGACCAGATCATCCCTCACAGCCTCAAACGATGATATATATATTGAGGTCGGTATGGTATCGTTGGTTGACTGGGCCATGTTCACATGATCGTTGGGATGAACAATCCTGTAGTCACCTCTTTTGCCCTTAAGGATCTCTATAGCCCTGTTAGCGATTACTTCATTGGCGTTCATGTTTTGCGATGTGCCCGCACCAGCCTGGTAAACATCTACGACAAAATGTTTGTCATGGTCCCCTTTTATTACTTCCAGTGCTGCCTTCTCAATTGCCTTTAATATTTTTTTATCAAGAAGTCCAAATGAGCCGTTTGCCCTGGCAGCGGCAAGCTTGACTATCCCCTGTGCCCTTATAAAGCGCCTTGGCAGCCTCAAACCGCTGATAGGGAAATTAAGGACCGCCCTTTTTGTCTGGGCACCGTAATAGACATTACCGGAAAGCCTCATTTTCCCAAGGGTATCTTTTTCAGTTCTCAATGACTCATCTCCCTTATTTGCATTAGCAATGAAGTTTAGTTTATCACAATCGCAGTTGAAAACAAATTATAAAAGGAAGGAAAAGAAGAAGATGAATCCTTAAATCTTGAATCGAGTCTACTCGATGAGTCGATCCGACCTCGATCCCTTTCTTAAATATCTTTAAATATCTTTAAATATCTTTTGACAGCAGTACACATCTGAATTATAATGTCATGATATGATCCCAATTGACGAAATAGTCCTGCGCCTTCTTCTGGGAGCGGTTATCGGCAGCATTGTCGGATATGAAAGAGAAATCCACGGCAGGGCTGCCGGATTCAGGACTCAGTTAATTGTATGCGTAGCAGCTGTACTGATCATGATAATATCCGAAAACTATTATCATCATATACGAGACATGGACCCATCCCTTAGAATCGATCCCGCAAGGATCGCCGCAGGTGCCCTCATGGGCATCGGCTTCCTCGGGGCAGGGGTAATTATCAAGAGCGGTTATGCTGTGAGAGGACTGACAACGGCCGCCTCGATCTGGATGATATCTGCAATAGGGCTTGCGATCGGAGGAGGCCTGTATTTTGAAGGACTAATTACTGCATTCATTACAATTGTTGCTTTAATCATACTGAGGACAGTGGAGAACAGGATTAAACCGTTACGCTATAAAAACATTACTATCTCGACTCCTGCCTCAGAAAATGCCGAAGAAACTGTCACCCCCCTACTGGAAGGCATCGGACTGCATATCCATTCAATTGATTACGAAAGGAACCGTTCAACCGGAGAACTTGTATATCACTATACAGTTTCAACGAGAGACAGAACAGTTAAAAAGAAAGCATTTCAGAAATTAAGTTCTCTGGATTATATCACCAGAGTAAAGATCTCAGGTTAACGGACAGACCGATCCCACATATATACCGCATTCAGATTTTAAGGATTTAAGAGAAATGAGATCAGGAATTCAGGAGCTTGTTAAAAGGGTATCTTCTTAAGAACCCGGTAAATTGCTCGATGGTGTGTGATGGTTCTTTGGACTTTTTATAAACCAGGGAAAAGTCCCTTACAAATTTATCTTCTTTAAAGACTGCTGACTTCAGGGTGCCAAATTTACTTTCTTTTCTTGCCGCCCATTTTGACATGATCGAGGTCCCGAGCCCCTCTTCCACAGCAGCTTTTATAGACTCGGTGCTTCCCATGATAAGAGATATCTTTAAGTTCTGATTCAGTATTCCGTGCTTGGAAAGATATTTCTCAATCGCCTGTCTTGTGCCGGAACCTTCCTCTCTGAAAATCAACGGCTCCTTGGAAAGTTCCATAATGGATATGGTTGATTTTTTAGCAAGCGGATGGTGGGGAGACATAATAAGTACCATCTCATCAGGAATAAGTTTTTCAATAACAAGTTTTTGCTTATTTACATCACCTTCCACAAGGCCAACATCAACACTGCCTGAATTCAAAAAGTCAACGACATTCTTTGTATTACCGACGTGGATATGTACTCCTACTTTTGGGTATCTTCTCTTAAAATCCGAAACTACAAAGGGCAGGATATAATTACCTATCGTAGAGCTGGCGCCAACAGAAATAACACCTTTCACGAGTCCGGTGATCCCTCCTATCTCCTTTTCAGCCGCGGCATAAAGTGAATTAATCTCTTTGGCATACTTATACAGCAGTTCACCTGCCTTGGTAAGCGTAATAACACATCCGGAGCGATTGAAGAGTTTGGTTCCGTACATCTCTTCAAGTGCCTGTATCTGGAGACTGACTGCAGGTTGGGTGAGGCGGATTATTTCAGATGCTCTTGAAAAACTTTTTGTCTCCGCGACTATGCAAAATACTCTTAATTTGTGGTCATCCATAAGATAAATAATTCTACATTATCGTTTTAAATAAAGTCAATCGATCGAAGTTTCTATTAAACCATAGGTCCATAAAAAAAGCCCGCGCCGTCTCCGGCACGGGCTTTCAGGCAAGAAACAGTTTACTTCTTCTTGAAGTACTTGTCAGCACTGTGGACAGGCAGTGTTTGTGTTGCTTTTTTAATCGTAGTCCAGTGGTCAGGTGTATCTTCAAAAAGAAAAGCTACCTCTATCGTAACTAACGTAACATCTTTATCGAGTAAAACCACATTTGTCTTCAGATCGGGCTTGTCGGGCTCGAGACCGAGGTTTACGTTTGCTGTTGCCGTTATGTCCCAGAGCTGGAGGGCGACTTCCTTGCGCCCGTCAAACCAGAGGTTCCAGTTCTGATACTTTCTTCTTTCGGTGTGTATTACATTACCATTCTGATCTTTTGCGGTCACTTCCAGTGCCGCTTGAGGTATGTATACTCACCCGTTTGGCAGGCCGTGCCCTGAACTGCTCGTCAATATAACATCCAGGCACAGCGTGGGTGTAAGTTCGTTCTTGTAGTTGTTGATGAAATGGGTTATTTCCCCTTTAATTTCTATGTCTATTGCGTTGGCGAAGAATTGCTTGTCATGGACTCCGGGGAAACGGTGTGACGCCATTTCGATTTCAGGATCCTGCGGCATATGACAGTCCTGACACCTCTTGTCTCCACCCACGTTGGTTTTGTAGTTCTCCAGATAGCTGGTATAGAGTGTGCGGCACTGCCAGTGCGGTACGCTGTCAGGACATCCGTGGTGGCACCGTGCACAGTATTTGGATTCCGTCAGAAATTCGGACTTAATGGTCTGATTGACTCCCTCCACGTTTTCCTGATGGTTTGATGGATCAACCTTCCCGGTCGGGCCGTAGATAGCGTCTACCTTGGGTTTGTGGCCCCAGTAGCCGTCTTTCAGTGCGAACATGTTATGACAGCCGTAGCAGCCAAGGTTTAACTTCGAGAGTTCCTTGACAGCTGCGTCTCTCTTTGCCTGGTCAGGATCGTCTACGGAATCTATTATCATGTCGATGATCTCCGCTACCAGATCGTCTGTAGCATACTTGATACGGGGTTCATGACACCAGAGGCAGTGACTCTTCATGGACATTTTTTCCACCGGCGCCCCGCTCCAATCAGCCTTGGTCTCCTTTTCCAGTCCCTGCTTTATGAATGTCCTCCATGTCTGACGTACTCTTTCTGTGCTGAAAGCACGTGATTTGCCCGAATGTTTCCACTGTTCATAAATCTCTTCATGACATTCGCCGCACTGCTCTGAGTTAAACAATGCTGCCAGCTCATCGATGGTTGAAACCAGCTGCGTCTGGTCAGGAACAGTAGGTGCATGTGCTTTACCCTCTGACGAGGCGGCAGCACTAAATGGAACAAGAGCAACCGAGATGAGCAAAAAAAACGTCAACAAAAATCTCATACATTCCTCCTTTCAAAAAATTAATGTGATACCTGCGGATTATATCTGTCTCTTCAGGAAACCGTTAAATTTGCAGGTGATTTATAAAAGAAATTAATAAAAATGCCCCTCATTATAAATCAAAGAATGGGCTATCTGCAAGGCAGTATTGATAATAATCGAATTAAAAAACTTTATCTATACTTTGCAGTCTTAAGATAGATCATCCTAATTGTATGTGCCGGTTATATTAACAAACCCTGAAAAAACATTGCAGCAGCACCAATATTTCTGTTACATTTATATACATTTTTAAACACCCTTATCCAGAACTGAATTCATTGAAAATTATAGCTTATATATCAATTAATCTGCTCCTGTTCTCCTCCTGGTACATCTTCCTTTTCAGAAATAAAGGTTCCCTGCTGTTTGTCGACCGGTTAATCGGAACATTTGTACTTGGGTTATCACAGATCATAGCAACTGAAATGCTTCTTGGAGTAGTATTTAAGCAGCTCTACCCCTCCCCTCTTTTTTTTCTTAATCTCTTCATATCAACAGGAGTCCTGATCTTTGCATTTTCAACTCATGGAGCTAAAGGCATTTGCTCCGAAATTAAAGATGAGGCTCTCAGGATACTCAAAATAATCAAGGGAGACACAGTACTGCTATGTATCTTCTGTCTATTTCTAATATCGGTCTGCTTGCTGGTCTTTCTAGGTTATCTTTTCCCTTCCTATTCATGGGATGCGCTATATTATCACCTGCCTATTGTGGGCCAGATCATGCAGAGCGGAACTATTCAGGAAAACGCCAACCCTTCTTTTATTCAGCAGTACATGAATATTTTCTCAAAGAACATCAACCTCTTCTTCCTCTGGAACATTATATTTCTGGAGAGTGATATTATAGCAGATTTAAGCCAGCTGTTTTTTACCATTGCAGGTGTCCTGTCCATATACAGCATGGCAATAAAGATGCGAGTAAAGGAAAAATATGCAATATACTCCTCCCTCCTCTTTTTCTTTACTCCTGTTCTCATTTTTCAGTCAACAATCAATTATGTTGACGGCGCAGTGTCCATGTTACTGATTATCGCTCTGAATTTTTTAATGTATGACGACATCGAGCATTATGCTTATGAGGATAATTCAGTGAAGCCTTTTTCAGAGAAAAGATTACCGATTATCCTGTCCGGACTGGCAGCCGGGATTTTACTTGGTTCAAAGCCGACCGGTCCGTTGTTTATTGCGGTAATGCTGGGGGCAATACTGGTCCAGGAAATCATAAAATATCTCAAACCATTCAACAGTATATCCGCAAATAAAGGCTATCTGCTGAAAAACGGTCTCAGCACATACTTAACATGCTTTATTGCTCCTGCACTTTTAATAGGCGGGTACTGGTATATGAGAAACTGGGTTTTCTACGGGAACCCCGTGTATTACATGGATGTCTCCATTTTTAATGCAACATTGTTCAAAGGTATGAAAAGCGACTGGGTAGAACCTGCCCCTCAAATTATAGAGGGTCTGAATTATTTTACAGCTCTGTTTCATGTATGGCAGGAGCGGGTCGGGTATTACATATATGATTCCAGGTTAAGCGGATTCGGCCCAATATGGTTCATTCTGTTTCTGCCCGCAATTATCATTTCCATGGTCCATGCAATCATAAGGAAAAAGTACAGCTTTCTTTTTATCAGTGCGATACTCCTTCTTACATTCATCGTTCATCCCAGAAACTGGACCACCAGGTATGTTATTTTTATTGTCGGACTGGGCGCTGTTTCTTTTGGAATTATATCTGATTATTTCTATAAACGGGAGTATGTACTGAAAGCCTTTGCTCTTATATTTGCAGGCTATACATTTCTCACAACAAATTCACCATGCATAACACCCGGGCAGATTAAAGATTTCCTTGCCATACCTTCTCATGAACGCACGTTATCGCGCCATAAGCCTTTCAATATTGATATAAAAGTAAGAAAGGAATACGGGTACTGGATATGGATAGATAACAACATATTGAGGGGCGATACTCTCGCATATTCTTTTGAGAGTTTCGAACTGGACACTTCCAGGCCTTTTTTTACGGCCCCCCTCTGGAACAGAGAATTTTCAAACAGAGTAGTCTACGTAAAAAGCGGTACGTATAAAGAATGGCTGGGAGAACTGAAAAGAAATCACTCAACCTATATATTGGTCAGGAGAAACTCAATTGAAGACAACTGGATTGAAAAGGAGAGGAAGGTTTATTACTCTCTTTACCTGATGGGAAATATTACGGAGAAATTTCAGGTTAAATATGAAGATGAACACTATAAGATAGTGAAATACAAAACGGATAAAGGTTGAAGTGAAATTATTTTCCTGATATAATTATTAAATAAGAACCTTTTTAATTTAATATTTTTCTAAATATAGATTATTTAAATAACTTAATTAGAATATTGACTTTAAAGTCCGGTTAATTGATAATTTATGATTGATTTTCACAAAAAAGGATACATATTAAATGAGACCCCGCAGAGCATTATTTATAATTCCACCGACAGGTCTTTTCTACAGGGATGACCGCTGTCAGGTTTCTTTGAAAGGTGTTTCGAATGCACCGCGCCCTCCTTTAGACCTGGCATATATGTCTGCAATTCTGGAAGAAAACGGTTTCGAATGTATGATGAGGGATTACCCGGTTGAAGGCGGCACATGGCAGAGTGTTGAAGATGATATCAAGAACTTTGATCCTTCCATACTTGTAATCTACACCACAATAACATCTATTAAGGAAGATTTACGTACCTGTAACATCACCAGGCAGATTAATCCCGATATAATCACCATAGCTAAAGGCGGTGATACTACGATCAGTCCCGTAGAAAGACTGGAGATGTGTGAAGACCTGGATATAGCAATCATAGGTGAACCGGAAATAACACTGCTTGAGATAGCACAGGGCAGAGACCTGAAAGATATAAAAGGTATCTGTTACAGAGAAAACAGCAGGATTGTCAAAACACCCAGGAGGCCTTTTATTGATGACCTCGACAGTCTGCCTTTTCCATCCAGACACCTTCTGGACCAGAGTAAATATTTAAGACCGGATACAGGGGAAGTCATGACCACGATCCAGTCAAGCCGGGGCTGTCCTGCCAAGTGCATCTACTGTCTCAGCAGAGTTGTCGGGGGCGCTGATTTAAGACCCCGCTCTCCAAAAAATGTTGTGGACGAACTTGAGCACTGTGTAACTGAGTACAACATCAGAAATTTTTTCTTCAGGGCGGATACTTTTACGTGGGACAGGGAATGGGTCATCAGTGTCTGCAAAGAAATACTTAACAGAAAACTGGACATACAATGGGTTGCAAACAGCAGGGCAAGCACAGTTGACGATGAAAGATTGATATGGATGAAGAAAGCAGGCTGCTGGCTGGTATCATTTGGTGTTGAGAGCGGAAACCAGCATATCCTTGACATGACACAGAAAGGGATAACCCTGGAACAGTCAAGGGAAGCGCTCAGGCTGGCAAAGAAACACAAGCTGAAAACATTTACAACTTTTCTGATCGGAATGCCCTGGGACACCAGGGAAACAATAATGCAGACATTTGATTTTGCCAGAGAGATTGACGGTGATTTCTTTGAGGTCATACTGCCGTTCCCGTTTCCAGGGACAAAATATTATGAAATAGCCAAAAGGGACGGACTTATTATTGATGGGGCATACGATAATATATATGACCATTTTAATTCCGTTGTCAAAACTTACCATCTATCAGCAGATGAACTGACAGAATTGAAGAAGAAGTCATTCTGGTATCTATATGCGAGACCTCACTACATCAAAAAGATAATTTCCCAGTGCAATTCTACAAAGGCGTTTAAAAATTATCTTTCCTTCGGGATCAACAAGATGAAGGCCCATTTTTCTGCTCCAAGTTCACAGGTATAACTCCAGATAATTTATCGAAACTGGATTCAGCACATTCCGATCTCTTAACCCTGCAAGGGGCTTTATTGTACTGCCGAAAGAAAGTTCTTTTTCAGGCCATATTGAAAAAAACATCGCTAAAATGTAAAATCTACCATCAAAAAAAGAAGTGTGCTGTTAACTAAATAGATCATGAAAAAAACCTTTTTTGTTTTCATATTCATTTTATTATTATCTTTCAGCTGCTCCAAAGATAATGTTAAACCGTCTGAAGATTCAATACTGGCAAAGGACGCGTTTAGCACCGTTGACCATATAAAAAATGCATACACGGATAAAAACCGGCTAACACTACAAAGCCATATCGAAAGCAAGCTTTCAGAGAGTGTAATAAAGAATCTTATATTCGAAACAGCTGAATTAACATTTTCCCCCCGGCTCGTAAAGATAGCCGAGTCAACCGTCACGGTCAACCTGAACTGGAGAGGAACATGGTCAACAGCCAAGGACAGTGACCTGAAAAACCGGGGAGTAGCCAATTTAGTACTGGACCGGGAGACAATGCAGTTGATACAGATAGACGGTGACAATCCTTTTTTGACACCGATAATAAGATAATATGCAGGAACATGTAATAATAAGTTTTTACAGATTTCATTCTATAGATTTGTTGCCGAAGTGGCGGAACTGGCAGACGCGCTAGGTTCAGGGTCTAGTGGGGGCAACCCTGTGCGGGTTCGAATCCCGCCTTCGGCACCATCTTTTAGCTTTATTTTTTTCACTAATAAAAGAGAATCATGTCCTCAAAACATGGCCATTCGTCTTGTTCTTTTTTAGCACTTATTACAAATAATTTAAGTGCCAATAATAAAGCATTAATAAGACCTGCTTATTAATTGTTTCAGGAAAAGCTCCCGATTATTGACAACACCTATATATCCTGATTTTGAGCAAGCAGAAAAAAAGAGGCGTTAGAAGAAGCAGGCTTAAAAAAAACAATTTACTAATAAGAAGAATATTCACCGTTTCCATTATCTCTATTATCACAGCAGCACAAAAACACTTCTTTTGTCGTAGTTAGTGTTAAGTAAATACTTCTTTTCATATAGATTTCTTCCTTCTCGCATTTATATTTTTTATTGTATTTACATTGTGCCGAATTACAATGCACTAAATAAGGCTTCCTGGGTTTTTCCACCTGCGTTATGGAATTTGTCATCTCTCTACCTTCCCTTTCACAACGAATAATCGATTTATAAGCATTTATGTTTCAAATCGTCTTTCATACCTTCTGATTATCAAATAGCATGCCAGATTTACTTCAACGATAATAACCATCTTTTTTCAATAAGATAGCGAATATACTAAAAGATTCTTGTGCTCGCCGCATGTTTAAACAATTTCATTATATGTAAACTATGTTAACTTTTAACGGATTTTAATTAGCCTAACTCATTGCATTTTTTACATTAAGAATAAATGTAAACATTATTTATTCTAAGTGTACTTCGTTTACTTTTTTTAGAATTTGAAATTTTCAAACTTTTCTCCACCGACTAAACTTACTGCTGAACAAAACTATTAAATATCCACGTACATTGCCTAAGTTCTTTTACTCTCTGGAGTAGGAAAATTACCTACGACAAGAATGGTATGGGGGTCATAATTCAGGGTCCGGACCAGGACTACATGCATTTTTTAGACAACGTGCAAAACACAAGATGCAGTAAATGCATGCATATGACTTCCTGTCTCCTTTTAAACTCAGATTCAGTCTACTCAGATTCTCTATTTAATAACAGCTGCGAACATTTTGCTCTGAATACTGCTATGAAGACAGCAGTTATCCAGTTATGATTCATCCTCAAGAAAGCTCAAGAGATAGTCTTTAAACCTGTCCGGAATCAGCCATCTTATTCCAAGCTTTTCAGCCCATTTAATAGCACCATGGTCAACGGTCACGAGAAGGGCATCAAGCTCCTTGGCAAGAAGAATAAGGTCCACATCTTCCTTGCTGTCAATAATCCCTTCCCTCAAGGCCACTCTGTAGCTCTTCCGCATGCTCTGAATTGCCTCCCTCTCGTCTTTACTGCCTGAATCTCTGACAGCTTTTTCCGCTATCCTGAGTCCCTTGTTGACCCGGTCCCTTATGTCTTCTATCAGTTCATACAGAAAGATAGCCGGGCAATTCATTTCGTGTTTACTCGGAGACTTCTGATGAATAAGGGCAAGCATGCGGCCGGGGACCTTCCTTCTGTCCACAAAATTCATCAGTTCATTGAAAATGGATGAGGGCATGAAGAATTCAAGTTCAGGAATTTTCTCAGCAAGCGTGATAAACCCTTTTATTGCTTCTGTGGGCGAGTCTCCAAAATCATTACGGACTTCAGGGTTGACAAACAGACTTGTATCAAGGACTACCCTGTCCTTTTTATGCTTTGCACGCTTCATTGAGGTCAAGAGTAAAGGTGTTCCATCCCCTGCATTCAGGGCACCTTCCTGTCCAGTTTCTAGAATTGTAATCACAGGTAGAACAGCAGAAGGGTACAACAATAGGCCGCTCTACTTTCAGGGCCTTCTTAAATTCACTGATCGCGTTTTCATACTGGGCACGCCTCTGGTAAATATTACCGAAGAGAGAATGAAAGTCCGGCAGATCAGAGGAAGCAGATGTGTCTATATTACTTACTGTTTCAAAAGCATGGTCTATCATCTCAAGCCTGTAATAAAGCTTTGCAAGGAAGAACTGGTGCTTCAGGTCTTTGGGGTCTTTCTGTACTGCCTTCCGATAAAGATCAATGATAGTGCCCGGCGCCCCTTCGGTAATATAATAATTTTCCAGTTTGGCAAGGATTACCAGTGAAGAAGTCTCTTCATATCCCTTCAACAAAACACTCTCGGCTTCCTTTGTGTTCCCTTTGCCCAGATGCACTTCCGCAAGTGTGAGATACGCTGCAGTAAAATCCTTGTCTGCCTTTAAGACAGCCTTCAAGGTCTTTTCAGCCTTTTCAGTATCGCCTGCTTCATTATAATGCCTTCCCATTTCATACTTGTAACCGAGCAGGACCCTGTTCTCCTCTTTTTCTTCTTCCTCCGAAAGCTTGCACTTAATAATCTTCTGCTGTACCTCCATGAGTTCGTCCCAGTTCCCCTGTGCTTCATAAATATCTCTTTTCCGGATAAGGAATTTGGTATTTACGTCATCTATCTCCAGAATGCTGTCGAGATATTTCAAGGCGTCCTGCCATTCATTCTGTGCCTCTGAAACCTTTACCAGTGAAAGCAGCACCTCAATATTTCTCGGTTTTAACTCCTTTGCCTTTAAATAAAAATCAGTTGCCCTGGTAAATTCCTGCTTTTCAAAACTAATATCTCCAAGTCTCAAAAGTGCATCCAAATGTGAAATGTCATCTTCAACAACACTGGCAAAAAGTTCTTCAGCTTCATCATACCTGGATGCAAAAAAAGCATTCAGCCCTTTTGCAAATGATTCTCCTATTTTTGCTTCTTTCTTATGCTGGCGCTGGACCTGCCAGCTGTCAATATACTTCCTGGTGTCCCTGATAACGACAATCACAAGCATCGACAAAATACCCACTGCCGCTGATATGATAATAAGGGCTATAACAGGGATTTCAAAATTAACACCTTCCCAGACCGTCAGATCAACAGCACCTTTATTTAAAAAGGCAAGCAGACTGATAATAAACAGGAAGATCAATATTACGAAAAAAACAAACTTTGTCATTCAGCTTACCTTCCCTTCTCTTTTTTCATCAATAGAAACCCTGGGGGCATCTATCCAGAATTTTTCCAGGTCATAAAAGGACCTTGTCTCTTTATCAAAAATATGGATAACAATATCCCCATAGTCAATCAGGACCCAGCGGGCAAAATCGAGCCCTTCTCTGCCCAGAGGAGCGATTTTCTGACTCGAAAAAAACTCATCTATTGAATCAGCAATAGCCCTTATCTGTGCTGGATTTTCTCCCGAACATATTACAAAATAATCTGCTATAGTTGAGAGGCCTTCTAACTCGAGGATAACTGTATCGTCGGCTTTCTTGTCAATAGCTTTTTCAGCAGCCTTAACAGCCTTTTTTCTAATTGAACTATCTAAAGGACTATCCCCTTTCTTTCTGCTTCCTAATTTTTATCTGTCTATAAACTCTATTCGTCTGCCTGTCATTCCCGAAGTTAGTAATCGGGAATCCAGTCTTTTTAGCAAGTTCTGGATTCCCGCTCAACAGACTGCGGGAATGACTATTCAATTGTCATGTTTATACACAGACTCCTAATTTGTATCTATATACAAGTTATGAGAAATTATATAGGATTTTACGGAATCAGGCAAGAGATAATTTATATTTTCCCCTGATTTGATCAAATTCCTGATGTTGGAGGCCGAAATGTTCATAGCCGTTACATTGCATAAAATCCCCTTTCGATTTTCCGATATATCGAATGCAAACATGTCTACATTTCCACTATCCATCTCTCTTAATTTTTTCTCTGAAACTCCTTTAAGGTACGGGGAAGACCGGAGGCCGGCAAAGGAATAACCCGGTCTGGAGATAATGATCAGGTTGGCCAGATCAACAATCATGTTCGGCTGCTTCCAGCCGGGCAGATCAATAAACGCGTCAATTCCAAGAATAAAATAAAGTTCACTTTTCCTGTACCTGTTTCTGAGCTTTTTTATAGTGTCAACAGAATACGACTTCCCCTTTGCCTTAATTTCCAGGGCGGATATCTGAAAGCAGGGATTGCCTTCTATTGCATTCTTCACCATTTTATACCGGTGATCAGCCTTTTCAAGATCAGGCTTATTAAATGGGGTTTCTCCCGCGGGAATAAAGAGAGTTTTATCGAGCCCGAATTTTTCAGCCACCTCTTCAGCAGTCCTCAGATGACCATAATGGACTGGATTAAATGTGCCACCGTAAATACCTATTTTCATAATAAATTAAAGGGGGCAGTTATCAGTTTCTGACAACTGACAACTGACAACTTTCTTTTTACATTCTCAACTGTCCATTCCCCAAAACAATAAACTTCGTACATGTCAATTCCTCAAGCCCCATCGGCCCACGCGCATGGATCTTGTCCGTTGATATGCCCATCTCAGCCCCAAGCCCGTACTGAAAGCCGTCACTGAATCTCGTCGAGACATTCACATGCACTGATGCTGAATCCACTTCCCTCAGAAACCTCATCGCGTTGCTGTAATCTTCGGTAACTATCGTCTCAGTATGCGCGGAGCTGTATTCCGCAATATGGTCCATTGCAGCATCAATATCCTTAACAACTTTCACATTAAGGATCAGGTCAACATATTCATTATGGAAGTCACTGTCCGCTGCCGCCTTAATGGTCTTATCAAACCTTCTCGTCCTCGGACATCCCTTAAGCAGTACTTTTGCCTTTCTGAATCTTTTTATCATCGGGGGCAGAAATTTTTTCGCCACCTTTTCATCGACCAGCATCGTCTCCATTGCATTGCATGTGCCGGGCCTCTGGACCTTTGAATTAAAGCACATATCTTCAGCCATCTGAAGGTCTGCATCCCTGTCAACAAATACATGACAGACCCCTTTATAATGCTTAAGCACAGGGATCCTCGAATTTTCGGTCACAGCCCGGATAAGGCCTTCGCCGCCCCTTGGGATAACAACATCAATCATACCTTCAAGTTTCAGCATTTCCATGATCGCCTGCCGGTCAGTCTTGTCAATAAATGTTATCACCCCTTCATGGATACCCTCTTTTTTCGCAACACTCCTTAAGATTTTCACGATTGCCTTATTGGAATGAATCGCCTCTG
>JBDLIC010000057.1:0-20695 GCA_039715075.1 Nitrospirota bacterium
AGGTTCGAATTCTACAGTCTTTAATTCAACTACTACATAGCAGTGAAGCCTGACATGGTAAAACAGAAGATCGATAAAAAACTCCTTCTCTCCTACCTGTACCTGAAACTGTTTACCTACAAAGGCAAATCCTGCGCCAAGCTCTAATAGAAAATGGGTAATGTGATCGATAAGCCCTTTTTCAAGATCACGCTCGGTATACTCTTTCGTCATGCTCAGGAAGTCAAAAATATAGGGGTCTTTCAGTGTCTGTCTCGCAAGATCAGACTGCTCCTTCGGGAGCGTTACGGTAAAATTATTAACGGATTTCCCCTCACGCTTATATAGACCGCTTTCTATCTGATGGACAAGGACGCTTCGGCTCAAGTTGTGGAGCATGGTATGCTGTACATAATAAAGCGCCTCCTCGTGATTTTTGCATTTTGTTATAATGGCGATATTGTGTCCCCAGGGGATGCTGGTGATTTGCTCTACAAGCTGCTGCCCAATACGGCCGATAGGTTGTTCGTTATTTTCTTTTTTATGTGTTACGGGCATTTGCGAAACAAGTTGTTTCGCAATTTGACCGGGTAAACTTGCTTGTTTATAAAAAAGATGCCATTTCCGAATGAGTTCAAGATTTCTTCTTGAAAACCCTTTCATTTCGGGGAATTCTGTCATCAAATCTTTACTGAGCTGCAGGAGAAACCCATCTCCCCATGCGGTTTTTTCCTGCCTCGCAACAATATCAGCTCCGAGCTCCCAATAAAAACTGAGAAGTGCGGTGTTTACCTTCAATGCTGCTTTTATCTGAACATTACAGATTCTGCTCTTGATGTCCGCAAGCCAGACTTTATAATCATTATCTCTTAACAGATTTTTGCTCATTCCCCTACTGTCCCCTTTCTTTGCTGCTCACAAATGAACCTCTTATAGCAAAGTAACTTTGCAGAACAATTAATCTCTGGAACGCTGGAGCGTGACGTTAGAAGGTTAAATACTTAATATTATGCCCCTCTTCAAGATCACAATTTGTGACTTTGAGCGATGGACCATTTGAATATTCTGAAGTTGCAGCCAACGTCCCCTTGAATGGATGATTATAACATGGGGATGCGAAACGTTCCAGCTTTTAGATTGAGGGTGAAGATGGAAGTTCGAAGGGTGAAGCAAGAAGGGTGAAGTATAAACAATAGGTTTGTTTTATGGTTTATTCTGGTTCTGTTTTGTTTTTTTGATTATTGTTGTCAGGATTGCTATTAGTTGGTTTGATTCTTCGATTTGATATTGTAAGCAACATTTGAATTAATGATTTATTTCATATTTGTTTTTATAACTTCCGCTATCTCTTCAGCAATGGCAGTAATGTCATCCATATTATCTCCTTCAACCATAACCCTTATCTTTGGCTCAGTTCCAGAGGGCCTGACGAGTATCCTTCCGTTTGTCAGAGTTTTCTCAGCTTTTTTTATGGCGTTTTTAATCTTTGGGAACTCAGATATGTCCCTCTTTTTGCTTACCGTAACATTAATAAGGATCTGAGGATAAATAGGAATTTGTGATGCAAGCTCTGAAAGTTTTTTTCCTCCCCTGCTCATAACCGAAAGAATCTGGAGGGCCGTTATCGGGCCGTCGCCTGTTGTATTTAAGTCAAGAAAGACTATATGTCCGGACTGTTCGCCTCCAATATTACAGCCTCTTTTCAGCATCTCCTCAACTACATATCTGTCACCTACTTTTGTCCTGATCATCTTTATCCCTGCTTTTTTCAGAAATAGTTCAAAACCGATATTGCTCATGACTGTGGCGACAACTGTGTTCCCCTTGAGCGTACCTTCCTGTTTCATGTCCAGGGCACATATGGCCATTATCTTGTCTCCGTCTACCATTTCACCGTTTTCATCGCAGATGATTGTCCTGTCGGCATCGCCGTCATGTGCGATTCCGATGTCCGCCCTGTAATCAAGAACAGCCTTTTGCAATGTACGGGGATATGATGTCCCGCAATTTACATTTATATTCAGTCCATCAGGTCGGTTATTTATTGCGATTACATCGGCACCGAGTTCCCTGAGAACAGAAGGGGTGATCTTGTAGGCCGAACCATTGCTGCAGTCGATTACTATTCTCATTCCGTCAAGAGTTTTTCCTTTGGGGAATGTTGATTTAACATATTCAATATATCTTCCTGCTGCATCGTCAATTCTGGTTGCCTTTCCGATCTCTGCTCCCTCGGGCCTGATTTTCTCAAGCCTCTTTGAAAACATAACTTTCTCTATCTCGCTTTCGGTGTTGTCCGGAAGCTTGAAACCGTCTGAAGAAAAGAACTTTATTCCATTATCATTATAAGGGTTATGTGACGCGGAGATGACAACCCCGGCGTCCGCCCTCAGACTTCTTGTGACAAATGCTATGCCGGGCGTCGGCATGGGACCGACAAGGACAACATTCATCCCCATAGAGCATATTCCTGAAGTCAGGGCGCTTTCGAGCATATAACCGGAGAGCCTCGTGTCCTTTCCTATCAGTATTCTGTTTCTGCCGTGCTTTTTCCTGAGAACATAAGCTGCTGCCCTTCCAACCTCAAAAGCAATTTCACCGGTCATGGGATAATGATTTGCCTTGCCTCTTATCCCGTCCGTTCCAAAGAGCTTCATCTTCTTTTTCCCAGCCATTATTTGTTCTCCTTATCTATTTTTTTTACAGATATGCTTACTTCAACTTTGTTTAAACTCTTTTTTATCCTCGTATCGGATATGTTCAAGCTGGCCTTGTATATGAGATTATCATTAATGCCGTTTATATCTATAGGTTCTGTTTTAACGGTATATATCTTTCTGACCATGCTCCTGGGCCCTTCCAGTTCAAGTTTTGCAGGCTCTACCTTTATGTCAAGAATTTTGAAACCCTTTTCCGGCAGGCCGATTACAGCCGGTTTGACTTTAACGGTTTTCTTTAGCTGGGGTTCGATCATTAAACTGACGGTCTCAGGATCAATGCCTGTTACGATAAGCGTTTTGGGTAATTTTATATTATCTTTTGAAAGGGTGAAAAAAGACTTCCCCGTCTTAATGCCGCTTATATCAATAACAGCCTGAATTTCGTTCTGCCGGAGGTTTCGTATGATCCGTTCCTGTCCTTCTATGCTTATGCTGACTGACTTTGGATAATCAACTGCCACAAATGCCGGCGGCAGCTCAGTGAAGCTTACCGGTATGTCCAGTGTAATCTCGGAGCGTCCGCTTAACATGACGAAGAACCACAGGGCAATTGCCAGAACGAGCGATGCTGCTTTAAGCCAGATGTTTTTTGTGAGAAAGTTGTTTATCATTTTTTCTTGTCTTTTGGTGTAATAAAGTTATCAGTCAGAAAGTCTCTCAGGTCCCCGATGTCAATATTTTTCTCGAGAGTGTCTCCCACGGCTGTTGTTATGTTGCCGGTCTCTTCTGATACAATTATTACGACAGCGTCTGTCTCTTCCGTAAGGCCCAGGCCTGCCCTGTGCCTTGTTCCGAAGGCCTTTGAAATATCAATGCTCAGTGTAAGTGGGAGAAAACATCCTGCTGCAACGACCCGGTTTCCCCTGATAACAATAGCGCCGTCATGAATTGGCGAAGTAGGATGGAAAATGCTTAACAGCAGTTCTCGTGATACTTTGGCATCAAGCTGCGTACCCATCTCAATAATATCGTTAAGGCTGGTCTCCTTTTCTATTACAATCAGGGCGCCGATCCTTCTGTTGGCAAGGGCAACAGTACCTTTGACAATCTCTTCGAGATATCTCAGTTCTTCTACTGAAGAAAAGGACGGCAGAAAACGGGCCTCACCCATCTGTGCCAGCGTCTTCCTGATTTCAGGCTGGAACAGAATAATGAGAGCAAGGACTATCTGAGCCCACAAACTGTGAATAATCCAGTCTATGGTATATAAACCAAGGTACTTTGAAAAAAGAAGGGCAACGAAAAGTACCCCTATGCCAATAAGCATCTGTGCTGCCCTTGTGCCCTTGAGTATTAAAAGGACCCTGTAGATGATTACTGTAACAATGAGGATGTCCATAACATCCTGCCATCTTATGAGGCTCAAGATTTTCATGATCAGGAATTATTATAGCAAGTTTTTTAATATTATTAAAAAAAGTTGTTCGTTAATCGGTGTTAAGAATACTAACGGCCCTGGAAGACGTTTACTCAGTGTCTATTCATAAAGTGCTTTTTTGTCATGCCCGAAGGCAGTAATCGGGCATCCAGAACTTGCGTACAAGACTGGATTCTCGATGCAAGTTGGAGTTTAGCCGATTCGGCCGAGAGTCGATTCGACCGGCTTAAGGACTGCCGGAATGACAGACAGAGAAGCCGAGTTTATACGCAGACTCTACTTAATTATTGAATGGCGGCGGCACTACCTTATATAGGTTACGCCAAATACATAAATGAAATGGCCGTTGATTTCCAGGTCTTCGTTTTTCCAGTCCTTTGGGAGGGGCCAGTAGGGCTCTCCATTTTTCAGGGCCTTTACTACCGCCTCATCGAGATCTCTGTAGCCGGAGGTTCTGACAACATCGACCTTTCCGAGTTTGCCGTCTTTTTTTATTACAAACTTTACATAAAGATCTCCTGATATTCCGAGTTTCGAAGCCTCTCTTGGATATTTCCATATGCGTTCAATTTTTTCCTTCAGCATCCTCAGGTAGCCGCGATGTCTGAATTCAGAAGTATCAAATGTAAGCCCTTTTTGGGGGGATGGGGCTTTTCGTGCATACTTTTCGATGGTTCTTTTATCAAAGAGATACGAAGGGGGCAATATGCCCGGTGTATCCTTCTCCGATAAAAAAGCCCCTTTTTCCTTTTTTGAAGATGATGATGTAATGGCGTTTTTTGGATCTGAAATGGTATCTGTTGATTTACTGTTTTCCCTGGGTGGAATATCGGTTCCCTTGCCGAACATTGTTTCTGGTGTCAGGTCGTTTTCAGTCGTCAGTTTTTTTTCAGAGGGGGTCCTGCGGCGTTTAACAAGAGCGGGTTTTCTTTTTCTTACAGCTGGTTTTTGCTTCTTGATAATCGGGGGTTTATACGTCTCCACCGGATCTACAATAGCAACATTAAATACAGTCGGTCTGTCGTTACGGGTCAGGCTCATTATTCCCAAAAGAACTGCAAATAACAGATGGGTCAATACTGATATGGCTATATATCTGGAGAAGTTCATTTATTTAATTCTATGAAGGGTGAGAGGAATCCTCATTCATATTGTAAAAGACTTTCTGTAACTCGTTATTATAATTGATACTCCTGCGATTTACCCCTTCAGTCATACTATAGAAGGTGTTGCAGGTACGCCATTCATATTATATATATTTTATCCTACTTTCAAGCCGGGGGGGAATGGACAGAATATGGGGGCTTTTTGCGGTACGCCTTTAACAAACGGGGACAGATATGCAGACACCTTAAAGAAAAAATTGCCCATACTGCCTGATATGCTGCCGTCCCTGTTTTCTTTCCATGACCTGGACCTTTTCAGCTCATTAATGGCCACTATTATATAGAGGTTGTCCCTTTCCATTTCCTGAATATCTTCAGGGCTGGGTATTGGTTTACCCTTTTTCCCGCCGTACTCTGTATGTGAATGGAAGTCACCTACGATCTGGAGTTTTTCAAAGTTTGACAGGATAGGTTCTATTCTTTTCTGGTTACGGTTATTAAGCATAACACCTCTGCGCCTTCTTTTTGCGGTCTGCAGTCCGAATGCGTATTCAACGATGTATCTGTCATCAAGGCGATAACCGAGCAGGTATCCGAGAGATTCATTTCTGAAAACCTCTGCACTGCTTATTAGCAGGCCCATAAAGGCATTTTCTGAAACGTACACCTTTATGGGCAAGGGTCTCTTTATTCTTCTGCTCTGTGCTCCGGAACTCTTACTGTCATTACCGGGCATGGTGCCCTCCTGACTACCCGTTCGGCGGTGTTTCCGAATACAAGCCTCTGGAGGCCGACCCTTCCATATGTTCCCATAACAATCAGGTCTATTCTTTCCTCATCCGCGAACTTGAGGATTTCTTCATAGGGTATTCCCTTCAGTATCTTTTTCTCAACATCCGGAAGGGACCTTATTTCTTCCATGCAGAATTTTTCTATTTCACTTTCCGCCCATTCATTCAACTCCTTGTAAACTTCATCTGACGATATGTGAGGGACATGTATGCCGATTGCCTTTGTAACATCATAGATAACATGCTGAATATAAAGTTTTGCGTTATAATGCCTGGTCAGGTCCACAGCACAGTGGAGTGCGTGGGTGGATCCCTCTGAAAAATCAGTCGGAAATAATATGCGTTCAACTTTCATGAATGCCTCCTTTTATGAAAAGTGTTCTTTTCAAGTTTCCCCCTTTGGAAAAGGGGGATTAAGGGGGATTTTACGAATAATTTCTTTGAAAAATCTCCCCTGGCCCCTCTTTGCCAAAGAGGGGTATATAGACTGCATTATCCCTGATTCATTTCACAAATAAACCTTAACCCTTCGAGGGTCAGTAACGGATTGATATGGGCAATTCCTTTTATATACGGGGTTATCAGGTCTGAATAACCTCCCGTTGCAATCAGGTTTAAATCCGTATCAAGTTCTTTCCTCATTTCATCAACGATTTTCTCAACCGCTCCGGCATGCCCGATAATGACACCGGTGAGTATGTTTTCTGCAGTGTCCTTCCCGATGGTACTGGAAGGAGGTTTGAGTTCAATTCCCGGCAGGTTAGCAGTTTTCACGGATAGTGAATCAACTGCCAGCCCGGGTCCCGGCATTATTGCTCCGCCCTTATATTCACCTTCTTCAGTGATTACGCAAAAGGTCGTTGCAGTACCGATATCCACAACCACCAGATTCCCTTTGTAGAGCTTCCTGGCAGCAACTGCATTTGCAATCCTGTCAGCACCCAGTGATTCGATATTGTTTATTGCATATGTTAGTCCGGTTTTTGTCCTGTAATCCACATGTAATGGTTCAAGGCCAAAGTCCTTTTTAACTGCGTTTGAAAGTATGCTGGTGACACCGGGGACAACAGAGCTAATGGCCGCACCGCCAGGTTTACCAATTTTACGGTCCAGGACTATGCTGCCGAGAAACCCGGTTTTTTGATCTATATCCTTTTTTACTGAAGCTGTTTTAAGCCTGAGGGTCTCCTTAACAGCGCCGCTGCTCCAGAAACCCATTGTAGTGCTCGTGTTACCTATATCAATCAGTAAAAGCATAATAAGCGTTTTCTGCTACAGGCTGATATTCTCTTTCAGTATTGTCACTTCTCCAGCACTTACTGTCTCGAGTTTACCGGAAGGCAGCCTGAGAATAAGCTGTCCTGTATCATCTATTCCTTTTGCTGTCCCGGATATGATTCTGTCCTGGTTCTGTACCTTGACTTTACTCCCTATAGTGGAGTTTAAACGAAGCCATTCATTAATTAAAGCCCTTTTATTACCATTTAAAAGAATTTTATAATGGTGTTCCAGCTCGGCAAGTATCTGGCTCAGAAGCGTGATCTTGTCAATATTGTTCCCGCTTTCGGCCTTTAATGAGGTGATATGCGGTCGTATATCTTCCGGCAGAATTTCGAGTGGCATATTCACATTTACTCCAATGCCGACGGCTAAAAAGTATAGTGAATCCCTGTCTGACTTCATTTCTATAAGAATACCGGCTGTTTTTTTCCCGTTTATGAGAATATCGTTGGGCCATTTTATTTCAGCGTCCAGTCCGGTGTAGTCCCTGATTGCGGTAGTAACTGCCACGGCGCTTACCAGTGTCAGGACTGATGCATTCCTGGACAGGATAGGGGGTCTTAACAGAACGGTAAAATAAAGGTTTACTCCGGGAGGAGAAATCCAGCTTCTGCCGAACCTTCCCCTGCCGTGACTCTGTTCATCGGCAATGACCACTATCCCGTCAGGATTGTCTCTTTTCCTGCCAATATTAATTGCCGTATCATTGGTTGACGAGACAGACTCAAAGAAAATGATTTCTCTGCCGATTATATCCCCTTTATACATATTAATTCTCCTTGCTTCCGCACTTCCACGCTTCCGCATTTCCCCGCTTCCGCGCTTTTGAACTTCCGAAACTAATATAATTATTTTTGTACTATAATACATTATTGGACATGAAATCTATCGCCTTTTTGTCATCCATGCCGTTTGAATCAGACCGGGTTTTGTCATGCCTGAAAAATGTGCGTAAAACAGAAATTGCAGGGAAAATTATTTATAAAGGAAGATTTTCAGGAACTGACCTTATCCTGATTAATACAGGGATTGGGAAGGTTAATGCTGCCCATAGCGCCACATGCATTATTGAAACAATCCCGGTCAAAAAAATTATCAATATAGGTGTTGGCGGAGCCTATCCCGGTAAAGGCCTCGGTGTCGGGGACATTGCGGTTGCTACAAAGGAGATATATGGGGATGAAGGAGTCATTGACTCAGGCGGCTGGAGTTCAATGAAAAAAATTGGCATCCCTCTTGTTCAAAAAGGAAGAAAAAAGTATTTTAATGAGTTCCCGGTCATGCTCCCCCCGCTACCATGGAAAAGACTGGCGGGCAAAGGGGGAGAGTTCAGTGGCTTCAAAGTGGAGACCGGTAATTTTGTGACAGTCTCTGCAGCATCTGGAACATCCAAAAGAGCTGAAGAACTTGGGAAAAAATTTAATGCCCTGTGTGAAAATATGGAGGGAGCAGCCATTGCACAGGTCTGTGCTATCTATAATATTCCCGTATTCGAGATCAGAGGTATCAGCAATATTGCGGGCATACGTGACAAGAGAAGATGGAACCTGTCTCTGGCATCGGAAAACTGTCAGAAGGCGGGTATGGAAATGATCAAGCTCTTTTCATAAATAACAGCGAAACATATTAATGAAAAAGAACGAACCCAGGAAAAGACAAACTGATATTTCGGATGAAATCCGGAAGTTTCTCATTAACGCCCTAAAAAAGAAGGGATGGCATTTTTTTGATAATCCAACTCTGTGCAAATGCTGGGAAGAGATGGATTGCTCGAATGATAAGTGCCCTTCATATAAATCCTCCAATTTGAGGTGCTGGCAGGTTGCCGGTACGTTTTGCGAGGGTAAACCCCAGGGTGATTTTGCAAAAAAATTCGGTGACTGTCATAAGTGCAGGGTTTTCAAGAAGGCAACGGAAGGAGATATTTCCCTCCAGATCGGAGAAGATTTCAACAACCTGATGTTTCAGTTGAAGAACAAAGAGGACGAACTGAAACTGCATGTCAGGGAAACGGACAAAAAGAACCGTGAACTTCTCGCACTGAATAAAAAAATAAACAGGCTGATCAAAAGGCTCGACACCAAAAACAAGCGGCTCAGGGACCTTGCCATAAGGGATGATCTGACTGGACTGTTTAATTACAGGTATTTCAGAAGGATCCTCCAGGAACAGTTTAAGATGTCCAGGAGGTACAAGTTCCCCTTGTCCTGCATAATGATTGACATAGATTATTTTAAGGCTGTCAATGATACATACGGCCATCAGTTCGGTGACGCAATACTGAAGCAGCTTGCAGATATACTGAAAAACAATGTCCGGGATACGGACAAAGTTGTGAGGTACGGCGGCGAGGAGTTTGCGATCCTGTTTCCCTATACGGATTATGATTCTGCATTTAAGAAATCAGAGAAATTGCGCAAACTGGTTAAGACATCCTCATTTATTGTTAAAGGTGATGCAGCCACCATTACCATCAGCCTGGGCATTGCCTCTTATCCTGCCACTAAGAAGATTACACGTGCAGAGCGTCTGGTCAGTTATGCTGATGAGGCCCTGTATAAGGCAAAAGAAGAAGGACGGAATCAAACAGCGCTGTATACTGATGTCAATCTTCCCAAAGAAAAAACCAGAGCTAAAAAAAACGTGGCATTATCGGTGAAAGAAAAAAGAAGGGGCCCGAGAGTCAAGACTCTTATTAAAGCAACAGGCGAAATGAACAAACAGGACCTCTGTGTTATAAATACAGTGGATTTAGGTTTTTCAGGAGTAAGGGTAGTAAGTGAAAAACAGGTTGACTGCAATAAGATTTTGAAAATCACTTTATATTTGCCTGACCTTGATAAAGAGACAAGGCGGAGCAGGAAAATGGTCCTCGATGGCCTGGCAGTCTGGTGTGAAAGGGTTGATGATCAAAAATCAGGTTCTGATGGAAGCAGACAAAAGATAAAGGAAAACTATCTGGTCGGAATACAGTTCAGTAATGTTTCAAAGGAAGACAGCAAATATCTGCAGCGGTATTTTGTCATGCTGTTTAAAATGGAAGGGAAGTAGCTGATGCATAGTCAGTTTTGTCCCTGGATCAGCCCGGGAAGAATTGAAGGGAATCTAGCACATATATATAGAAAACTTCTGACTGTCCTGCTTTTTATTATTCTGACCGGGTCTTTTCAGAACACTGCATATGCAGAGAAAGTCCGCCATACAGATACGAAGAAACATTTTCTCTGGTCAGTTGAATCTAAACACAATACCATTTACCTGCTTGGTTCAATACATAAGGGAGCATATCCATTAGCAGAAGAAATTGAAAGCTAAAAGAGATAAGAAAAAAATGATCTTCCTGGAAAGCAATGAATATCAGATAAATATCTTTGCTGGTTTGAACAAACAACAACAGGAACTTTTTCTCCGGCAGGTAATAAAGGAACTCGAAGTAATTGAAACAATGGCTTCGGACATGGTAAATGCATGGGAAACAGGAAATACGGATAAGCTGAATTCAATAATAAAAATGGGGTTTAGTGAATATCCTGAAATATATGACCGTTTTTTCACTGAAAGAAATAAAGGATGGCAAAAAACTGATGAAGCAGAGAGGCAATGTCCTGGTTATTGTAGGGGCGGGCCACCTCGTGTGGAAAGATAGTGTGATAGACCTGATTCAGAAAAGCGGTTATAAGGTTACGCAGAGATAATGCTTTCAGATATAACAACAGGCAATACTATGACTGATGGGAAAGACTTCCGTTTCTGGTTTGTGGGGCGGACAGAAAAATGGTGTGGAGAAAACAATGTTCCTTTCAGTAAAGAAAAATTTGGCCTGAGAGAAACGGATGATATAGAGATCAAATGGGGTATTTACAAAAAAGGTGAAGACCGTAACATCTGGGCAGCATGTTCCAACAGGACTGCCATGAGTATACTCATAAGGGGGAATTTTTTATTCATTTTTCGTGAAATAAATGACCATACCAGATACAGGGAGGTAAGATTGAAGGACGAAGGTGATTACGTGATATGGCGTGAAGACACGGAGCATACATGGCGTATGGATGAGGATTCAGTAATTCTTACGCTTCGCTGGTCTTCAGGAAAACTCAAGGAAAGCCGAAAGAGTATTTAATGCTGCACCATATGGGTTTTTTATTTATTGACTTATTGAACTGTCTTAATTATAGTTTAAATATAACCATTTATTATAAGGGAGGACGTTAATGAAGAAATTTGCCGCTATACTGTTAATTGCAGTGATCGCCTTAACATCATCGGGAGCCTTTGCTGCCACGGACGTAGATGCAGGTTCTATTATTCTGGATACGGTTGCGTTAAGGCCTATTGGTTTTGCTTCACTGCTGGTTGGGTGTGCCGTATATACAGTTTCGCTGCCGTTTGCTGCAATTACTCACAGCATGGATACAACATATAAATTGCTTGTTAAAGATCCATTTGATTATACATTCAAGAGGCCGGTTGGTGAAACGGTCTTGCGTAAATAACTGCCGGTACAACTTATTGCCTGAAAAAAATAGTCTGATCAGGATCTTTCCGATTGCCTTTGCCGCCATTTACTGCAGGGTGGCCGAGTGCTAACACTGCCATAAGTTCAAGTTCCTCAGGTCCATTTAGCAGCTCCAGGACCTTGTCCCTGTTTTTCAGTATCTGGCCTAGCCACACAGCGCCGAGTCCTTCCGAATGGATAAATAAAAGCATGTTTTGCATACATGCGCCTATTGCCTGTGCATCTTTGGTCCTGTCGTAACTAATAGAGTGGTCAAGAAATACTGCGATTAATACATTTGAACTCAGCACTATTTGAGAGTAATGCGTAAGTGCCGAAATTTTTATTTTAAGCTCTTTGTCCCGAATAATTGCGAATTTCCACGGCTGATTATTTAATCCGGAAGGTGCCCATATGCCGGCCTCGATTATCCTGTTTACGATCTCATCCGGGACAGGCTCTTCTGTGAATTTTCTTATACTGCGCCGCGTTTTGATTATTTCAAAGATATCCATAAGAAAGACAGGGGTCGAGGATTCAAGGATTCGAGGGTTCAAGTGAATTTCGATAAACGTTATTTAAATAATTATTTTTTTTCACTTGAACCCTTTAACCCTAGACCCCTTTTTTTTGTTCATCAAAAGATACTCTTTTATGAAATTATCTATATTACCGTCAAGGACGCTGTTTACATTTCCGGATTCATAGCCGGTACGGTGGTCCTTAATTAGCTGGTAGGGCTGGAGGGTGTATGATCTTATCTGGCTTCCCCAGGCTATGTCTTTTTTCTCCCCGATAAATTCCTCCATTTTTTCATCCTGCTCTTTTTTCTTTATTGCATGAAGTCTGGATTTCAGTATTTTTAATGCCATGGCCCTGTTTTTGAGCTGTGACCGCTCATTTTGACAGCTTGATACTATTCCGGACGGCAGATGTGTTATCCGTACTGCCGAATCTGTTTTGTTAACATGCTGTCCTCCGGCTCCTGATGCCCTGAAAGTATCTATTCTCAGGTCATCATCCCTGATCTCAATATCAATGTCCTCACTCACTTCCGGGAAAACAAGAATGGCGGCAAATGAGGTGTGACGCCGTTTGTTTGCATCAAAGGGGGAAATTCTTACGAGCCTGTGAACACCTGCTTCCGCCTTTAAGAAGCCGTATGCATACAGACCGCTTATTGTCAGTGTTGCGCTCTTGATTCCTGCCTCATCACCCGGGAGGAGCTCTGCTACTTCAACCTTGAATCCTGAGCGTTCAGCCCATCGCATATACATCCTCATAAGTATCTGCGCCCAATCCTGGCTTTCTGTTCCGCCTGCCCCCGGATTGACAGTCAATATTGCGTTGTTCTTATCTTCCTTTAATGAAAGGGTGCTCCTTAATTCCATATCATCAAGATCGGACAGGAGTTCCTGTACTCCATGTTCAGCATCTTCAAGGAGGGACTTGCCGTCCTCCTCTTCTGAAAGCTCCAGGAGGATATTAAGGTCCTCAAATTTCCGGACTATTGAATCGAAAGGTTCAATGGAATTTTCGGTATTCGCCTTATCTTTAAGGAGTTCCTGGGCATCGGCAGGTTTATTCCACAAGTTTTCGTTTAACAGTTTTTTTTCGATTTTTTTAAGGTGCTCAATCAGGGAAGGGACATCAAAGATACCTCCTGAGGATATCAATCCTCATTTTAATATCTTTTAATTTATCTTTTAATTCATCATAAGACAGCATTTCGGGACCTCCGTTAAAATAGAAAAATCTCCGTTATTATACAAAAAAAAACCTAAAGTAGCCATGTTGAGGGCCTGCTTCACGAATATAAATATGTTTTGAAATAATGTGGTGGATTTACGGGCTTTTTCTCAAAACAGCTATTGTCACCCTGAACTTGTTTCAGGGTCTCATAAATGTTTGCTAGCCAAAGATTCTGAAACAAGTTCAGAATGACAGTTGTTAGGTTTATTGATTTGAGCAACAGCCAGTTTACTTTGAGCAGAAACTTGAGGATTATATTAAACACCCGGGACTCAGTCCTGCCGGATATTTCTGCCGGATATTTCGTGACAATGATCAAATTCTGTGATAACTAATGAATAAACGGGCAGTTAACCGAAATTTCTTATTACATAATTGCGAGCAAGAATTGATAATTAAAAAAAATCCTTGCTGATAATCATAAAATTTAGAAATTCAGGTAAAAAATGGACCCCCCCATGTAATCGGGAAGACAGTCAATGAGCTTGCCTACAAGATCAAAATACTGGAAGCTGAAAAGGAACTGCATGAAAGCGAGGAGCGCTTCAGGGCCACCTTCGGGCATGCTGCCGTAGGAATAGACCATCTGCTGCCGGGAGTTTGCTAATGACCAGTATTTGTGGATTAAAATGGTGTTTGAAGAAGACCGGGATATAGTGCGCTACCAGGCTGAGCAGGTGCTTGAAGGACAGTTTCCTAATTCCATTGAGCACCGCATTGTCCAGAAAGACGGGGCAATGCTTGATGTCAGGTCGGATACGGATTCCGGAACGGAGATAAAATGTTCCTTCAATGATAAGGCGAAGGAAAAAGTCTAGTCTGCAGTTACTTCTTTTTTGGCGGCACTACTGACTTTTTTATCTTCTTTTTTGCAAGTTTTGCCTGTTCGGAATCAGGATATTTTTCAATGAGTTTTTCCAGGATTATCCTGCCTGTTTTCTGGTCTTTTAAAGAATAAAAAGCCAGTCCCTGTTTCAGCATTGCTCCGGGGATTTTATCGCTCTTGGGGTTTTCTTTAAAAAGCTCTTCATAGGCGAGTATGGCCTCTTCAAAGTTGCTGTCTTTGTAGTATGATTCTCCTATCCAGAAGCGTGCATTATCAGAGTATTCATTTTCTGGATATTTTTTAAGCAATGAACTGAATTTTTTTCTTGCCGCTTCTGTTTTTCCGCCTTTATATGCCTGATAGGCAGCAAGATATATATTTTTGATTTCTGTTTTTTGAGTGTCATACTTTGGAGGAGCCGGGGCGGTTTTTTTCTTTTCTTTCTTTTTGGGTTTTTCAGTCTCTTTTTTTGCTGCCCGGGATTCCTTTATTGCCTTTATTGCAGTTTCGGTCTGCGCGACTTTCTGAGTTAAGTCTGAAAGTTCCAGCTCCAGCTCTTTTAATTTTGTTATCAGTGCTTCATTGCTTTCCAGACGCTCTGTGGAGCTTTTCTCTGAAAAGTAACGTGCCTCTTCAAAGCGGCCTGTCAGCACCTGAAACTCCGATGTTAATGACTGGTTTTGCATCAGAAGGTCCGAAACTGTTTCTGCCGTAGCTTTCTGTGTTTCTGCAATTTCCTGAAGCTTTTTGTTCAGAGCCTTCTTCTGTCCCGGAATCTGCGTCTCAATGTTCCGGGATTTTTTCTTGATCTGGTCAATATCCTGTCCCAGTGTATTCAGCTTGTACTGCATCTTGTTAACGTCTGTTGCCGTGGCAATACAGCCATTCAGAATAAAGACAGAGCAGACTGCTAATGCACCGGCAAATTGAACAGAACAATGTTTCATATTTCGTAAAGTCATAATTATTTTGCTACAACAAAGTGTGCCCTTCTGTTACTCTGCCAGCATGATTCACTTCTTTCTGAACAGAGAGTTTTTTCCTCTCCATAGGTGACTATAATAATTCTTGAAGGAGAGACGCCAAGTGAGACGAGATATTTCTTCGTTGATTTTGCTCTCTTTTCTCCCAGTGCCAGGTTATACTCATTTGTTCCTCTTTCATCGCAATGCCCTTCAACTATTACATTCAATCCCATGTTTTCGTTCAGGAAAGAAGATACTGCATCCAGCTTCGGCCTTTCCCCCGGTCTTATACTGTACTTATCATAATCAAACAGCACATCCTTGAAAATCGACTTTGCCTTTTCTTCAGGAGAAAGTTCCTCTTCGGCAACCGTTTCTTCCCTTGCAATATCTACTTCTTCAATGACCTCTTCCTCTACTTCCGGTTTCATTGTTTCTTCAACGATGGTTTCTTCAGCCGGCTCTGCAGGCTTTTCAGTTGGTTTCACATATTTTGTTTTTGTGCATCCAATTGCGAAAATTAATAAGACCAATATAATTACTTTTTTCATAAACCAGGTCCTCCTGTGAAATTAATGTTTTTCTGTCTGTTATTTTATTTTAAATATGGTGACCATCTGGGGGCCGTTGCCTTTATGTTTTTAGGCGTTATCCTTTTCTTTCCTTCTCCATTGAGGCGCATTATGTAAATTCCCCGTGCGCCTTCCCTGTCTGACTCAAAGGCAATCAAGAACCCGTCCGGAGAAAATGACGGACTTTCATTGTTCCCTTCAAAAGTAAGCTGCCTTAAATCTTTACCGTCAGATTTTACCACGAATATATGAATTTTGCCATTTTTTCTCCCCGCGTATGTGATCCATTTTCCGTTAGACGACCACGAGGGTGACTGGTTGTAAGGGCCTTCGAATGTAAGCCTGGCTGCACCCCTTCCATTGGCGTCCATAGTGTATATCTGAGGGGTCCCGCCCCTGTCGGAGACGAAGGCGATTTTCTTCCCGTCATGAGAAAATACCGGGGAGACATCTATCCCGAAAGACCGTGTAAGTTTTTTCAGCCCCTTGCTGCGTAGATTGATCACATATATTTCGGAACTGCCGTCTTTGGAGGATGAAAATGATACGAGGTCATCCGGAGACGTTCCTCCTACAAGGTTCAGCCCCTTAGACGAAAACAGTACAGTTTCCCTGGGCTGCTTAAGGTTGCGGACAAAGATTTTCCATTTCCTTTTTCTTTCAGACGAATATAACAGATGCTGGCCGTCCTGCGACCAGCTGTGGCCTGACGTCAACCCCCGTGAAACGATTTTCGTAGAGTTGAATCCATCCCAATCCATAACGCGGAGATTCTTCCTGCCTGACGATGAATTTACAAGATAAGAGATCTTGGTCCTGAATATACCTTTTTTCCCGGTCGCAACTTTATATATATGATTTGCAATACTGTGGGCCATTGAACGGGTGTTCATTTTTGAAGATGAGAGCCGTATCTTGAGGACTTCCTCCCCCTCAATCAAATCATTTACCGAAAGAATAACACTCAATCCGTCTGCAGTACTGACCAGCATGTCGGCAACTATCTCCCCGCCCGGGACATCAGGGTCAACAAATTCAAACATCCCTGTGGTATCGAGATCTCTTTTTATGATCCACTCCAGTTCTTTTTTTGTCTTGGAAGGTCCTCTGGATTTGATAGTGATGGGCAGCTTTCTTATGCCGGGGGATGCTATATCGATGTATATTTTCGCATAAGAAAAGCCTGCAGTTACAAAAATAATAACAAGCAGTGAACAAATAATAACAGAATAGTTAAGTTTAAAATGATTAACTGCTGAGTTCTTTTTCATTATGAAATCTCACCTCAATTTCTTCATCCACGGCAGGAGGAGGTAAAGGACTGGCCTTCTTGACCGCTTTTATTGTTGAACTGTCAAATATTCTATTGCCCGAGGACTTGATTATCCTTGGGGCAATCACGTCTCCGTTAGTATTGACCTTAAATGATACAATTGCTTCCAGCGCAGATTCAAATTCCGGATGTATCCATTCAGCCAGTATCTGTTGTCTAACCACGGCGCTGTAGGCATCTGTTTTTGTGGAAGCCCGGACTCCCTGCGCTCCCGGACCCGTTGAGATTGATATCTGTTTTTTCTTTCTGATATCCTCCAGGGCCTCGGCAAGTTCTTCTTCCTCTTCTTTTGATTTGTCCAGGGCCTCTTCCTTTTCCTTTTTCAGTTTTGCAATGGCGCTGATCGCTTTCATCCTTTGCAATTCGTTTTTTAATCTGTCGGTCGATTCCAATCGTACCCCTTTTGGGGACCTTACCCTTCTGCGGGGCGAAGGTTTAGTTTTGACCGATTTCCCTGTTGTCTTTCCCTTTTTTTTAACAGCAGGGGCACTGGTCGTCCTTCTGATCTGGGCAGGTGTCACAATATTAACAAAATAACTCTTGTATTCCCGCTCCCTTGATCTGAGGGGGATGGTAATAAGGGTTATAAATACTAAATGCAAGATTACAGATGCAACTATGATTTTATTGAAATTAGGTTCTTTCCCGATATACAGGTGCGGATTCATTTAATACGTGCTTTTGGCTCTGTCACCATCCCCAGTTTTTCAATGCCTATTTCCCGCAGTTCTCCCATGACTGTTACCACTGCGCCGTAGGGAACGGTCTTGTCAGCCTTCAGAAAAACCTCCTTGTTTGTGAGCTTCGACAATTTTGCGGTCAATGTCTTCATATTTACAGCCGTCTTGTCCAGGTACATTTTGCCGTCTTTTTTTATCGTGATGACAATTCTTTCGATAGGGGACATTTCCTTGCCTTTTGCCTGCGGCAGGTTTATGTCAATTCCCTGCTGAAGCAGGGGGGCGGTTACCATAAAGATAATGAGAAGGACGAGCATTACATCCACAAAGGGTGTAACATTGATCTCAGATAGAGCTTGCCTTCGTCTTTCCATTATTCCTCACAAAACGTTCTATTAATTCCTGGGAAAAATCTTCCATTAGCATTGTGCTCCTGCGGGTCCTGCTGAGATAATAGTTGTATGCGACAACCGCCGGGATTGCAGCGGCCAGGCCTGCGGCAGTAGCGATCAGGGCTTCGGCTATGCCCGGTGCTACGACGGCAAGTGATGCAGCGCCGATCCTCCCTATACCCAGAAATGAGTTCATTATTCCCCATACCGTACCGAAAAGTCCTATGAAGGGGGTGGTTGTTCCGGTGGTCGCCAGAAAAGAGAGGTGCCTTTCAAGGCGGCTTGTCTCCAGGGTAACGACTCTTTTCATGGTGCCTTTGATTTCATCCCTGTCAGAACCATCGATAGAATACGCGGCCCTGAAGAGGTTCGGCAGAGGACTGATAGTTAATTTCTTTGTTGACTGGTAGAGCGAGTCCCATTGCTTGGTCCTCATAAAGGCATTCTGAAATTCCTCTGATTCCTTTTCAACCTTTGAGAGCAGCCTGTATTTATAAACAATGATGGCCCATGAAAATATTGAAAAAATCAATAGTATCAAAAGGACGACCTTTACTACCGGTCCTGCCTTGAATATAAGAGTTAATACTGTATCACTACTCATAGCTTATAAAAGTTTAAAGGAAACATTTCAAAAAGTCAAAAGATCCAAAAAATATTTTATATCCTTAAATTAAATCAATAAAACTGGGCTGTTTCCCGGTACTGAAAAGCGCATCCTCCATATATAAATTCCACAAATATACTTATTGGTTTATTGACAAATCAGATCCTCTATGTTAATTTTTGTGGACTTTATCACGTTTACATATCAATTTCTAGAATTATATAAACAGGAGATTTAATGTTAGAATTCGAACCGACTTGGTTTTTTGTCCAGCTTGCCACTTTTTTAAGTCTTATTTTCATTTTAAATACTATGCTGTTTAAGCCGATGCTCCGCCTCTTTAAAGAAAGAGAGGAAGGCACTAAAGGATCTCTGGGAAGCGCAAAGGCCATGGACAGCGAAAAAGATGAGGTCCTGGCAAAGATCGAGGAAAAACTGTCGGAGGCAAGGAGAAATGCCAGGACAGCCTTTGAGGGGCTCAGCAACGAAGGGCTTGACGAACAGAAGAAGGCGCTTGATTCAGCGCAGAATGAGGCAGTGGAAATAAACAGAAAGGCAAAGGAAGAGCTCAATGCTGCAGCGGATAAGGCCAGGGCAGGATTGAAATCGGATATAGAGAGTTTCTCGAAGCAGATAGTTGAGAAGCTGGTAGGGGCGAAATGAGACGATTACGAATTACGAATTACGAATTACGATTTACCGCAATATTTATCATACTTATAAATGTCATGTTCGTTTCTGCGGCATTTGCTTCAGGCGGCGGAGGGCATGAGTCTGAACTGAAGGACTGGATCTGGCCTGTTATTAATTTTTCGATTCTGGCCTTTATTCTGTTCTTCTTCGGGCGCAAACCAGTCAAGGAGTATTTTAAGGGCCGTACGGAGATGATCGAGAAATCTCTCAAAGAGGCGTCCGAAGCAAAAGAACTTGCCCAGAAGACATTGAATGAAGTCCAGGCGCGCCTTAAAAATACGGACCGTGAGATGGAAGGGATACTCGATGCAGCCAGGAAGTCGGGAGAGAAAGAAAAAGAGGCCATTATTGCTGAAGGGGAAAGGCTGAAAGAAAAGATCATTGAGCAGGCAAAGGCAAACATTGATTTTGAATTACAAAAGGCAAAAGAACAGATAAAATCCGATGCATCTCTTCTGGCCCTTGAGCTTGCAGAGAATCAGATAAAGGAAAAACTGGGCACGAAAGAACAGGAAACCCTTATTGATGATTATATAAATAAACTTGAGGGAAAAAATTGAACAAGAACCAGATAGCAAGAAAATACAGCAGGGCAATAATTAATAGTGTTGATATTTCTGAAATACCAAAGGTAATTGAAGAGTTTAAGGCATTTTTAAAACTGATTGGAAAAAACAGGCAGCTCAAATTGTTGTTTGCCGGCCAGATATTCTCTGAGAGAGAAAAAGAAAAGGGGTTTCAGTCCCTTGCTCCCAAACTTAAATTCAATCCGAGTACTGACAAGTTTTTAAAACTCATGATTGTTCAGGGGCACCTTTCTGCAATAAAAGAGATAATTGCTGCTTCAATTGATATTTATAACGATCGGCAGAAGAAGGCAACAGCTGTTGTTGTGTCTTCGGTTGCCCTGGACAAAAAATATACGGAACGTCTGAAGGCAGCCCTGAAAAAGATGACTGACAGGGACATTACCATTGAGAATGAGATAGACGAATCTCTTCTCGGCGGATTTATTGTGAAGGTCGGCAGCACTATATACGACAGCAGTGTAAAAGGTCAGCTCCGTCTTTTGAAGACGGAACTAATGAGATAAATATTATGCATTTGTAGGGGCGTATTGCA
>JBDLIC010000058.1:0-20362 GCA_039715075.1 Nitrospirota bacterium
CGGTACTTTGAGAAGGAAGTCAGGCAGTCTGAAGACAACCCGACAATCGGTCTGATACTCTGTGCTGAAAAAAAAGAGGCAATGGCAAAATATACACTCCTGAAAAACAGTAAAAACATTTTCGCATCAAAGTATAAGCTTATCCTGCCGACAGAAAAAGAACTTAAAGAAGAACTGAAAAGAGAGCGGGAATCACTTGAATTTAAAATAAAGGAATCTCGCAAAGAATATAATTCTGGGTAGCAGGCGGTGTTACCCACATTGTTGAATATTTGCTTTTCATTCGACGTTGGACGTTCGACGTTCATCTGTCATACGGCATCCTATACTATTCTGCTACAGCGGCAAAATAGTACAGAAGATCAACGCCCCCCGGTCTGGGACACATATATGCACGACGCCAGTTCATTATCTACAGCAAACTGGCTTTTCCCGATCTTGAATACATAGGACGGGTATTTCTGCAGGAGCGTTATGTTTGTCTTCGGGAGTGCTCCCATGGCTATTATTTTTTTCAGCATTTCCCGGTTTTGCGTCTGGAGAAAAACGATCCTTGCCTTTTTGTGAAGTACCAGTTCAGGGAGAGGGACATTCATTTTCTGTGGCATTCTCTTCAGGTCTTTACAGCAGTTCCCCTCAGGAATTGGTCTGCCGTGGGGACAGGTTTTCGGGTGTCCCAGGAGCGTGCAGATATTTTCATCCAGCCCCTTATTGAGGAAGTGCTCAAATTTGCAACTCGTGTCGTGGACCAGGCTCCCTTTAAGATCAAGAACATCAGTAAAGAGTCTTTCGGCAAGACGGTGCCGTCTGATACAGCTTTTGGCCTCATCTTTCCCCTTGCGTGTTAATGAAATATTATTGTTTTTAATCTTGATAAAACCGGCATCTCTTATCTCTTTTAAGGCATCATCATCCTTTAACAGGCTTGCATCACATTTATCTTTCTTGCGCTCGACAATTTCTGTCCAGAGAGTTTCCATGATTTCTTCGGCTCTGTCTGTTAAAGTCATTTATTATTCTCCTTTTTTTTAGCCTTTAATCTCTTTATCCATTCCGGATCGGGCACCATCTCAAAATTACAGTTTGGGCACATAACCAGGTCGCACTTTTTGAAAACAGAGCAGGCAGTGCACCCTGCCTGTGCCTCATCTTCATTGAATTCATGTCCGCAGAGGGTGCATTTCATAATACTATTCCTGACTGAGTCAGCGCAATATTTGAAACATAGGCTGCAGCATAGGCGATGAAAATAATGAAAAATGCTATGCCTACTCCGGTTTTCCACCCCCGCTCTTTTAATACCATCAGGAACTGGGCAACGCATGGAAGGAACAGCGTAAGCGCTATGCAGGCGACCACAAGCTGTACCCCGTCCAGGGCACCCGCTTTATTGACATCATAGAGCCCGGCGGCACCGTAGTCTCGTCTGAAGAATCCGAACAGGAATACTTTTGCCGCTTCGGGAGGGAGACCGACTATCTCCATTGGACGCTTCAGCAGATTAATGAGATAATTAAAAAGTCCGGTCAGCTGTCCGATCCAGATGAGAACACTGGCTAACAGGAAAAGGGGCATTATTTCCTTGAAGTACCACTTCACACGGACATAGGTTTTTGTCAGAACGTTCATAAGATTTGGAAGCCTCAGGGGAGGCACTTCCATATAAAATGAAGGTTTTTCACCGGGCAATAGTTTAGCGGTGAGAAAACCGATAAACAGGAAAATGAGCATCACCATGCCGGACCAGATAAGCAGGGCGAGCGGTTTGCCTTCGAGAAGCGCGATAATGACACCCAGCTGTGCGGAGCAGGGGACGGCAAGTGCAATCAGCATTGTTGATATGATACGTTCTCGTGGAGTGGGCAGGGTCCTCGTTACCATGGTCGCCATTGTACCGCAGCCAAAGCCGAGGGTCATGGGAATAACAGCCCTCCCGCTCAGGCCGATTCTCTTGAATACTCTGTCGATCAGCATTGCCAGTCGGGGGAGGTAACCTGTGTCCTCGATTACCGAGAAGACAAGGAAAAAGAGTGTTACGAGCGGCAGGATCAGCGCAATTGCATAACGGAGCCCAAGTGTGATTACACCGAACTCACCGACCAGCAGCTCCTGGATCGGTTTCCACGGGATAATGCCTGTGAAAAAACTTATGAAATAGGGGTTAATATGTTCTTCGAAGATAGTCCCTTCAATAAAATCAACCACAGTGCCTGCACCGAAGTCGCCAACAAATTTATAAAGCCCCCAGTAAAGGACAACAAGGAGGATCGGTATGCCCGTTATTGGGTTCATCGTAAGGTTGCTCAGTTTGTCGGCAAAACCTGTTTTGTCTTCGCGTGCCCTTACAACCCTTTTTGTTATGCGGACAGCTTCATCGTTAAGTCTGATGGCAATTTCATAATCCAGGGGATTGCTGTAGTGTTCTTTTACTTCCTGAATAACACTCTCGATTTTTGGAGATGCTTCAGGTTCACGCTCCTTTACGATCCCCATTATTTCCTCATCGTCTTTCAGGAGAAGAATGCCGATGGCCCTTTTCGAGATGTTGTATTGCTGCAGCAGCAGGTTTTCTATTTTCTCGAGGGCTATCTCGATCGAGAATTCTACCGGGCCCATATAGGAAATCACATTATCATTTTCCATAATGGGCGATCCTTTCCTTCAGCTCATTTATACCCTCACCTGTTGTTGAAACTGTGCCGACAACCGGGATGCCCAGTTCTTTGGCCAGAAGCGGGATATCGATTTCAACGCCGGTTTTTCTGGCTTCGTCCATCATATTGAGGACCAGTATGAGGGGGAGCTCTGCCTCGATCAACTGAAGGGTAAAGGGGAGCATCCTTTTCAGGTTCTTTGCATCAAGCACATGGATTACGACATCAGGTTTTTCATAGATCAGAACGCGCCTTGCAACACGTTCTTCTTCAGTGAGCACAGAGAGCGCATACATCCCCGGGGTATCAACTATTTCATATGTTTCATCTCCTATAGGGACCTTTCCCCGTGAAATCTCAACTGACGTACCCGGATAATTGGATACAATTACGTAATTGTTTGTAAGCTTTCCAAAAAGCAGGCTCTTGCCTACGTTTGGAGTTCCGACAAGTGCTATGGTTTTTAAGCCGCTCGGGGCAGAGGTGCTATCACCTGAACCATGACAACTGGCTTTGCTGGCGTCCTGCATGTTATATGCCTCCTCGAATGTTGAAATAACTTATAATTGCATTAAAACGAAAATGATACGCATTATCATTATGTAAGTAAAAAATATTCATATCAGTTTTTGCATGAGCGGCAAAGGCCATAGAGCTCAAGCCTGTGTTTTGTTAACAGAAAACCGTTTTTCTTTGCTATTTTTTCCTGTAACAATTCTATCTCCGGACTTTCTATCTCAACGAACTTTCCGCACTTGGTGCAGATCAGGTGGTCATGGTGCTTATGGTTGTAATGATGTTCATACCTTGTAATCCCGTCTGCAACATGGAGTTCCCTGCAGAGACCGGCTTCACTGAAGAGCTTCAGAGAACGGTAGATCGTGGCATATCCGATAGAAGGATTTTTCTTTTTAACAATATTATAGAGGTCTTCTGCGGTGAGGTGCATTTCGGTTTTCAGGAAAACATCAAGGATCTGCTGTCTCTGATCACTGCGCCTCAGATTTTTGGTGCGGATAAACTCATCAAGAATTTTGAACTCTTCTTCAGTTGACATTATAATCTCTTATGAAATTGAAAATGAATATCATTAACAATATTATAAGAGGCCGGAGACTCTTTGTCAAGTATTGAATGATATTTATTATAAAGTCGAGATGCTGTGTATTTTTTTATACATTAAGTTAATATTGTTTTTAAGAAAACACCTTGAGTTTTTGAATATTGAACATGCAAAATCGGCCGAGTAGGAAATCGGAAAAGAAAAATGGATGTAACCCTAATTATTAACCCTATTGCAGGCAATAAGGCTTTCAGATCAGTTGGTGAAATTGAGGACCTGCTGAAGGAAAAGGCGGACCTTACGACTTTCGTTACCCGGAAGAGGGGAGATGCCCTTTCCTATGCAAAAGAACTTTCCGGGGCTGATCTCGTTATTGTCGCCGGCGGTGACGGCACTATCAATGAAGTAATAAACGGGATGCTTACTGCAGACAGCACCGGACAGGACCGGATTCCCCTCGGCATTATTCCTGTCGGGACAGCGAATGTTCTGGCAAAGGAAACGGGTATTCCTGAAAATATTGAGGATTCTGTTAAGCTTGCCTTAAGCGGGACCCCCCGGAAATTATCCGTTGGGAAGATCAATGGACGTTACTTTATGCTGATGGCGGGGATAGGTTTTGACGGTGAAACAGTCTTTGGAGTTAATGGTGGTTTGAAAAAGATCTCCGGCAAGTTTGCGTATGTGGTATCCGGAGTGAAAACCCTGATCAGGTTTAACCTTCCTCTCATAAAAATCAAAACTTCCAGTGGTGAAATGCAAGGATATACTGCGGTTGTAAGCAACGTGCGATGCTATGGAGGACATCAATATGTAACCCCTGAGGCGTCTATTACCGAACCTGTTCTGGACATTTGCATATTTAAAGGAAAGACCAGAATGGGCTTCCTGAGGTTTGTTATTGATGTTTTAAGAGGGAAACATCTACATCTGCCTGAGGTGGAATACGGTAAGTTCGAAGAGTTTGATATAACATCCGACAGGACTGTTCATGTCCAGATAGACGGAGACTACTTCGGGACATTGCCGGTAAAAATAGAAGTTGTCCGGGATGCGGTTAGTCTGATTTGTTAGATATGAAAACTGCCTGTCTTGCTGATATACGACAGAGGGTATGTTCAAAGAGGTGCGTAGCGGAGACAATTAATGAAGTACAGGTTATTTAAGTGAGTATAGTGTAGAATCTCTGTGGAGAAATAATTCACATCTGATCTTATGATGGAGTATTCAATGAGCAGAATATCAGTTCTTTTATTAATAAGTCTGCTGTCTGTATCAATGATGTCGTGCATGAAAGGCATAGGGCTTCTGCAGGCATGTATTCATGGTCAGACAGAAAGGGTCAAAAAACTGCTGGATGAAGGAGTGGATCCGAACTTCAGGGACCCCATAAGGGGTGATTTTCCGCTCCTGATTGCCCAGATACATGGTCACGAAGACATAACAAAGCTTCTCGTTCAGCGGGATGCTGATGTTAACCAGATCGACAGAAGCGGCAGGAGTTCATTAATGATGGCCGCCCATCACGGCAGACTGAAACAGGTGCAGTTTCTTCTCGAAAGCGGTGCCATAATTGATTTGAAGGATGAAGATGGTGATTCAGCTTTGGACCTTGCTATAGAGAAGAGGCATGTGGAGATTGCTGATCTTCTGCGCAGGAAGTCAGAGGTTAATTAATCAATCAGTTGTATGTGTGTTCTTAATGAATTTTTCGTGCAGGACTGATTCTATACTGCTGATATGGACAAATTCATTCCCCTGTTTAACCAGTTCTTTGTTAAGTTTTTTTAACCTGGCGGACTCTTCTTTGCCCATCCATAAAGGGATGTCATCTACCCCTTTTTGCCACATCTGTTTCCAGTAACAAATGTCTTCATTAAGGATGTCCCGTGTTCTCCAGGTCCGTTCAGGGCAGTAGGGGCATATAAGAGTTAAATGAAAGCAGACCCATATTTTTCTGATGAAATAAGGGGCTGTGCTCTTCCTGCCAATAATTTTATGTTTGTTAACGACCAGTTTGTTTTGCATGCAAGTATTTAACCTGAATCCGGCACTAGACTTTAACCGCAGTATTCAGGTTTAAAAAAAATCCTGCTGGTTCTATAATAGTAGTCCGTGTTAAATTTTAAACACAATTCTATTTAGAGATATAATGGCATATGTCCAGGTTTATTTCATTACAGATATTTACCGTATCAAGACTGGCGCTGGCAGTACTGTTTTTTTGTCTGATTGTATTTATGAATCCGACATATGCAGTATTGATAGCCGCAATAATAATTGCGCTTGCATCTGAGCTGACAGATATTTATGACGGGCACTTTGCAAGGAAGTACTCTCTTGTAAGCACATTTGGGAAATATCTTGACCCGTATATAGATTCCCTTTCGAGACTGACAATCTACTTTTCTCTTGCACTGTCCGGATATGCACCGATCTGGCTTCCGATAGCAATGAGCTACAGGGACATCTCGGTTGCCTACCTCCGAATATACGCGCGCGAGTCTGATATAGTTGTATCAGCGAGAATGTCGGGAAAGATCAAAGCAATTGTCCAGGGAGTCGGAATTTTTGTAATATTGTTCGGGATTTTATTTTCACCGGGGGAAACGATCATCTACTATATAAAATATGGAGTCTCCTTTATTGTGCTGGCTGTAACATTATGGTCATTGATTGACTACTTCACAGGAATTCGCCGGACTATCAGAGAAGCCGGGGATGTTCCCGGTACAAGGTGAACATAGGAAATTAATGAATATTATTTAATACCCTTGTTTTAATTGGTTTTTATAGCTGCCGCAAATTTCAATTCAATCATGTATAATACATAGGTTCCAAAGGATAGAAGATTAGAGTACAGACAAAAGAAGTCTGGAATAATAGAATTTATTGATTGTTTTTATGCTGTTGCACTAATGCTGCCGGAGTGGCGGAAAATAAGCTAGGAAACTGGTAATCGTGAAAGCTCGTTGGTAAAACTGAGCAAGGCTAGTGGTGCCGGATTATTGTTGATATAGCAAAGCATTAATAATATAACTGCCGGAGTGGCGGAATTGGTAGACGCAAGGGACTTAAAATCCCTCGGTCATCTTGGCTGTGCCGGTTCGAGTCCGGCCTTCGGCACCAAAATGATAAATTAACTGAAAACACTCAAGATCATTAGATTAGTTAATCGAAGCGTTTTTGAGGTGACAGAGGACAAGTACTTCAGAGAAGGAGAGGGTAAAAGATTTGGAAATAAGAGTTCGAGGAAATAACATTGAAAAGGCCATCAAAGATTTAAAGAACAAGCTGAGCAAGGAAGGTCTCTTTAAAGAGCTGAAATCCAGAAGGTTCTATGAAAAACCTTCTGTAAAGGAAAAGCGGAAACGGATAGAGGCCCAAAAGAAAAAAATGAAGGCTTCAAGGTTTAAGAGGAATGCACGGTATTAATTCGGCTTCAATGAATTAATGCAGGATTATTAAACTTAAGTATAAAAATGGGTTGTAAATAATAACGTAAAGAATGCTCTTTAGGCGGGAACCTTACTTCTGTATGCCTTTATTCTTTTATTTCTATACTATCCTTGTGAGTGTTCTTTTTTGAAGATCGCGATATGGGGCAGGTTTCTGTATTTGTTTTCATAATCCAGGCCGTAACCTACAAGGTACTCGTCAGGAACTTCAAAGCCGGTATAATCTATATTGATCTCAGCCTTTCTGCGTGGTTTCTTATCCAGAAACGCACAGATCTTTAATGAGGCAGGATTTCTTTCGAGAAGAAGAGTCTTTAAAAAGTTAAGCGTGAGGCCGGTGTCTATTATATCCTCAATCAGAAGGACATGCCTGTCTCTGATGTCCTCTCTCAGATCAGCATGTATATTCATCTCCTCGGTGGATTCTGTCTTATGATAACTTGATACAAGGAGGAAGTCGATTTCCATAGGGACCTGTATATGTTTTACCAGGTCGGAAAAAAACATGAAAGCTCCCTTTAGAATTCCTACTGCAAGAATCTGCCTGCCTTCGTAGTCCTCAGATATTTTTACTGCCAGATCCTTGACCCTGTCCTGCACCTGCTCTACGCTTAGAAATGGTGTTCCTGTTATCATTTGATCTCCTGCTAATGTTTAGAATTGTTTATGAAAATCAGATATATCTATTATATTATTTATAGCGCAGACATTTCAAAAGCATAGGAACTAAAGCCTCGGTTTTGCAAGTATTTCAAGTACTTTCAGATCGAGAAATCGTTTTGACGGTACGGCCCTTATTACAGAGACCGTATCAGCCCCCCTCCCTGTACCTGCCACGGTTACTATTTCTTCCCCTTCTGGGACAAGACCGGCATCAGATGCCATCATGACCATTTCACAGCATACTTTTATCCCTTCGCCGAATCTCCTGAGAGACTGTGCTACCAGGAGTGTAGGGTAAACACCACTGAATTTCTTTGCAAGTGCGGTCTCGAGTGAATGGGTAATCATTGTACCTGTATATATAACGGCTCCGGCTGCCTGAATTCTCCCTCTGGCTTCTTCTGTGAGCTCAATTGTATTTGGTTCCTTGAAACCATATGAGTGGGTTATGACTACCAGATTGACATCAGTATCTTTCAGGCTTTTGGCAAATAATTGTCCTGTATCTCCTTTAGTAGAGGCCACAATAATATGTTTATAATTGAAATCTGCGATATTAGTTTTTACAATTTCGAGGCAGTCCTCTGTATTATGAGGACCTGGCTTTTCGAAGTAAGTTACAGTTTTTTGCATGGGAATAATCTCCTTACTCCAGGTTTCAGTGATGGAGTTCAATTATGTTTTTTCACTTGACCCCTTGAATCCTCGAATCTCGAATCGAGTCTACTCGACGAGTCGATCCGACCTGGGACCCTTTTTTTTAGTATGTAGCATTGTACTCAATATATCATCACCCTATCAAGTCAAATCTGCTATACTTTTAAAATGAAATTCGAGGAACTGGTAAACATTGTTGCCAAGTTAAGGTCTCCTGACGGCTGCCCATGGGACAGGGAGCAGACCCGGGAAAGCCTGAAGCCTTTTCTGGTCGAGGAATTTTATGAAGTTATCGATGCCCTTGATGAGAATGACTCGGAGGGTACAAAGGAGGAGCTTGGCGACCTTCTTTTCCAGATAGTCCTGCAAAGCCAGCTTTCAGAGGAAGAGGGTATGTTCAGTATTAATGATGTTGTAGAGGGAATTTCCCGGAAGATGGTTCGGAGACACCCTCATGTCTTTGGCGATAAAGATTTTAAAACTTCTGATGATGTAAGTAAATGGTGGGAAGAGCATAAAAGAGGTGAAGGAAAAGGGCATTCCTCTGCGATAGGCGGGGTGCCAAAGTCTCTTCCGGCGCTTATCAGGGCGCAGAAACTTCAGGAAAAGGCGACAAAGGTCGGCTTTGACTGGGAAAAAATTGAGGATGTATTTAACAAACTGGATGAGGAAACCGGAGAATTGAAAGATGCAATTAAAGCTGGCCAATGCTCAGAGATGGAAGACGAACTTGGTGATGTGTTCTTTGTCCTCGTCCGGATTGCGAATTTTTTGAATGTCAACCCGGAGGAAGCGCTGCGAAAGACCAATCGGAAATTTGTAAGGAGATTTGAACGTATTGAAGCGCTGGCGGAAGAGCAGGGGAGACTACTTCAGGACATGACACTTGATGAAATGGACTCTCTGTGGAATCGGGCCAAAAAGGAATTAACGTAGCGATACCAGTTCCATATTTCCGATGCCCGCAAGACCGATCGCAAACAATACTTGATATTCATCCGGTTTTTTGACAAAGACAATTGTTAACGCCCAGCATTGGTGCTCATAAGTCGACCTCAGTTTTAGTTCCTGGATCCCTTTGCCGTCGAGATCGTACCATAATTGCCCGTGAAGGTCAATCGGCAGCTGTTTTTTGAAAAGATTAACAGGCCGGTATGCGCCGGCTTCAAATGTGAACTGGTCGAGAGACGAAGAGCGCCTGAAATTTCTTCCTGTACCTATATAACCGATATCATTTTTAAATTTGACGGAAGCAATTGCATCAGCGAAATGATCTTTATTCACATCATATGAAGCATTAACATTCAAATCCACATTTTCACTTGAAAGGGCAATTTCCGCAAGTGCCGGGGATAACTCTTCATCTGTTTTAAGGAAACTGTAGCTCTGGGAGAGTCTGAACCTTGCTTCTATCCCTTTTTCAGCCAGTCCCGAGACTCTGTTTGTCAATGAATAATTAATTTTCCGCGTCTGAGGTATGGAATCGGTCGAGTCAAAAAAAGGTATACCGCTTTGATCTACATGAGGGGTGTATTCATATTCCAGGGAGGGTTCGACAATATGAATGAATGAATCGAATTTTTTAAAAAACTTTGTTGTCAGAGATGTGTTTGTATCATACAGAAATCTGTTTCTGTACATGAAGGGGTCTTCAAGAATATAGACAGTTTCTCTCAGTCCGAGCCTCTGAGTAATATTTATCAGTCTTCCATAGCTGAAGTAGAGGTTCGGGTTTATGTCATACCTTCGGCCATGCTGTCCCTCTTCTCTCCAGAAGTTTGTCCCCTTAAAGGCCATATTAAAGGAAAGGTTCTTTACTGACAATGTCTTGATGATAAGCCCAATTTCGGGCAGGCTTTGAGGAATGTTCTCTGAGCTGCCTTCCAGGCTCTGCCTGCCCTGTGTCAGCAAGTATGTCCTGCCTCCGGCAAAAGATTTTGAGAGATGAAGATTGGATTCAAGATACTTCTGCAGTCTTTCTTCGGATGCAAAACCGAACGGATCAGTTTTCCATGATGAGAGACCGAACC
Source organism: Nitrospirota bacterium (assembly GCA_039715075.1). Taxonomy (GTDB): domain Bacteria; phylum Nitrospirota; class Thermodesulfovibrionia; order UBA6902; family UBA6902; genus JBDLIC01. The sequence goes on from JBDLIC010000058.1 coordinate 10,526, forward strand.
TGCCGGCAGAAGTTGAGTCCATAGTTTCGTAGTAATCGGGCTGATTAACCATGTGTAATTTTAAATAACCGGACATATCATTTTGGAATTCCTGATTGTGATATGCTTTAACTTCGAACAGTTCTCTTGAAGGATCATTGTCTCTGACATGGTACATCCATAGTTCACCACTGGCTTCAGGCGAAATTACATACCTGTAATCCAGCCCCTCGGCAATTCCCTTTTCACCGTAATAGTCAAGATATATGCTGAGGTCCTGATCGTCCCTGATTGCCCAGAAAAATCCCTCTCTAAAATAATGTCCCCTGGTACTGCTGTAACCGTATTCAGGAAAAAGAAAGCCTGTTTCACGTTCCTTGCTGAGAGGCGCCCAGAAGTATGGAGTGTACAGGACAGGGATGTTTTTCACCCGGAATACGGCATGTTTTCCCTGTATGCTTTTATGCTTTGTGGCTGTGATACCTTTTCCAGTTATATGCCATGCAGGGGGGTCAGCGTTACATGAAGTGATGGTCGCATCTTCAAGGAAAAATGTTCTTTCCCCTGTTTTCTTCAGGCTTGTTGTCTTTGCATGGATATTATTTTCTTTATAGAGAATAGTACTGTTGTAAAGTGTCCCGAGTTTTGATTTGATATTCAGTTCAATTCTGTCTGCTTTAATAATAACTTCGGGATCTTCATAAATAACATTGCCGGAGGCGTCTACGTCTGATGTCCTGCTGTTCAGGCGGATCTCATCAGCAAGAAGCGTAGTGTCCTTCAATACTATTTTTACAGATCCCTTTGCAATATATGTGTTCGTTTCGGAGATGTATTCGAGATGGTCTGCTGTTATGTCCGCTTCTTCCTGTGCGGATACAGAAAAAATGGGGAAGAGGAAATAAAAAGTTAATAGTACAAAATAAAAAATAGCCTTATTAAATATTATTCCGCAGGTTTTCATTTCGCAGTCCGGTTTCTGAAATTATTGTTCCTCATTTTTTTCTGACTTCTCAGTGGTTATTCCCTCAACCTGGATAAAACCCCGCTGGAACCCAGAACTTCTTTTGTTTCACCGATTGTATAAAAAGACCCGGTTACGAGTATAATAGTTTTTTCATTGCAGCGGGATTTTGCAAGGTCCATGGCTTCTACTACAGAATCGGTGCTTTCAATGAGAGAAGGAGTGCCGGTTGGTCCTGCGTTTATAATATCCATGGCCAGGTCCCTGAGTTTTTCCGGAGATGCGGATCTATCGTATTCCGGTTTTGTTAAAATTATGGAATCGGCGATTTGCAGCAGGGGGGCAAGGATTTCCCTGACATCCTTGTCGCCCATAATTCCCGCAATGAGAAATATATTTTTGTCAGGAAACAGTTCTCGTACGCAGTCGGCCAGAGATCCGGATGCCTCGGGATTATGTGCACCGTCAAGGAAGATGGGGGGCGAATCCGATATTTTTTCCAGTCTTCCCTCAAGCTTTAAATTGCGGATTCCATTCCTTAAGGAATTATCAGATACGGGAACACCGTTTTTTCTTAATATCTCGCATGCCCTTATTGCCATGCAGATGTTATAGAGCTGATAATGCCCGGAGACCGGTACAGTAAGGTTTTTGTAAGTGCTGTAGCCGGAATAGTCCATAGTTATTTTATTAACATCCATCTCAAGCAGTGTCCCCTCAAAATCTCTACTATATATATGTGTTTCGGCGCCGGAATTATCTGCGATACCGGACAACTGACTGATAACATCCGGGTCGTCTGATGCTGTTATAACGGGGACTCCGGGTTTAATGATTCCTGCTTTTTCAAAGGTTATATCTGATATGCTGCTTCCGAGAAACTCGCTGTGGTCAATACTTATATTTGTGATGAGCGTTATCTCGGGATGTATAACATTTGTTGCATCAAGTCTTCCGCCCATTCCTGTTTCGACTACAGCCCAGTCAACATTGTTTTGTGCAAAGTAATGAAATGCCATCGCAGTAACGAATTCAAAAAAAGTGGGGTTCAGGTCTTTGCCGGAAATGGACCTGCGGACCTCAGAGGCAATATCTATTACATCATCTTCGGATATTCTTTTGCCGTTAATGCGTATTCGTTCTGTGAAACTTACCAGGTGTGGAGAAGTAAACAGACCGACTTTGAACCCGCTCTCTTTCAGTATTGAGGCAATTGCAGTTGCTGTGGAACCTTTGCCGTTTGTCCCGGCAATATGGGCTGAATGGAACGATTCATGGGGGTTCCCCAGGATTTCCATTAATTTTACCGTATTGGACAGACCGAGTTTTATGCCGTGTTTCTGCAGGCTGTAGAGGTAGTTTACGGTAGTATCGTATTTTTCAGAGTCGCGGGTCATGTGTAATTATAATTGAAGATGAAAAAGTGCTGTTTTCTATTTATGACTGAGCCCTAACGGCCGTTTCCGGCAATCAAGGACAAAAGCTTGGTAACAGTCTGCTTGAGTTCTTTTCTGTTAACTATCATATCTATCATTCCGTGTTCAAGTAAAAATTCAGCTGTCTGAAAGTTCTGGGGCAGCTGTTGTTTTATTGTCTGCTCGATAACCCTTGGTCCTGCAAAACCTATCAGGCTTTTGGGTTCGGCAATAATTATATCACCAAGCATGGCAAAGCTGGCTGAAACCCCTCCGAACGTTGGATCAGCAAGGATCGAAATATAGGGCATTTTCTTTTCTTTTAGACGGGCTATTGCTGCAGAGGTTTTAGCCATCTGCATAAGAGAGATGATCCCTTCATGCATCCTTGCGCCTCCTGAAGAGGCGACTGATATAAGGGGCAGTTCTTCATTTGCGGCCTTTTCCGCAGCCAGGACAAACTTTTCCCCTACAACGGACCCCATGCTTCCGCCCATAAAAGCAAAATCGAGAACTACCATAATAACGGGATGTTTACCGATCAGGGCGCTGCCGGCATTTGCTGCGTCCAGAATATTCGTCTTTTTTTGTAAATCGTTAAGCCGGTCTTTGTAGGGTTTCTGATCTCTGAAATCCAGGGGATCTCCGGATTTAAGGTCTACGGCAATTTCGGCAAAACTGCCGTTGTCTGTCAGGAGTGATATGCGTTCGCTGGCTGAAATCCTGAAGTGATAGTTGCACTTGGGGCAGATTTTCCGGTTTTTATCGAGTTCTTTCCGGTAAATGATCTCCTTGCATAAGTTGCATTTAACCCAGAGTCCTTCAGGGACTTTGACCTTTTTCTCTGTTTTGCTTTTATCTTTTTTGAACCACGCCATTTTTTAAAAACAGTTGTCAGTTGTCAGGTATCAGTTGTCAGTTGCTTACTGCCCCCTGTCCCCTGTACCCTGACAACTTACTCTCATATTGCCTTTCTGATATTCTTTACAAAATTTCTTATGCTCTTTTTCTGAGCGATTAACTTTACGATCGCACTCCCGATAATAACACCGTCTGCCAGTTTTGATACTGTTGAGGCTTCGTCAGGGTTTGAAATGCCGAAACCTACTGCCACCGGTTTGCTTGAGATACGTTTTATTGAGTTCAGGGTTTTCTTCATGGTTTTACTGATCGATAGTCTGGAACCGGTTATCCCTGTTATGGAGACAAAGTAAATAAATCCGGTTGAGGCCTTTGCCACTTTGTTAATCCTGTCAGGGGTGCTTGTCGGAGCAAGGAGGAAGATCGTATCAAGCTTATGTTTTTTTGACAGCCTGGTAAAATCAGCGGCTTCGTCCGGAATTAAATCCGGGATAATTACACCGTCGACTCCTGCTTTGACAGCCTGTTTGATAAATGGTTCAATGCCGAACTTGAAAACAGGATTAAAGTATGTCATGAGTATCAGCGGTATTTCCGAATCTTTTCTTATTTGCTTCACAAGCGTAAGGACTTTCCTGAGGGTTGTGCCTTTCTGGAGAGAGCGTTCTGATGCTTTCTGGATTGTAGGCCCGTCAGCAAGGGGATCGCTAAACGGTACCCCAAGCTCAATAATATCAGCTCCGGCCTCTTCAAGTTCGACAACCAGTTTCTTTGTGGCTTCAAGCGAAGGGTCCCCGGCCATTATATATGGAATCATGGCCTTCCTTTCTGCCTTTTTTAATTCTATAAATGCTTTTGTTATTCTACTCATATAAAGTAATACCGTAAGGGCATTTTGTAATATGCCCCTGCATTAAAGATTGATCCCTTTTATTCTTGCTACTTCCTGTACGTCTTTGTCTCCCCTGCCGGAAAGATTTACTATGATAATGGAATCCTTCTTCATTTTTGGTGCGATTTTGACTGCCTCCGCTATTGCATGGGCAGACTCAAGAGCAGGGATGATCCCTTCGATTTTACTTAGAAGCTCAAAGGCTTTAAGTGCTTCTCTATCTGTTGCATATGTGTATTCGACTTTATGCAGGTCTCTCAGATAGCAGTGTTCCGGGCCGATTGAGGCATAATCCAGACCTGCCGAGACAGAATGTGTTCCGAGGACATTGCCGTCATTATTCTGGATCAGGTAGCTTTTGCATCCCTGAAAAACCCCTAGCGAACCGCCAGCAAAGCGGGCCGCATGTTTACCTGACTTAATTCCATGACCTCCGGCCTCAACGCCGATCATCCTTATATTATCATTAAGAAAAGCATGGAAGAGGCCGATTGAATTGCTGCCGCCTCCGACGCATGCTATGAGGCAGTCGGGAAGCCTGTTTTCAGCCTTCATGATCTGTTTTCGGGCTTCCTTCCCGATAACAGACTGAAAATCCCGTACCATAACAGGGTAGGGATGGGGGCCGAATGCTGTCCCAAGCACATAGTGGGTGTTTCCTACGTTTGTTGTCCAGTCACGCAGGGCTTCATTGATAGCATCTTTTAATGTTTTGGAACCGATTGATACATCTGTGACCTTTGCACCGAGTAACTTCATCCTGAATACATTCAGGGCCTGCCGCCTGATATCTTCGGAGCCCATATAAATTTCACATTCAAGACCGACAAGTGCAGCGCCGGTCGCTGTAGCCACCCCGTGCTGGCCTGCTCCTGTCTCCGCAATCACCCTGGTCTTGCCCATAATTTTTGCAAGAAGTGCCTGGGCTATTGCATTGTTTATCTTATGCGCTCCGGTGTGGCAGAGGTCTTCCCTTTTTAAATAGATCTTTGCCTTGCCTAAATGTGCTGAAAGATGTTTAGCATAATAAAGTGATGTAGGTCTTCCGATATAGTTTGTCTGTAGTGACTTGAGTTTTTCACTAAAGTCCTTATCTTTCTTGTGCTTACTGTAGGCTTTTTCAAGTTCAATGAGAGCCGGCATCAGGGTTTCCGGGACAAACCTGCCGCCATACTGGCCAAAGTGCCCTTTTGTATCCGGAATCGATTCAGTTTTTTTCTTCATTTCCATTAATCTTTTATAGAAGCGTAAAAAATAGAGAATCAATATTATATCATAAAGGTATTGAATAACAATAGAATTCTCCGAAATTCTCAGGTGAAGCCGGAAATGGTCTGTTTTTTTATTTTTCCAAACAGTATAATATTCTTTATGAATGATAATAATATAGTTTGGCACGAACAATCTGTAACTATAGATGATCGCTGGAAAAGCAACGGATATAAAAGTTGTGTGCTATGGTTCACCGGATTATCGGCTTCGGGGAAATCAACTGTTGCGCATGCGCTGGATAAATACTTTCACAGATCAGGAATACATAGTTATGTATTAGATGGAGACAATGTTCGTCACGGGCTCAATAAGGACCTTGCTCTGTCGCCTGAAGACAGAAAGGAGAATATAAGGAGGATTGGAGAGGTCTCGAAATTGTTTGTAGATGCTGGTCTGTTGGTACTTGCAGCATTCATTGCGCCATATAGAGAAGACCGCAAACAGTTGAGGTCCCTGCTGGAAAAAGACCAGTTTATTGAAGTCTTTGTTAAGTGCTCAATCAGCGAATGTGAAAAACGTGATCCGAAGGGATTATACAAAAAAGCGAAAATTGGTGACATTCAACAGTTTACAGGTATTTCCGCGCCTTATGAAGAACCTGAAAATCCCGAAATAATATTGGAAACTGACAAGTTTAATTTAGAAGAATGTGTAAACATAGTATTAAATTATCTTATTGAAAATGCATATATTGATCTTTCGCTGATAAGCCAAAAAAGAAAACCGTAATCTACAAGACTGAGGCCAATCATGTTCACTTACCAAAACCTGGATACAGAATGCCTATATTGCTTTCTTCATTTCTTCTTAAAAACTGAATATCAAGAATTTAGGTGATATTCCTTAATAGGGAGATACTACCTTGATGTTGAGCATTCTTTTTTTAAGGGTAAGGAAGAAGCAGTTGAGGGATCATTTATATTGCCGGAAAGCTTTTTGGGCGCTTTCAAGGAAAAGCTTCACTTTCTGATGATCTTTTCTGCCTTTTTCACTGCCTTCGACGCCTGATGATACATCAACGCCATATGGTTGGACCAGTTTTATTGCTTCACCGATATTTTCAGGATTAAGACCTCCTGCGAGAATAATTTTGCCGTACTTTTTGGCTTCAACTGCAATATCCCAGTTGAATACCAGACCTGTGCCCCCGATTTCAGAAGGGGAATAGGTGTCAAGGAGAAATGCTGATGATTTCTTATACTGGGTAAGGTGCTTGAGATCTGTTCTGTCTTTTATTCTAATAGCCTTAATGAATTTTTTTTTAAGGGCACATTCTTTGGGAGACTCTGAGCCATGAAATTGAATGACATTAAGTCCTGTAAACAAGGCGATATTTTGAACTTTTATGTTTTCTTCATCGGCGAAGACTCCAACAGTTGTTACAAATGGAGGCAGGGAGGCAATAATTGATTTTGCCGTTTCAGGTGATACAGCCCTGGGACTTTTTGAATAGAAAACAAAACCCAGGGCATCGGCACCATAATTAACTGACGCAAAAGCGTCTTCCAGGTTGGTTATTCCACAGATTTTAACTTTGACCATTTGATGTATTTTATCACAAATCCCGATCAGTCGTCTGCTTAACATAGACAATGTTCTTGTACTTATCCCCGTCAGATACATAAGTGACAAATCCTCAGCTGCCGGTTCTTTCTGAATTTCTTTGATTAAACTCACTACTTCTGGTACGCTAATCTTAATTTTCATGGGTGTTCCTCCTTTTTTATTTGTTATTGGTCTAACGAATTATTTTATAGGAGGTACGCCTCTTTTTTTACCGTTTACAATTTCACACAATCGAGTTTACACTATCCTTTTATGGTCGACAGGCTAGGTCAACTATATCAGGGAAACGCTTAAATATTAGTTTTCTTCATATCCTGTTTTATGATATTTTTAAGTAATCATTTATAATTCTAAAAAAAGAGAAAAAAGTGATTTTAAGAGAAATTCTCAATTTACTTTATTGAATTACAATACAAAATTCCAATTATAAGTCATCGATTATAAAAGTTAAAAATTAATTTTAAGCTAATTGTTTTTATCTCAACCTTGGAAATATAATCAAAGGCTGTATAGCTAACGTGGGTTTATTATGTATATTTTCTGTTACTCTGAGTCTGATTTGATCCCAATCCTGAGATTAGATGAGATCATTGTGGAAATCGTGAAGGTATGAAAAAAAAGATTTTTTTAAAGAATGGTTACACATTCATATTATTACTGATTGCAGTTTTGTCGGCTATTGGATGCAGAGGGGATCTCAGGGGAAAACCCTCTTCTGCCTCATCAGGAATGTCACATCTGCTGACTCATGAAAATGGTGATATCCAGGTCAATGAATCATTTGTGCATAAGAGTATTCCGGAAAGTAATTTGAAAATTGGGACAGAAAATATTCACCTCTCCAGTATTACAGTTGATGTTACTAATGAATTAAAAGATGTGAATTATGGTGTTATGGGGAGTGCTCTGTCAGGGAGTCCAACAAGTTGGTCACCGGCTCATTTTCGGTATGGTATCAGTCATATAACTGGCTTGGGAGTCTGGGATCCAGTTCACTATACTTCTGTGCAGGAAGTAGTTGAGTATGCCAGAGATATGGGTGTTAGGTACTTTAGATTTCCTGGAGGATTTGGCGCGTACTTCTGGAAGCATGCAGTTGGCCCGATCAAAAAGAGACCTCATATATACTGGAGTGGTCAGCATGATGGCCGCAGTCAGATCAACTTTGGTCAAGCTGTGATATTTGGCCTTCCCGAGTTTCTGAGCTTTTGCAGTGAAGTTGGAGCTAAGCCTGTAATAGGAATTTCAGAGTATCCCTGGAAAGTATCATCACAGGCAGCGGCAGAAATGGTGGAATACTTAAATGCTCCCTGTGACGGGACATGCACAACTTCAATAAATAAAACAAACTATGAGAAAATTTGCATTAACAGTACTGTATATGTGAAAGATGAGAACAACACTATTAGCAGTAGTGACTGGGCGCAGGTGCGAGTCTGTGACAGATATGCCCTTGGGATGAGCAGTATTGGAGAACCATGGCATGTCGAATGGTTTGAATATGGCAATGAAAGTTATGATTACTACTTGGATGAGCCTGAAACATATGTGAAGAATTATCTTCAGTACCAGGGAGCTATGAAGGCAGTTGATTCCAATATCAGGCTTGGAGCAGTTATATCGGGAAGCTATCACTTTTGGACTCACCATCGTCGATGGAATATGTCCGTTATCCCGGGTCTATCCAATAAAGCTGATTTCTACATAATCCATAAATACGTTCCAAGGTTTAGCGGATGCTGTGATGCAAATGACACAGCATGTCAAGATGCAAATCCCGGGTATGTCATATGTACTTCAGCAGAAAATCTTTTTGCTGTAGGGCTGGCCGGAACTCATGGAAAGCTTCACAATGAATACAAAGAATTAAATGATCTTATTTATGAACTAACTGGATCTTATGTCCCTATAGCTGTTACGGAGTATGGGGGATCTTATAACGAATCTGATTTTGACTATTTTGAATCATTCGGTAATGCCCTTATAACTGCTGAACATGTAAAACAGTTAATGCTTGCCGACAATATTTCACTTGCAACTTATCACCATTTTAATCTCACTAATCCAGGAGTGATCAAGGGGCGTGCCCCTCCGTATAAGCTTAGACCAGTTTATTATGTGTTTCAATTCTACAATAAACATTTTGGCGCCAAAATGTTAAATGCAGAAGTCATTTCAAAGAGTTATCAATATTCAAAGAAAGATCCTTTTTACCATAGAAAGTACCAGGTAAAACCTGCATATGGAGAGCACTATTATGAGCGGATTATCGGTGATACTCTTACCGGGAAAGACTGGATTATAGATAAACAACCTGCCGGAGTTAAAAATGCAATCGATAGTAAAGGAGTTTTGACCATATCTTTTAATAATATGGAGGATGTGCATTACTATCATGCCTGGAAAGAGACTAAGATCAAGCTCGATACATGGTATCGATTGACCGGATTAATAAAAACCGAGAATCTGTCAGGCACTAAAGGAGAGGGAATATACATTTCGGTAACGAGCGGTAATATTGAGAATTACATAAGAAACTCTGGCTTTGAAAATGATGTTGATGAGGACGAGCTGATTGATGAATGGGTTTACTGGCCTGCCGATTACACTGGCATGAAGTTAGATAGCGTTATATCACATTTGGGTAATAATTCAGTCAGGATGGATTTTACTGGAAATGATCCTAACATTTCTTGGAAACAAACAATTTCTTTAGAACCAAAAACAGATTATATTATTGAGGGTTATGTTAAAGCCAATCTGAGCAGAGTATATCCAGGTGATAAGGTTCGTGGGGTTAGAATAGATGTTAAAGATACTCGTTCCTGGCAATGTGGATACTGGAGAACTTCTGGAGAAGTTTTTAATACCAATGATAGTTGGGTGCA
>JBDLIC010000059.1:0-20314 GCA_039715075.1 Nitrospirota bacterium
GACTGTGCCTAAACCGGGAGAAGTAAGCCTGACACACAACGGGATCTTATTCCTTGACGAACTGCCTGAATTCAAGAGGAATGTCCTTGAAGTCCTGAGACAGCCCCTGGAAGATGGTCACGTCACCATATCAAGGGCATTATCATCCATTACATATCCGGCATCCATAATGCTCGTTACGGCACTTAACCCGTGTCCGTGCGGTTATCTGGGTGACTCTCGGCATCAATGTGTCTGTTCGCCGTCACAGATACACCGTTACAGACAGAGGGTATCCGGCCCTCTGCTTGACAGGATTGATATACATGTAGAGGTACCCGCTGTACCCTATAAAGACCTGTCAAACAAATTCTCCGGGGAAACTTCAAAAAAAATCCGCAGAAGACTCCAGAAGGCCGGAGAGGCACAGGTTGAGAGATTCAAAAATGAAAACATTTATTCAAACGCCAAGATGCAGTCAAGACATATTAAAAAATACTGTTTTCTCAACTCCGACGCCCAGAGCATCCTTGAACTTGCAATGCAGAAACTCGGTCTATCGGCAAGGGCCTATACCAGGATACTGAAAGTCAGCAGAACAATCGCCGACCTCGAAGCAGCAGAGAAGATAAGCGCCGAACATATTTCGGAGGCCATTCAATACAGAACTCTGGACAGAGGGGCATTGTGAATTGTTCTCATTTAATTAACAATTTTATGCCCTAATCATTACATAAAAAAGGCAGAGCCATTCAGACCAACCCGATCGCTTAACGTGTTGAAAGACCCCTGTAATCCCCCGATATATAATCGAAAAAAAGCAAAAACTATTGATATAATATGTTTTTGGAAATCTTGCCTTCTATTGCATATAAAAACAACCCCTTAGAGTGAAGCACCAACACGTTAAGCGATCGGGTCGCCATTCAGACCCTGCCTTAAAATTACTCCATAACTATAAAGAAACTATTTCTTGAAATTTTTTCTGAAACGCCTGAATCCTAATGTCGCACCACCAACGATAAATAACGTGGAACTAACAGGCTCCGGAACTATACTTGGGATCACTGCTAGTGTATATAATACACCGTCAGGATTGTCAATTTTGAACTTAAACATCCCTGTGTCTCCGCCCGAGTAAATCGGATTATCATAATAAAAATAATCGAGGGTAGCTCCTACTGAAATATTATCAATATTATATGTAAACGGAGAACGATCCGTAACTGGTGTCTCCATCTCATCATGAGTACCTTCCAAGAAACCTACATTTGTAATGTCTCCACATCCCATCCAGGGGCATGACCATATTTCAAAGCGCATATCACCCCATGCAAAATCTGTGTTATTAGTTACCGTAAGCGTGACCCATCCGTTTGTTGGCGTAGAATAGTCGCCGGTTTGTGTCCCCATGCTGCCCCATGACCATTCCCACAATTCATCAGCTTGAGCGGGAACAGCAATAGTCAAAATAAAAACACTCAAACATAAAACAAAGAAACTTGATAAAAACCTCTTCTTAGAAACTTTCTCTGGAATAAACATATTAACCTCCATATAAAAAACAATTAATGTAAACTTATTTTTAATTAATGCATTACTTAATTAAGAACTATTCTATCATAGAAAAAACTTTGTCAAGCTTTTTCTATTATTTATCAGGAGGTTATGCATAGTTGCGCAATTATGCAAATATTAATTTATGTTATTAATTGCGTACATAGACAGCCTAATAAAATTATTTATTTTTGTTAGAAAGAGATAACATTAAGTTGTATTTCGATATGGGGCAAGTCTTTTTTTTCTGAAAAACAAATATCCTGCTATCAGATAAAATGGAAGTTCATACCGCATTGAGAATAAAACAGGCATGACCATTCTGGCCGGATTACCCCATCCTGCGCTGTTCCCTGAGGCAGGTAAAATATTAAACGGTGAAAAGAACCCTGAATAAAACGGCCAAAGTAACGCTATACCTGTTCCATTTGTCGGGTTGGTATCCATACATGAATCAATAAGTAAGTGAGAGAAACCTCCTAAAAAAATGCTTATCGCGACAATCTTCCTCTGATTGCCGGACACAAGGAAAGAACCAATGAACGCAGCCAGAGCTATAAAAAACAGATTATGTGTAATAACACGATGATATTGATTGAACCAGTCAAAAAATATAAACAGGAAATCAATATCAGGCAGTACGCCGCCGATGATAATTGCAGACAGTGAAATATTCTTAATAGATTTACCCGAAATATATGATACTGACAAATGTCCTAAAGGTGTCATATTAAACCTCTCCCGGTCCCTTCTACCATATCCGTCATTACATTACCTGCATTCTCATTAAAAATAATTTCCGCAAGATTATCCGTCGGAGTTGGTGTACGGTTAATATAAATCAGTTTTGCTCCAGCCCGGCTCGCTTCTCTGGGAATGGATGCTGCAGGTTCGACCTGAAGAGATGAACCTATCATTAATAAGAGATCACACTTTACAGCACACTCATTAGCCCGTATCATTTCATGTTCAGGCATCGGCTGTCCAAAAGAAACCGTCGCAGGCTTGATAAATCCGCCGCACTCCTCGCATGCAGGATCAAACTCTCCGGCATTCAATCTTGCCTGTATCTCTTCTATGGGCCACATTTCTCCGCAGTCCAGACATATTGCCTGACGGTTTGTACCATGAAGCTCTATCACATGAGAGCTCCCGGCATCCTGGTGGAGACCGTCTATGTTTTGCGTCACGAGGCATTTCAGCTTTCCCTTTTTTTCCAGGTCTGCAAGGGCAGCGTGGGCTTTATTGGGCTTTGCGTCCTTCATTTCATTGAAAAGTTCTTTTTTCATGCTCCAGTATTCAACTCTTGCATCATGACTTGCAATAAACTCCTGATACGTAACAATCCTGTAACGGTCCCATACACCCCCCTTGCTCCTGAAATCCGATATCCCCGATTCAGTTGAAATCCCGGCGCCTGTAAAGGCGGCAATTTTCTCGGATGTCTCAAGAAGATGGATAGCATGCTTTATTCTTTCTTCATATTCTTTCATGAAATTTTCTTCTTTCACATTTCGGGTTAAACATAATATTATAAATCCGCGGCGTATTAATTGTATAATTAGTTCCTGTTGCGGAAACAGATAATTATCATGAATGTCATTCTGAACTCGTTTCAGAATCTCAGGATATCAAATGGTTATGAGACCCTGAAACAAGTTCAGGGTGACAAATCGGGCTTTCCGCAACAGGTACTAATTAAACAATAAAAACAAGGTCCTCTATTTCCTGATAATTTTAAATACAGATAAATTTAACACATTTCTAATAAAAAGGAGGTTACATGATACTCACAAATATTGAGTCTGTGCCTGGAAAATCCATTGTTGAACACTACGGATTAGTATCAGGAAGTACTGTCCGTGCAAAGCATGTTGGCAGGGATATTATGGCAGGACTGAAGAATATAGTTGGCGGTGAGTTGACAGGTTATACGGAACTGCTGCATGACTCCAGACAACAGGCGACCGACCGCATGACAGAGCAGGCAAGGCAGCTTGGGGCCAATGCTATTGTAAATGTCCGCTTTGCAACTTCGGCTGTTGCGCAGGGGGCATCCGAGCTTTATGTTTATGGAACAGCCGTACGGGTAGAATAAGAGGGGGAAATCATGGAACAGATTATTATATTTATTATTCTTGCAGTCCTTGGTTATACAGCCGGGACACTTGCAGAACGTAAACATTACAGGTCAATCGAAACAAGAGAACGCCGCTATTTAAACCTCCCCGCTGTTACCACTAAAAAAGAATCCTTCAAAGAAAGTGAAGTTGAAAATGCCATCCTTGTTTCAGGCAATGCCGTGATCTCACTGGATTACTTCAAACGCATCCTGGCAGGGCTCAGGAACATCTTCGGCGGTGAAGTAGTGTCTTATGAGACCCTGATTGACAGGGCACGCCGGGAAGCTATTTTGAGAATGAAAGAAAAAGCCGGCAGAGCGGACGTAATTTTAAACCTCCGCATAGAGACATCATCGATAGGCCAGACAGCCAACAAAAGAAATACCATCGGCAGCATAGAAGCGATAGCGTATGGAACAGCGATTACACTAAAGAAGACTTAATGAAATACGTACCGAAAGAATTGAGGGGAAATGTTAATGTTTCCCGGACATCTCCCTTAAAGGAATTCGCCATTCTCCTTGGAGGAATACTCGGAATAGTAATTGTTGTCTATGCCGCTCTGGGAATTGCCTTAGATCTTGTAGTGACAAGTCTGCCTGTAAGTATTGAGCAGAAACTTGGATCCCTGTATTCATCAGTTTATGAGGATTCGGAAGTTACCCCTGCCGGAACAGCACTTCAATTAATGCTTGACAGGCTGGCAGCTGAAATTCCAACCAATAAAGATTCCGTCCAGCCACCCCCTGAATATAAAATACATATAATCGCGAATACCCGTGAAAATGCCCTGGCCCTTCCGGGAGGCAACATCGTAATTTTTTCTGCACTCGTAAAAGGGGCTGGTTCGAAAAATGAGCTTGCCTTTGTCCTGGCCCATGAACTGGGTCACTTTGCAAACAGGGACCACCTGCGGGGCCTTGGGCGCAGGCTTGTTTTACTGGCAGCATCGGCAGCACTTTTCGGAGGAGACAGCAGGGTTTCAGGATTTATCATGAATTCGTTATTGAGTGTCGAGATGAAATTTTCACAGCACCAGGAAAGCGCGGCCGACCTCTGGGCCCTGGACCTTTTAAACAGGAGATATGGACACGTTGCCGGAGCAACTGATTTTTTTAAAAGGATGTCAAAACAGGAAAATAGGGGGCGCTTTTCATACTATTTTGCAACACATCCCTTCCCTGAAAATCGTATAAGGACCCTGGAAAAGAAGATTGAGGAGAAAGAATATTTACTTAAGGATAAAACTCTCCTGGATGCAGTATTCAAAAACTAATTACCAATTACTAAATACAATTAGAGCCTGTGTATAAACTCGGTTTATTTGTCCGTCTTTCCCGAAGTCCTTAATCGGGAATCCAGAAGTCGTTGAAAAGACTGGATTCCCGCTCAACAGACTACGGGAATGACGACTTAATTGTTCATTTTTCCAGCTTAATCTTAAGCAGGATCAGAATAACAATTCCCACCGTAAACACAATCCCCCCGACCAGTGCCCATAATGCCCCCGGCTCCCTGTTAATCTGCAAAAGAACAGCCTTTACCGGATAGGCCCTGAGGTCCTTTACATTTATATTAAAGCCCTGCCACACAGACGGGTTATTCGGCCTGATCGTATCTTTAAGGAATGACTTTCCCTTTGACAGGTACTCGACCGCCACTGCCCAGTCCTCCAGGTTACCGTAATAATCCATTTTGATGTTTATGTTATTCACTTTTAACACAGTATCGTTCCCCGCAATCTTTAATTGAGTCCCCTCTCTTGCAGGCAAAAGCTTTTGAGAAGCACCGAGCCCGCTTAAAAGATGTGCCAGCAGGATAAAAAGGAAGCCGATATGAATAATCTGCGGTGATATGAGAAGCAGCCACTGTGTAACCTTACGCTTTTTTACAATTGACTCAACACTGCAAAACAGGGTATTCACTGTGAGGACCGCCAGAAGCCCGATCAAACACCAAAGCCACCACGTTAAATTCAGAGGCTGGTTTTGTATCCACTCAATAAGCGGAGTTGAGTGAAGTTCCCGGAATTCATTCTTACCCGGCATAATAAACGCACCCGCAAACATAAAGACAAGACTGACCGCCAGCAGCCAGAGGGTCGTCCTCAGCGAAAAGAAAAAATCTGCTATATATTTAAGAAATGTCATAACAAATTCCGTAGTCCTTAATTCATAATTCGTAATTGTTTAAAAGCTATGCGAACTCTTCATCAAAAGACTCACCCCGAGATATGTAAACAAAACCACTCCAAAACCTATAATACCGAGGCAGGCCATAGGCTTTCCCATCCACCACTGTCTCAACCTTGCGTGAAGATAGAAGCTGTAAAACACCCATAATATGCTCGTCCATAGCTCCTTCGGCGTCCATACCCAGTATGTACCCCACGCAAGATAAGCCCATATTCCGCCAAAAACCATTGATAAAGTAAAAAGGCAGTAACCTATCAGAACGGCCCTGTATGCCAGACCATCAATAGAGCTGTCATTGTCTTTAAAAAAAATCCCTCCAAGTACCGCTGCAATCCCGAAAAGTGCATAGGACATAAACGCAAGCACAACGTGGCACTCAAACCAGAATGTCTTCAATATAGGCGGAAGAGGCGCGTTATGCTGTTTTGCCGTCATAACAAACGCTGTGAATATGGCGGCAACCACAGCGATCACATTAAAAAAATCCGTACGTTTTTTTAGAGTAAACCCGAATGGAATGGCAAAACCGGCCATAGATGCAGCCAGGAAAACAAGAGTATCATGCGGTCCTACAAGCGGCAGTCTTCCCAGCTCTCCTCCCCTGGAAAAAATATATACGACCTGCAGTGCAACTCCCAGGTACAAAAGCGGCCTCTTCCACAGGGCGAAAAGATAGGATGCAAAAGAAAGTGCAAGTATTGTCATAAGAAATTATTCTACACTATTTAGGAAGGATAAAATAGAAATTGTTGCCGCATCGGGTGGCCTCGTAGCCAACTACCCCGCCGTGAATCTCAACGGCATTTTTGATAAAGGAAAGACCATGGCCTGTACCCGGCTTTTCCTCTGCGTTGCTCCCGCGGTATCTTTCATCAAACAATCTGTCCCTCTCCGAAACCTCGATATGGGGGCCTGTGCTGAACACATTGAATTTGACCCCGTCTTTTCCCGGTCCAAAATAATCACTGATTACCTCATGTCCGTAGGATATGTATTTCTTTTTTTCACCCGTATCATTAGTAATCTCCTGAGTGTACTTGAGCGCATTTGAAAAGAGGTTAGCATATACCTGGGCTATCAGCCCCACGTCCACAACCGTAATTATCTCGGCATCCGGTATCCCGCTGAACCGGTCATCAATGGAGATTTCCATTCTTTTTAGTTGTTCCACATAACGGTCGA
This sequence comes from Nitrospirota bacterium, assembly GCA_039715075.1. Taxonomy (GTDB): domain Bacteria; phylum Nitrospirota; class Thermodesulfovibrionia; order UBA6902; family UBA6902; genus JBDLIC01. The sequence goes on from JBDLIC010000059.1 coordinate 7,037, forward strand.
GCTGCGGACTGACAACATCTTTTTTCATATTACATTCTTTAGTACGGATCGAGAGGCGGCCCTGATCAAAGTGGCTCTTCCGGAACAGGGTCTCAATGAACAGGCTCATGTTCTTGTAATGTTTTTCTATATTTTCGAGCTCTGTGTTCAGACCGGAGTTAATATCTGACAGCTCCTTCAGATAATTTTTCATACAGGCATCATCACACTGCCCTGCCGTAGATTTCTCGATAAAATCCTTTTCCATCTCTGTATTTTTCTCTATCTTTCTTCTCAGTCCCCTCAGGAAAAGCTTGTAAACCATATTGGGCACTATTATGTTATGTTCAATGTCTGCAACAAGCGAGCGGATAAACTTAAGGTGTTCAATATTTTTCTCGACCAGAAACCGGTTATGGATATTAAAGCCGATACGGTTTGCGTACTTCTGAAAAAAAAGCTCCCGGTGTTCACCAAGGTCCCTGACCGAATATATCGCCAATATACCAAGAACATCATCCTCGACCTCAAAGGGGAGCTTTTCGATCAGAGGCTCATTGCCGCGGATCGTCAGTATCAGAGTGTCATTATCCGTATAATAAGGCTCCTCGGAAGGCTTCATATTTTCAGGAGGCGGAGTATGCATCTTATACCTGTCATCACCAGTTTGTGCAATGAGTACAAGTGTATTAATTTTTGGATCTACCACATAAAGGCATGCCTCCTTGTCAAAGAAGCTCTTGGGGATCGTGACACATAAATCATAAAATTCCTCCATGTTGTTCAATTCCTGTGCAAGATCAAAATAAGTTTTGAGAGCATCATTTTCCTTCTGGGTAAAATTGTACTCCAGGTAATCGTTTTTCTTGTTCTCGATCTTATCGGAAATATGTTTCATATTGCTTTCTTTTAAAACCTTGTTTATCTGCATTTGACCATAACTTTCAAATCATATTTTTCACACAAAATTGCTTAATAACCATTTTATCACATTTGCAGGACAAGATATCATAATAAAAGGGATTTTTTATAATTATATTAATTTATTAGTAACTTACAAGTGACAGCACTGAAAAAGCTTTATCTTAGAAGAATATATAATGCACCCAGTCCTCCGTCACACTGGCGTGCAGTCACAAAGGCCGCTATTTTCTTTCGATAGCGGGACTGAAGCCATTTCACAACAGAACCTTTAAGCACAGGGCCGTCTGGTGATCGGAGACCTCTCCCATGAATAATTTTTATACATCGGTACCCTCTTTTAAGGGATTCTTTCAAAAAGCTCTCCACCTCCTGGCCGGATTCCTCAACTGAAATACCGTGAAGGTCCAGGCAGTCCTGGACAGCATATTGTCCTTTATGAAGTTTTTCAACAATATACTCCATGTAATCCCGGTTGACCCACTCCACATACTCCGGCGTATCAGGCAGGTTTATCGGACTTTTACCCTTTATTATATCTTCAAGGGCCTTAAGGGCTTCAGAGTCTGAACTGCAGTTTTTTGATTTATATTCCGTTTTCCGGGGAAATACAGGCATCTCACGATACTCTTTTATTTCACTGACCTCCTTCATTTCACGATCAAACAATTCATCATCATTCTGCTCATTCTTTTTCCCGGGCAGAGGGATAGCGGCCGGTACTTTGACTCTTTTTGACTCTAAATTCTTTTTCAGGTCTTTAAAAGGGAGGATCTCAAAAGAAGGAGGTTCTTTTTTTCTGGAGTTCATATCATACCCCTGACATATAATTAATCGGACCCGATGGCATCCCTGGTCATTTTTTCAGCTGTTGCAAACACGGCCTTCTTTTCATCTTCGGTCCTTGCCTCAATGTAAAACCTGACCTTTGGTTCTGTACCTGAGGGTCTTATCATCAGCCAGGAACCGTCATCAAATACCAGTTTTGTCCCGTCAACAGTGATTACTTTAATAACCGTTCTGCTGCTTCCGTTAATATTTACAACCGTCCCCTCCTTATACTGTTCATGTATGACAGAAAGTCTCTTCTTCAGTGTTTCTCCGGCAAGGGAACGGTCAACCGCTATCCCCGACCTGTCCGGATAGTAGTACCCGTATTCATCCATAATATCTTTCAGATAATCGCTTAAATTTTTTCCGGTCACGGCCATCATCTCAATTGCCAATAGTATGCCGAAGAGGGCATCCTTTTCCAGGGTATGATTAAACCCGGATATGCCGTCAGACTCTTCAAATACAACCACGGCCTTTTCCCCGGAAGTACTCAGCATATATGGCCGAAAGTTTTTAAAACCCACTTGTGTCTCCTTAAGTGGGACCTTCAGTTTTTCCGCGATTGCGTTTACAAGGTTGCTGGTCCCCACGGACTTGGCAGCAACCCCGGTAAAACCTTTATGCACATGAAGGAAGTGCAGGGCCATTGCGCCAAAATAATTCATTGCTATTTTCATTTTGTCGTCAGCATGACGTATGCGGTCACCGTCAGGATCGAGTATGACCCCAAGCTTGAATTTTGCATTACTTTCTCCGAGTATCTTTTCAATACCCGCCATATTACTGTCCGAAGGCTCCGGGGCCAGACCTCCGAAAAGATAATCATCACCAGTACGCAGATAGCAGACCTTCCCGTTTTCACCGATAATCCTCTGGATTTTCCCTCGTGTTGCACCATGGACATTATCAATACAGATAATGCAGTCCTCCCTCTCGATAAAGCTTTTGATCTTCTCAATATCCAGTGTTTTTCTTTCATTTATATATTTAATATACAGGCTGGTCAGGTCTATTTTTTCAATCTGCTCAGGCAAGACCTGTCCGATTACTACCGATTCATTCATCATCCCGTTTGATATCTCTTCAATCCTGGTCGTGATCTCGGGACCGGCAGGCCCTCCGTCTGAGGGATTAAACTTAAAACCCCCGTAATTGGCAGGATTGTGCGAAGGAGTGAGATTTATGGAACATGCCGCTTTCATCATTTCAATTCCCACTGAAAACTCAGGGGTAACAGCCTCGCCTGCGTACCATGCCCTTATCCCCTCTTTTTGTAAGAGCCCTATTACTTCTTTCGCAAATTCAGGACCGAGAAAACGGTTGTCATGACCTACTATGACACCTTTTCTTTTAATATCCTTAAAATCCTCCACACCCATTGCCTTCATCACAGATGGTTCATTTTCCTTAAACATCCGGATAATCGCAGAAGTTACTACTCGTATATTATTAAACGTAAAGTCAGTGCCAATCTCACCTCTCCATCCCGATGTTCCAAATACAACTTTGGCAGGCGTAGTATTTTCATATGCAAATTGCTTAATCACTGACAACAATCCCCTGTTTTTGGAGACATCCGTCAAAATCGCTTTCCAGCAGGAAGCAGCGTCACTGAATTCCTGGGTCATTGGTCCTCCCCTAAATTAAAATTAATATTAATTAAACGTAACTACTCAGGTCTCCCTCTTTGGCAAAGGGGGATTATTAAATAATATATTCATTAATAAAATCTCCCCTAACCCCTCTTTGCTAAAGAGGGAATAAAGCTGAGTAGCTACAATTAAATAATATCAAAGCATTATTACTTTGTATAGCCGTTCTCCCGTAATTATAATATAACCCAAATCGAACAGTTCTTTTCACCTTTCCGGGAAAAGGCTGTCCGGCAGGCCGCAATTTTATAATTTATTTTCGCCCGGCCAATCAGTTAACATACGTACCATGATCATATCGGTAATCGGCGCCGGAACATGCTCTGAAGATATTTATAAAGCTGCAGAAGATGTGGGCAGGCGTATAGCACAGAAAGGCGCTGTACTCGTGACAGGCGGCCTGGGCGGGGTAATGGAAGCAGCCTCTAAAGGAGCCAAAGAATCCGGGGGAACAGTAGTCGGAATTCTTCCAGGATTCAGTAAAAATGAGGCAAACAGATTTGTCGAAATTCCGATAACAACCGGCCTCAGCCATGCCAGGAATATAATTGTCGTAAGATCAGCAGATGCTGTGATTGCTGTATCAGGGGAATACGGCACCCTATCTGAAATCGCTGTTGCCCTAAAGCTCGGAAAACCTGTCGTCGGAATCAACACATGGGACAATGTTGAAGGTGTTATAAAGGTAAACACACCGGAAGAAGCGGTTCAGAAGGCTTTTGAATTACTATGAATACGCATAATCATTATAAGCCATCAGTGCCAGTACAGTTGATATCCTGATGCGTTTACCGAAAACCCTGGGTAGTATCCTGAGGATAAACTTTGATCTTTGCAGATTGGAGGAAAAGAGCAGGGTTAAAAGACGTAATGCAAAGAGAAGACGGTATTTAAACTTTATCGGGTCCTCTTCATTAAAAAGCCGCCAGAAGTCTACACTCCAGTAGTATTGAAGCCTTTTGTAAATTGAATCAAAAGAATAAATCTGCCTGATTACCTTTTTGTGCCCTTCCAGCAGTTCATCAGGAGTTAAAAGGGCAGGTAAAAAGACAACCTGCTTTGAGTCATATTTGCTCCAGTCCTTATGAATAATCCGGCCTTCCTTATCAAGGCGCTGAAACAGTTTGGTGCCTGGAAAGGGCGTAAGGATATTAATTACCGGCATTAGAAGTTTTGCCTCTTCGATAAAATCAATCAGCTCATCAAAAGAGGACTGTGAATCAAAATCATAACCCAGTATAAATGAACCGTTGACCAGCATTCCATATGACTGGATCTTTTTAATAGCGCTTATAAAGTCATTCTTCAGATTGACACCCTTGTTCATCTGGGAGAGATTTTTCTCTGATATGGATTCCAGCCCGATAAGCATGGCGCCGCACCCGCAATCCTTCATCATCCTGAGAATTTCATCGTCCTTTGCAATGTTTATTGACGCCTGGCATGACCACTTAACGTTATGTTCTTTTAACGCCAGGAACAGCTCGCGGGAAAATTTCTTGTTGGCTATAATATTGTCATCAGCAAAGAAAACAGCTTTCCTCTTCATATTGGCGATCGAGCCGCCCAGCCCTTTAATCTCTTCAATAACCTGGGCAACTGTCTTATTCCTGATCCTCTGGCCGTCAAATGCATAGACAGAGCAAAACTCACAATTGAAGGGACAGCCCTTTGTTGTCTGCACTATGTCCGATATATATCTGTCCCGTGAAAGGACTGACCATGCAGGAGTGGGACAAGTTGTCATGTCAGTCGCCTTTTCAGCCTTGTATGTACTTTTCAGACCGCCGTTCCGTGCATCATGCAGCAGTGTATGCCATACATTATCAGCCTCCCCGATTACAACTGTATCACAATGCCGGAGGGCCTCGTCAGTGCACATTGTGGGGTGTATGCCTCCCAGAACAGTCTTTACCCCCTTTTCGCGAAATTTATCAGAAATCCGGTAAGCCCTGTTCGCAAACATTGTCCGGACACTGATTCCGACCAGGTCCGCATCCCATTCATAATCAATCTCTTCAATATTTTCATCAAACACCCTGACCTCATGCTCCGGCGGTGTCAGGGACACTAACGTAGGGACAGCCAGAAGATAGGCAAAATATTTTTTCGAAAACAGAAATTTTGAGATAAATTTCAGGTCGTAAAAATTCTGTTCCTTTTCCGAAGTATTTCTTGGAATGATTAAAGCTATTTTCATAATAAAAGAAAAGGGGTCGAGGGTTCAAGGATTCAAGGTAAGAATTAAAAACAAACCCTTGACCCCTTGGATCCTCGACCCCTTGAACCCTGTTTTTTTACTTATTTTCCCGACTGTTTCTGAAGGTATTTAAAGAAATCTCCCTTTGTTGACAGGACCAGCCAGTCTTTCTCTGATAAAGTCGTCTTGTATGTTTCCATGGTTTTCAAAAACTGGTAGAATTCCCTGGATTCATTGTTCTTGTTATATGAAGATGCATAGATAGCGGTTGCTTCAGCATCGGCTTTTCCGATGATCTCCTGTGCTGTTTTATATGCACCTGACTGGATCTTTTTTAATTCACGTTCTTTATCTCCAAGAATTTTGGAGGCCGCTCCCTGGCCTTCAGACCGGAATTTGTCCGCTATTCTTTTACGTTCTGTGATCATACGTTCATAGATCTTTTTCTGGACTTCCTCAACATAATTTACCCGTTTCAACCTGAGATCGAGAAGCTCTATTCCGAGTTCCAGAGTACGCGGTGCAGCAGCTTCAATGATTGAACGCGTGAGTTCTTCTCTCCCGAATTTAATTTTCTGTAATGTAACGCTTATTTCCCCTTCTACCGCAACATCAGGCAGCACAGCCTCCCTGTTTGTTGAACGCACTATTTCGACCAGCAGATGTTTGGCAATAGCATTACGGGTCTCCCCGTCCAGAATATCACTCAGACGGGACCTGGCGCCCCTTTCATCTCTCACACGCTGAAAAAAGAGGAGAGGGTCTTTGATGCGCCATCTTGCATACGTATCAACCCAGATAAACCTTTTATCTTTTGTAGGCACCTGGTTAGGATCACCGTCCCATTCCAGGAAACGTTTATCAAATTCATTTTTTTTCTGGATAACCGGTATCTTGAAATGAATGCCGGGTGTTACAACAGGATCACCTATCGGTTTGCCGAATTGTGTAAGAATTACCTGTTCAGTCTCAAGCACAGTATAAGCAGATGAAAATGCTATACCCAGAGAAAGCAGGATAATGACAGCTATAATAACAGGTTTAGTTTTATCCATTACTTTACACCTCCCTTATCGAACTGGAAGAGCGGCAATATGCCAGTAGATTTCTCATCAGTAATCAGCTTCCTCCCGACATTCTGCATAACATCATTCATTGTTTCAAGATAGATGCGCTGGCGCGTTACTTCCTTTGCCTTTGAATACTCCTTAAAAACAGAACTGAACCTGGACGCTTCACCTTTGGCGCTGTTAACACGCTCAAGCGCATATCCCTTTGCCTCCTCGATGGTCCTTTCCGCCTCGCCCCGGGCTTTTGGAATGACCCTGTTGTATTCCGATTTGGCCTGGTTAATCAGTTTTTCCCGTTCCTGCTGCGCCTCGTTGACTTCATTGAATGCCGGCTTCACAGTCTCGGGAGGGTTCACGTCCTGCAATACAACCTGATCAACCTTTATTCCGAGTTCATACTGATCACTCAACTCCTGCAGCTTGACACTAACGGCGCTTGCAACTTCCTGACGGCCGTATGTGATTACTTCATCCACTGTCCGGTCTCCAATGATGCCCCGCATGACAGCTTCATTAATGTCCCTGAAGGTCTGCACCGCATTTCTTACACGGAAAAGGAACTTGTAAGGGTCACTAATTCTGAATTGAACAATCCACTCTACCTCGGCAGCATTAAGATCACCCGTCAACATCAGGGACTCCTCCTGATAGTTTGTTGCAGTATAACGTGACCTGGCACCCGGCGTTGATGTCCTGAAACCGAACTCCTGTTTCAGCTGCCGCTCAACAGGCACCTTGTATTCCTGTTCAATGCCAAAGGGAATCTTAAAATTCAGGCCCGGATTAACCGTGCGGGTATATTTCCCAAACCGCAGCACTACACCCACTTCATCCTGAGCCACAGTAAACCAGAATGAATAGCCTAAACTTAAAACAATCATTAAAATAACAGCAATAATAATCGCCTTGAAATTTATTTTAGGCAGATTAAAATCTTTCAGATCAAACGGCGGTCTCTGGTCCATATTCCTACCTCCTTTTTTTGATAACAGAAATAGTAATCAATATTCAATGTAATTGCAACTGTCTAAAACCGTCTAAAACCGTTCGAACCGCTTGAGCCGCTTGAACGGTTCAAGCGGCTCAAGCGGTGCAAGCGGTTGAAACCAAATCTTTCTCCCTTGACTTCCGTCTTTATTTTGCTATAACTTCATACAATTCAGTCACTATCAGACGCTGGAGGAACTATTGGCAAAAAATAAAATGTATTTGTACGGCAAGAATTCCGTAATGGAACGGTTGAAGACCGATCACGGGAGTATAAAGCAGATCTTTATCCAGGACAATTTCAGAGCTGAGGGAATCATAAAGCTGATCAAGTCCCACGGAATTCCCTTTAAGAAGGTGAGCGAAAAGGAACTTTCAAGGATTAAACGTGCCGACCGTTTACAGGGTATTGTCGCTGAAATAGAGAAATTCCGGTATACCCCTTTTGAAGAATTGCTGAATATTCCTGCTGAAAAAAAACTGTCAATTATGTTCCTGGACGGCCTGAATGACCCGCACAACCTCGGATCAATAATTCGGATCGCTGCCTGCTTTGGGAATATTGCACTCGTAATACCCGGACACGGTTCCTGCGAAGTTAATGATACAGTCATGCATGTAGCGTCAGGGGGAGAGAACTTTGTCCCCGTATCGCTGGTTACAAATCTTTCAAGCGCTCTTTTAAAAGCAAAAAAAGCTGGTTACTGGGTTGTCGGGACAGTAGTTGAAGATGCTGAAGATATAAATAAAACCTCCCTTCCATTCCCCCTCTGTCTTGTTCTTGGTGCAGAAGGGAAAGGGATCCGGTACGGCATACAGAAACACCTTGACCTCAGGATAACACTCCCCATGAAAGGGGCAGAGCTTTCCCTGAACGTTGCCATGGCATGCGCTGTTTTTGCGCATGAAATAGCAAAACAAAGATAGAAAAATTGCCGCGGATTTCCGCTGATAGACGCGGATACATATTTTACAAAAAAGAAAAATCTGTGAGAATCCGCGGCAAAGAGGTCTTTGTTCTTTTTATTTCAGTCTGTGTAAGTCAGTGGCTAAATAATTTTTCTTTTTTTATCCATATATATGATAAAATGTGTCAATTTCTCGACCAGTGGGGCAGATTAAACAGTTGCATAACCGCAATACTGCGAGAGCAAAACTTTCCTAAAGGAGGGACCTATGATAAAGGAAGCGATCAATTCATTAATACAGGGGGAAAACCTCTCTGAAGAAAACATGGTCGGTGTCATGAATGAAATCATGGAAGGCAAATCTACAGATGCACAGATTGCTTCCTTTCTTACCGCACTCAGACTTAAGGGAGAAACAGTTGAGGAAATTACCGGGGCAGCAAAGGTAATGAGAAAAAAGGTCACCAGAATAAAGGCCCCTGACCTGACCGTTGACACCTGCGGAACAGGCGGTGATCTGTCCCATACATTTAATATTTCGACCACCACGGCCCTGGTTGTCGCTTCCTGCGGTGTCCCTGTAGCAAAGCACGGAAACCGCTCCGTATCGAGTAAAAGCGGCAGCGCAGACGTCCTGGAAGCACTTGGAGTAAAAATAGATTTGGAACCTGCAAAAGTCGAAAAATGCCTTGAGTCAACAGGTTTCGGTTTCATGTTCGCCCCGCTGTTCCACCCAGCAATGAAATATGCGATTGGGCCGAGAAAAGAAATGGGTATCAGGACAGTATTTAATATACTCGGCCCCCTTACAAACCCGGCAGGCGCGGAAAGACAGGTCCTGGGAGTATTCAGTGACAAACTGACCGAGCCTCTGGCAAAGGTGCTGGGCAACCTTGGCGTCAAACATGCATATGTGGTCCATGGAGAAGACGGCCTGGATGAAATAACCAATACTGATAAAACAAAAGTTTCCGAGTTAAAGGAAGGCAATGTCAAAACATACTTCCTGGGCCCTGAAGACTTTGGCTTTGAAAAAGCAATGAAAGAAGACCTTGTCGGTGGGGATGCCAATGAAAACGCACGAACAACGATTACTATCCTTGAGGGTAAAGGGGGCCCAAAAAGAGAGATAACAATTATGAACTCTGCAGCAGTATTGATGACTGCTGACAAGGCCTCAAACCTGAAGGAAGCTGTTCAAATGGCCTCTGAAACCATCGAATCAGGGGCAGCGCTCAAAAAACTCGAGGAAATCAGGGAAGTCAGTAATAAATTGTAAAATTGTAGGGGCAGGCCCCTGTGCCTGCCCTTTGCTGTAATACCTTGCCGGAGAAGGCCTATCCCCTTAAATGCAAGCAGGGCAAGGAGGGCAACCACAGGGGGATTGCCCCTACAAATACAGCAATTATTCCATTTCATATATGACAAATCAATCGATCGCATGTTTGACTAATATCCCGTCAATATTCTAAAATTTTCTCATGCATTCCGGGTACGTTCCTCTCCATCTTCATACAGAATACAGTCTGCTTGATGGAGCTATCAAAATAAAAGACCTTATAGCAAAGGCAATCGAATACAAGCTGCCGGCTGTCAGTCTGACGGACCACGGCAACCTGTTCGGAGCAATCGATTTCTACAAGAAAGTCTCCAAAGCCGGGTTAAAACCTATCATAGGCTGTGAGGTATATGTTGCATCCGATCATTTAAAAAAAGGCACATCACACACAGGAGAAAAGCACTTCCATTTAATCCTTTTATGTAAAGATCTTGACGGCTACAGAAACCTGACTCGACTTGTCAGCAAGGCTTATCTCGACGGTTTTTATTATAAACCAAGGATTGACAAGGAACTGCTGGCTCAATACAGCGGCGGCCTTATCGGCCTTTCCGCATGTTTGCAGGGAGAAGTTCCCCACTACCTTCGCTCCGGTATGATTGAAAAGGCAAGAGAAGCCGCCTTAAGCTATCAGCACATACTGGGCGCTGATAATTTCTATCTTGAAATCCAGGCAAACGAAATGCCTGAGCAGGAAGAGCTCAATAAACAACTTATTGAGTTGAGTCGTGACCTTCATATAGGACTGGTAGCAACCAATGACTGCCACTATCTAAACAAAGAGGACTCAAAGGCCCATGAAGTCCTGCTATGTATCCAGACGGGCAAGACACTCAATGACACTGACAGAATGAAATTTTCGACGGATGCCTTTTATTTCAAGAGCCCGGAGGAAATGAAAAGCACGTTCGCAGATGTCCCGGAAGCTATTGAAAACACAAGGAAAGTCGCAGAAAAATGCAATCTGGACTTTAAGTTTGATGAATTTCGACTTCCCACGTATGAGGCGCCGGAAGGAGAAGACCTCGACAGTTATCTCGATAAACTTTCAATAAACGGATTAAAGAAAAAGCTTAAAGGAGAAATCCCTGACAATTATATGGCAAGACTCACAAGAGAGTTAAAGATGATCGAAAAGATGGGTTTCTCCGCCTATTTTCTCATTGTCCGGGATTTTATCAATTATGCAAAAAGCAAAGATATCCCGGTAGGCCCCGGCAGAGGGTCCGCTGCTGGCAGCCTGGTAGCATACGGCCTGGATATAACCGATATTGATCCGATTAAATATGGACTGCTCTTCGAAAGATTTCTTAACCCGGAAAGAGTCAGCATGCCTGATATTGATGTGGACTTTTGTATGGACAGACGTGGTGAAGTCATTGAATATGTCACCCGAAAATACGGACAGGACCATGTAGCCCAGATAATCACATTCGGTACAATGCAGGCACGGGCAGTAATCAGGGACGTCGGCAGGGCCATGAACATACCTTATTCTGAAGTTGACAAGGTCGCTAAACTTGTACCCTTTGTCCCGAAGATCACTCTGAAGTCCGCCCTTGAAATGGAACCGGCCCTCAAGGAACTGTATGATACCAAACCTGAAATCAAAGAATTGATTGAAATCGGACAGATACTTGAAGGGATATCTCGCCATGCTTCGACTCATGCGGCAGGTATTGTAATATCACCGGACCCGCTTACGGACTTCCTTCCGCTCTACAAAGCACCGAATGATGATGCAATAACGACCCAGTTTGACATGGACGCAATCAAAAATCTCGGCCTCCTTAAATTCGATTTCCTTGGACTGAAGACCCTTACAATTATTACCAAGGCAGAGAAGATCATAAATGAAACAATAAAAAAGACAAAGGAAGAAAACGTTGAACCCTTTTCAATAGAGAACATTCCGCTTGATGATGATAATACCTTTGTCCTTTTAAGCGCCGGGAGGACCTCAGGAGTTTTCCAGCTGGAAAGTTCCGGAATGAAAGACCTTCTTACACGTATGCAGCCGAATGTATTTGAAGACCTCATAGCCCTGGTTGCGCTTTACAGACCAGGCCCTCTTGGCAGCGGAATGGTAGACGAATATATTCAGGGAAAGAATTCAAAGTCTTCCGGGAATGCAAAACCAATGGGTTCACTTGCCAAGCTGGGACTGCCGCTGCTTAATGAAATCCTGAAGGAAACCCACGGTATTATCCTCTACCAGGAACAGGTCATGGAAGTAGCACACAAACTGGCCGGGTTCAGCCTCGGTCAGGCGGACATTCTGAGAAAAGCAATGGGCGGCAAGAACCCTGAGGTTATGGAGAAGCTGAAAAACACTTTTATTGACGGGGCCAAGGCAAATAAAATAGCCGAGAAAAAGGCTGAAACACTGTTTAACCTGATACTGCAGTTCGCACAATACGGTTTCAACAAATCGCACTCAGCAGCTTATGCGTTAATCGCTTACAGAACTGCTTATTTAAAGGCACATTATCCGGTAGAATTTATGGCCGCATCTCTTAGTGCCGATATGGACAACACCGCCAAAGTTGTATTATTTATCAGCGAATGTAAAGCAATGGGCATTGAGATCCTTCCCCCTGACATAAATGAAAGTACACGAGAGTTTAAGGTCGACGGAAACTCTATCCGCTTCGGACTCGAAGCAGTAAAAGGTGTAGGCAGCTCGGCAATTGATGCGATTATAGAGGCCAGAGGCAGCGCGACATTTGAATCACTCTTTAATTTCTGCTCAAGCGTGGACACCAGAAGGGTAAACAAAAAAGTCCTCGAAAGCCTTATCAAGGCCGGCGCCATGGATTCGATGGGCAACAGGGCACAACTCTGGTCAGCTCTCCCGACTGTTATGGAGGCTGCAATGCGTTTTCAAAAGGAAAAAAATATTGGACAGGAAAGCATGTTTGAGATTCATGAACCTGCCCCACAGCAGATGCCCAATGTCAATGAGTGGGAAGACTCTCACCGGCTATTAATGGAAAAAGAGGCCCTCGGTTTTTATATCACAGGACATCCGCTTAACGCATACAAGGAAAAGTTCGCTGAACTAAAAGTAACATCAACAACGGACCTTCCTGATCTTCAGGACAAAAAGGAAGTGCTTATCGGCGGACTGGTCAGGGATTCAAAAAAGATACAGACAAAAAAAGGCGACCTTATGGGCTACCTTACAGTAGAAGACCTGTACGGAACGACCGAGGTAGTTTCCTTTCCTGAAACTTTTGCAGAGGCCCAGGAAATTATTGCCCGTGATCTGCCGATAATCATTGCGGGTTATACGGACAAGACGGACAAGGGACAAAAGATAATCGCAAGAAAAATAGTTTCCATTGAAAACGATGAAGAGCTGAAAAATATCAATAACCTGGGACCC
>JBDLIC010000060.1:0-20183 GCA_039715075.1 Nitrospirota bacterium
CGAAATTCACACCGGATCAAAGGGTGTACCATCAACAAAGGGAACACTATAAAAAAACGTCGAGCGTCGAGCGTCGGACGTCGGACGACAAAAAACGGATGACGTTCGACGCTCGACGTCCGACGGTCTTTAAAAATAAGGAGGCATATTGATATGGATATTAAAAGGATAGGTGTCATTACGAGCGGCGGGGATTGTGGTGGTCTTAATGCTGTTATTAAGGGTGTATCACGAAAAGCATATGATTTGGGAGTAGAATCGGTTGTTATCCCTAATGGATATGCGGGCCTTTATAACCTTGTTGAGATGGATAATGTTGTGCTTCTTAATGCTGAGCGGGTAAGCCGTATACAGGCATCGCTGGCCGGATCGGAAGCGGGCCATTCACGGGTTAAGATAAGTAAAATAGATGACCCGGACAAATATGAGCGGATTAAAAGGGGCCTTAAAAAGTTTAAAATTGACGCCCTTGTAATAAGCGGAGGCGATGACACCGGAAGTGTTGTTGTTGACCTTGATTCTCAGGGCATCCCCTGTATCCATGTCCCCAAGACAATGGACCTTGACCTTCAGCCTTATAGCGTGGGAGGCGATTCCGCCATTAACAGGATATGCTTATTTCTGAGGGACATTAAAACAACGGGGATGAGCCATAACCGTATCATAGTCATGGAAGTGTTCGGAAGGTATGTGGGGCATACGGCATTTCATGGGGGTATCGGCGCTGAGGTTGACGCGATCCTGATTCCTGAAGTCCCTGTCGACTTTGAAATACTCTATGAACATATGAAAACCACATTCTTTGCCAGAATAGACAGAAGCGATGTAAAGGCAGGGACATATGTCATTGCTGCCGCAGAAGGGATGAAAAACGCGAGCGGTGAAATGCTGTATGATGAGTCTGCCGGAGTCGATGCCTTTGGTCATAAAAAACTTGCCGGTGCAGGCAAATACATAAGGCAGGAGCTTGAGAAAAGGCTGAAGGAAGATCCGGAGGTTGGGGCATTTATGAAGAGAACAGGCATGCTTGTCCCCGGTATTTATCAGATACCTGAAGTCAGGGCAGTCTCTCCCGGACATCTTGTTCGGTCAGGACAGTCCTCTGCCTATGACGTAAATTTTGGACACAGGGCAGGGGCAGCTGCAATACTTCTCTTGCGTGGCGGCAAGACCGGATATACTGTTACAAACATCAAGGGGAAAAAGGTGACGTATATGAAGACAGCAGAGGCAATTAAACACAGGGCAGTTGATATTGAGGAACTGGCCCTCTTTGAAAGTCTTGGCATCTGCTTTGGCCGTAAACCCGAGGAATTCAAGCCTGAACTGATTGAAGAGCGCAGGGAAATAGACAGGGCGCTCTAAAAAATTAGCTTTCAGCCATCAGCGGTCAGCCGTCAGCTAAGGCAAAAGATAAGTCAAGAAGATGCCGTCGTTTTTTTTTTCAGTAGCTGAGAGCTGAACGCTGATAGCTGACAGCTTGTTATACCAGATACGAAAATTTCTTTTTAAACTCATCAACGCTCATACGGGCGGCCCTGGCCAGCCTGGCAGGATTCTTGCCGGTGAAATCCTCTTTTTCGAGTCTTATCATATATTTTCTTCCAACCAGAAAAGGGTCAGCCCTGGTATCAACGTATCTGACTTTTGTCCTTTTAGTCTTTGGATCAATTATCTTATTGAGGGGAATGGTCTTCAGGTTTCCGTCAAAAAAAGCTATCATGGAACCGGAGCCGCCCTTTAAAAGATATTTCACGGCACTGTACCCGAGATTCCTTGTATACTCTGCATCAAAAGGTATGGGGTCAGCTGCCCTTAGTTCATATCCAATTGTTTTGTGAACAACTTTCATTGTAATTTTCCGGGACTCAAGCCTCTGGATAATAAGGTGCTGGATAATCCTTCCGAGCTGAATTTCAGAAAGCCTTATTTCCCCTCTTCCGTCTTTTTCGAGTGATTCATATCTGGACAGCTCCCTGGGATCAATTTTACTCGAGATTCCTTCAGCAAGTATCGCAACCCCGTAAGCATATCCAAGGGAAAGACGTTTTATTATTGCGCCCTCGAGAATGTCAACGACCTTATTGAATTTCAGTTTCTTTTCTTTGAATTCTTCCGGAATCAGAGTAAGTGTTGCACCGGCGGCTTTTCCTATCCCGAGAGTAAGGTGGCCGGTGTGCCTTCCCATAGTCGTTATAAAATACCATCTGCCGGTAGTTCGGGCGTCTTCAATAATGTTCCTGACTATTTCAGTGCCCCAGTGTCTTGCGGTTTCAAACCCGAAAGTCGGCGCACCTCCGGGCAGGGGGAGATCGTTGTCAATGGTTTTAGGAACATGTGCAACAGAAATTGTTCCTTTCGTTCTTTTTGATATTTCCCTTGCAACAAAGGATGTGCCGTCACCGCCGATAGTTACAAGGTAGTTTACTTTTAGGGTCTTTAGCGCTTTTACCATTAAGCGGAAACTCTTTTCAGGGTCGTCAGGAAAATCTCTGGATATCCTTAGTATTGAACCTCCCTCGCTATGGATCTTCCATGCGTTTTTATGTGTAAGTTTAAGAGTATTTTCTGTATCACCTCTGAAAAGCCACTTAAAGCCGTCCATGATTCCTATAACTTCTATCCCCCTGTTAACTGCTTCTACAGTCACCGCGCTAATAACCCCGTTGATACCAGGTGCAGGCCCTCCGCCAACAACTATCGCAAGTTTTCTTCCCACAAGAATTATTCCTCCATTTTTTTAGTATGTATTATCGATTAAGAGGTTACTATAGTCAAGTATAAATACCTAAACAATAATTGCGAAAAAAACCCCCTCCCACAGAGGGGAGGGGAAAAGAGGGGGGTAAGAATTATGGATCAATCACTTGGGAACCTGAAAACCCCTGATCCTAACCTTATATTGTAAATTTTATATCTTCCTTTTAAATATTATACATAATAAAAAGCAATTTTCTTGCCAACACCTAACCTACTGAATTTAATTGGAAATCAACTTTGCAGATGTGCCATTAGTGTCAAATGACACGATATATGTGTCAATATATGCAACACATAGTGTAAAGAATGTTGTCGGGTGTACTGGTTGCTGATTAGCAGGATTTATTTGCCAAGTATCGAGAGCATTTCAGGAGAGTAGGTGCTGCCGTTCTCATATAGGTAAAGAGGTGGGGAGATTTTCAGCCATATGCCGGACCCCTTAACCGCTTCGACCAGTACCATCTTTGCTTCTTCCCCTTCCCTGGAATGGACAAAACGCATTCTTTTTGGTTCGAGACGGGATTTTCTGAGAAGGCTTATCAGCTCCGTGAGACGGAACGGGTGGTAAATCATATAGAATTTTCCGGAGTGCTTGAGTAAATATGAGGCAGTGCTTATGAGCTCCGGGAGGGTTATTTCTATTTCATGCCTTGCAACAGCCCTTTCTTCATACAGGCTCATCTTTCCGGTCCTGGGTTTCCTGAAAGGCGGGTTGGAAAATACAAAGTCAAATTCATTTGTTGAAAAGGTTTTCCTCAGTTCCTTTATGTCCTTCGAAAAGATCTCGATGTTTCCATCAAGGTTGTTTAATGTGATATTCCTTTTTGCACGGTCAGCAAGGGACTTCTGAATTTCAACAGCAACTATCCTGGAGCTTTGAAGTCGTCTGGAAAGCAGGATTGAAATAACCCCTGACCCTGTGCCCAGCTCAATGCCTTTTGCGAGCCGTTTGGCTGAAATGAAATTTTCGAGCAAAAGGGCATCAACGCTGAAGCGGTAACCGTTTTTTGCCTGGAACAGTTTAATGTCCTTAATGCTGTCGAGCGTTTCGTTTTTTTTCGGTTTTAACATATTTATAAGAACGTCGACGTTATTTACTCCAGCTTTGGCAAAACAGTTAAAATTTCCTCAAAGCTGTCAATAATATAATCAGCACCGTTGAGGGATTCCCTGCTGCGAAACCCGTATGTAACACCAATAGTTTTTATTCCAGCTGCCATGCCGGCCTCAATATCAAAATTGCTGTCGCCTATAATAGCTGTCTCTTCTTTCGATGCGTTAAACCTGCTGAGGAGGTCAAGTATAGCAGCTGGAGAAGGCTTCTTTTCCCGTACACTGTCACTTCCCCAGATTGTATCAAAAAAATGTGCAATCTCCAGTTTTTCAAGAATCTCACATGAATAAGCTTCCCTTTTGTTTGACAGCACGGCCTTTGTGTATTCTCCAAGTTTTTCAAGAGTTTCTTTTACCCCGGGATATGTGACTGTATTGTCGAGGAGATGATTTGAGTAGGATTCGAGAAACCGTCCGGTTACAATTTTACAGGCATTCTCTTTTTCGATCGATGTATCAGAATGTGCAGTTATATTGGGAGAAATCAGAGACTCCAGCAGTTTCGATATTCCGGAGCCGACCATCGCCTTTGTTTCTTCAACAGAATAAGTTTTTGTTCCAAATGGCTTCAGCGCATAATTAATTGCATCAGTTATGTCCTGTGCAGTATTTGCCAGTGTACCATCAAGATCGAAAATTAACAGTTTCAGCATATGCGGTTTATAGGAGGTCCTGCAGTAACGAATCACGCTTCTGCTTCCAGCCCATATTTCTTCAGTTTTCTCCATAATGATACGCGGTCTATTCCGAGGTTTTGTGCAGCCAGGGTTTTATTGCCGCTCACTTCGCTCAATACCCATTGGATGTATGCTATTTCCTGCTCTTCCAGCGACTGTATTCTTCCATCTTTCTTTTTGAAAATCTTTACGCTCAAATTTCTGAGGTCCTCAGGGAGATGGGATACATCTATTTCATTGCCATTGGCAAGAGCCACACCTCTTTCAATAATGTTTTCAAGTTCTCTTACATTTCCGGGGAAATTATAACTCATGAGTATACTCAAAACATCTTTGCTTATGTCCAGAACGCTCTTATCCATAATTACCGAAAATTTGTCAAGAAAGTAATGGACGAGCAGAGGAATATCATCTCTTCTTTCTGCAAGAGGGGGAATGAAAAAGGAGACAACATCAAGCCGGAAGAAGAGGTCCTGTCTGAACTGGCCGGCCCTGATCGATTCTTTAATGTCCCTGTTTGTTGCGGCAATAAAGCGGACATTAACTTCAACAGGACTTGTAGCGCCAAGCCGTAGTACCTCCTTTTCCTGGATGACCCTGAGCAGCTTGGCCTGCATTGCGGGATCCATCTCGGTTATTTCATCGAGTAGAAGGGTCCCATCGGAGGCCATTTCGATCAGCCCCTTTTTCCTCTCCGATGCTCCGGTAAACGCGCCTTTTTCATAACCGAATAGTTCGCTGGTCAGGATACTCTCGGTAAACGCACCGCAGTTAATCGCAAAAAACGGTTTTTCAGTTCTGCTGCTGCAGTCATGGATGTAACGGGCAAACAGCTCTTTGCCTGTTCCGCTTTTTCCGCTGATAATGACATTGCAGTCTGTCGGGCCTATCTGCTTTGCTGTTGCAAGAAGGTCCTGGATTTTGGGGTCCTGGCTGATGATTTTGACCTTGCCCTTGTAGCCTTCCAGCTGTTCTCTTAACCGGGCATTCTCTTTTTTCAGCTTTACCTTTTCAATGGCCTCTCTGACAACTTTCCTGACCTCATCAAGTTTGAACGGCTTTGCAATATATGAATAGGCGCCCTTTTTCATGGTGTCTACAGCAGATGTCAGCGATGCAAAAGCAGTAATGATAATTACTTCTGAATAAGGGTACAACTCCTTGCATTTTGAGAGCACCTGCATACCGTCTACCTTTCCCATGCGCAGATCTGTCAGCACAAGGTCGAACATCTGCTGTTCAAGTATTTTTATTGCATCCGATCCATTGTTTGAGCTCTCAACCTCGTACCCTTCCTTTTGCATAACATACTCCAGATTTTCGAGGGTGATTTTTTCATCTTCGACAATTAGTAGTTTGCCTTTATAATCCATTTTTATAGAACCCCTTACTGTTTATGTAAAAAATGATTATCCGGGTGTCAGGCGACTGAGTAAATTAAGCATAACATCAATTGTTGCAGATTGCAACTATTAACTTAATAATGAAACACAGGGGTAAAATTTATATTATCCAAAGGGTTAGCTTGTGAAATTATTTTATTGCTGCATAATGCAACGTCTTGAAATTATTCAAAAAAATACATGAATAATAAAATTATTAAAAATCATGATGTTATGAAGTTTATTGTAGTGGCATGGAATTTGTTATATATATACATAGATTTTGAAGGAAAACTATAAAATGAATTCAACAAACCGGGAACAGGAGGGGAAAATGAAAACAGTAATATATTACGTATGTAGTTTTGGTTCATTGGCACTGATGTTTGGTATGTCATATATGCTATTGAGCACAGTATAATTTAGTTTGCAGCTGAGACATGTATGTTGAACCATACATGAGATTTCTAAGGATACAGTATATGGTGAGCCAAGGCCTTCCGGTTATATTTTTTACATAAATTGACCGAAAGACCTTGGCTCATTTTAGTATGCCCGGGGAAACTATATGTCTACAATATTCTTATATAGTGGGAGGGTGGTTTTAATTCTCGCCTTCCTGGCAGCAAGCATATTTCTCCTGATCCGGACAATGTAGCTCCACTCGTCTGAGTTCCCCATTTTGTGCAAGTGCTAATGGCCCCTGCAATATCTTGCCGTTGTATTTCCACGCAGTCTGTTCGTGTATAATATAGCCGCAGGGTGTTTGCTGATAATCACTTAATATATTTCTTCCATTATCCTGGGATATTGCACGGTTTCGGCCATCATGGACCAGGGTCGGTCACAAGATATATGGATGAATATTTTATTTCTCTCAAAAGAAAAATTATGACACTATGCAGTTAAAAATATGGCATAAAATGATTATCGGTATTGCGGTCCCCTCTTTTATTGCAATAATGGGAGGGATACTTACTTATGGATACATCAATGATGTTGAAAGCAGGCAGGGGCTTGTTTTAATAACTGATGACCTGAAGGAGAATATCGTTGAAGTAAGCCGACACGAAAAGAACTTCCTTTATCACAAGAGCAAGGAGTCTCTTGATAATCTCCACAGTACTATCGCACCGCTTGATAACTCTATTAATACTATTGCTCAAACATTTCGGTTAACAGGAAATGAAGAGCTTCCCCGGTTTAAGAACCTCATCAAGACGTATTTAACAAATATAAATAAACTTTATGATAATTACCTGGATGAAATCAGTATTACAGAGCATATGATGGCAGAGAGCAGGCAGCTGGAGGATCTGATGTCGAGTGACAGGGGAGCAGCGGGGCTTACAACAAGCTATATTCTCAACCTGAGACACCTTGAGACAAACTATATGATTCTTCGTAACAGGGAATCTTTTCAGAAATTAGAGAAGAAACTTGCTGTACTAAAAGTACCCAATTGTGAAAAGTGCAAATCCTATGTTGATGCCGTTGACAGTCTTTACAAGTCCTATGAAGCAATTAATCTTATGGAAAGCAGGATACGCGGCATTGGCAGTGAACTTGAAAAAATATCAGCGGAAATAGCAAGAAGCGAAAGGCTGAAGATCAGCTCCTTTATTAAAATGTCAAAACGTCTTTTGATAGCGGTGCTTATTCTGTTGTGCACCCTGGGGCCTTTATTTGTATACAGGACCGCAAAATATATTGTTTCACCCATAAACAAGATATCAGAGATTACAAAGAGCATTGCAGAGGGCAATATAGATTTAAGGGCGACTGTAAAGGACAACGATGAGACGTCAACCCTTGCTTCATCCTTTAATAAAATGCTGGACCATATGAGCCTGACACACAAGTCACTAGAAAAAAGCACGGAGCTCTTAACAGAAAAACAGGCGCAGCTTGTTGACTCAGAGAAGCGCGCTTCACTTGGCCTGCTCGTCTCCGGAGTTGCCCATGAGTTGAACAATCCTTTAAATAATATATCTGTTACAGCAGAGATATTGGCGGAAGACCGACAGGACCTTTCCAGGGAAGAACTGAAGGGTTTGAATAACATACTTATGCAGTGTGAGAGGGCAAAAAATATTGTTGATAACCTGCTTGATTTTGCCAGGGCGAGGAAATCCACAGTGATGGAAAAACTGGACATAGTTAATGTTCTGAAAGAATCCTTTAATCTTGTATCCAACCAGATGAGAATAAACAATATAAATTTGAACCAGGACATTCAGGACATGGCCGTCTTCATTAGCGCCAACCGCAGCAAACTCGAACAGATCTTTGTAAGTATTTTGACGAATGCAATACAGGCAATGAGTGGAAGCGGCACATTAAGTGTGAGCCTGGAGCCTGAAACGGACGACAATAATGTACTTATAAAAATCAGCGATACCGGGTCTGGAATCCCTGAAGAAGACATAAAAAATATCTTTGAACCTTTCTTCACAACCAAACCTCTCGGCAAGGGGACCGGTCTTGGACTGTCAGTCTGTAAAAGCCTTGTGATGGAGCACAACGGGGAAATCAATGTAGAAAGCCGTCTGGATCAGGGCACCTCTTTCACAATCAAGTTCCCCCTTTATGAAGTGTCTGCATAATCAATTATGAATTACAAAAAGAATAATCACCGTTCCAATTGCTTGAACAGTTCCAGCCGCTTGAGCCGTTCATTCGTAATTGATTGTCGTGCTATTTGACCCTTCTCATCTTTATGTCCTGGATGCTGCCCCGTAAAATCAGTTCATCCTTGTCTACTTTTACTATTTCAAAAAAGAATGTTATATTGCTGTAATGCCCCCTTTTCATGAATATCTTAATATGGTTTTTATCAATGAACTTATATTTGCCTGATGATTTCATGGCGGTCTTGCGCTCTTCCCAGGGGGCTATGACGGTGCCGTTACTTTTGAACCAGTATGATGTAGGAGATCTGCCGACAATTTTACTTGCAAGTATCCACTTCCCTTCAAGCTGATGATTACCTCCTGAGGAGCATGCTGAAAACAACATCATGATGAGAACAAAGAACAAACTGGAAAATTTACGTGACATGATAACTTCCTTTCGTGGTAAGGCTGTTTATTTATGCGGTTTATCGCTTCCGCTTTACAGTGAATCCCGTTATAACCCCTCTTTCTAAAAGATACCACGTTTTCGGGAGTCACGCAAGACAAACTTCAGGAGAATAATGAAGGCCCATTTAGATCAATTTTCGTGCTCTGGTCTGCCTGGTCATTGTTCAATTAAAAAAACATATTGATGCAGCACTGTTTTTCGTTTACAATTACAGTCAGTCCAAAAAAGATTAGCTATCATATTTACAGGAACAGGATAGGCACAAAGTGTAACCGGACAAATTCTGCACTTTATTTTCATAACTACCTGTTATCATTCGTAAAACCATTAAGCTGCCTGCCGCCTTCATGCAATATGCGGGCTAAGGAGTGACCTGCGGTACAATGAAATCCATCACCATCTTTTTGACATCCAGGTGATGGATCGGGATATTGGGGACTTTTGCATTTCCGGGCAACGCCAGTGCATGGATGAATTTTATGCCGGATGTTGACCGCTTAACTGCATCAATCAGCTGGGTCTTTTCTGCTGCCTTTATAACATTCCCGATCCCGAATCCCTTTGCAAGCATTGCAAGGTCAACACATGAACCGGTCAGTGTCGGCTGCTCTCCTGTAGAGCCGTAGGAGCTGTTATCAATAGCAATAATCGTAAGGTCGGACGGATTATAATGTGCGGCCGTTGCCAGGGTGCCTGGATTCATAAGTATGCTCCCGTCTCCGTCTATCACAATCACTTTTTTGTCAGACGCAAGCCGTATACCGAGTCCGATCGGTGTGGCCATTCCCATACTGCCGAGCATATAAAAATTTGAAGACTGGTGCTTGATTATATATAATTCCTTTGAAGGAATCCCCAGGTTGCAGACGACAACTCTGGAATCAAGATACGGAGCTATTACCTTCAGCATGTCATAACGGGTAAACTGAGGGAGCAGTCTTTGATCGTCTTCCTTTATTGCTCTGTTCTTCACAGGACAGGCCGGCGGGGAAAAAGCTGCTGCGCTGCATATCCCCTCAAAAACAGCGGGGCTGAGCAGAAAGGCATGGACTTTGTTTTCCTTATAGACGTCGGGGAGTTTATCCTCTATCAGGCTGATATCATTTTCCCTGCTGATAATGGAGCAGGATATGCCGGCACCTTTCAGGATTTCAGGAAGCCTTTGCCCCATTGGATTTTGCGCTGCAATTCCCTCCTTGTAAATACCCCTCTGGCTGACAAATATGGCGAGGGGCAGTTCATAGAATCCGGTCAGAGACAGAAGGGCATTAATCATATTTCCAATTCCTGAACTCTGGACAAACATGGCCGGCCTCTTACCAGCTAGCGCGATACCTGCAGATATTCCGACACCCTCTTCTTCCCGTGTCAATGGAATATGGAAGAATTCTTTTTTTATCCTTTCCAGCAGGAACTTGATCCTGTCGCATGGGAGAGAAGATACAAAATCTACTCTGCCGGCTTTCAGTATGTTTATCAGGCTGTCTTCAGAAGTTCGCATAGTAGCTGCTCGATTTCATTGTCCGAAATATTTTTTGATACAAATACGGGCTTTACTCTGTGGGTTTTCATGTCCGCCCGTAATTTTTGTTCGCCCCCTCCGGTAATATTTAAAAGGATAGTATCATCCTTATTGACATGGTTCCCGCTTACGGCCTTCCTGAGTGCTGCAACAGCTACACCGGCAGCAGGTACAATATCGGCCCCTTCGGTCTTTTCGAACAGGTTAACAGCATCAAACACTTCATCATTTATAATACCGTACATTTTCCCTTCTGTGCTCTGCAGGGCATCATATACCCCACCCTGGACTGAATATGCGGGGTAGCGGTTGGAGATGACCCTTGTCGTAATTTCTTCAATAAGCTTTGGATTTAAATCTTCGGGTAACAGCTCGCGGCTTCCCCTGTTCCATGCTTTTACCATGGGCGCGAAAGGCAGGTTCTGGGCAAGGTGCAGTGCCGGAGCTTTTGAACCGAACCTGCCGTCCCTGAGAAACCTCTCTGACATTTCCCAGGCAGCAATCGCCCCGGTACCGCTTCCGACCGCCTGAAAATAGCTGTCAGGAAGCTTCCCGATTTTAGAAACTGCGTCCAGCAGGACAATCCCGAGGCCGTCCCTCTTGGCTATATTCTTCACTCCGCCTTCAAAGGGATAACCCTGCACAAGTGCTATCCTTCTTGCGAGGTCAATGGCATTTGAATAATCACCTTCTTCAAGGGCAATGGTGGGTATCTTCAAGGAAGCCTCGAGGTACCACATTTCGAAAAGGCACATTCTGGGCACAACAATGATCACCGGAAAATTGGACACAGTTGAAAGATGTGCAAATGCCCTGGCAGTATTCCCGGCGGACGCAACGACCATTCCTTCAATACCGTTGCCACGGGCATTTTCCAGAACAACGGCTGCTTCAAATTCCTTGAATGTGCAGCTGGTAATTTCCGCTCCCCTTTCAGGCCAGTACCCATTGAAGGAGATGTAGAGGTTTTCGAGTCCCAGGGCTGAGGATAACCCCTCTGACCGGTACACTACCGGGCCGGGCTGGTGAAATGACGGGCTTTTAACCGGCAGCCAGTTAAACCTCCATATATTGTTTCCCTTTTTTTCTGCAAACAGCCTCTCTTTGTAATCAGTGACAAGGAGGGCGTCCTTACAGTGCTCGCAAAATGCGCAGTAGGATTCCTTAAGGACTTTTCCACATTTTCTGCATCTTATTTCGTAGTGGCTCATAATAAAAAAAGGGTTCAAGGATTCGAGGGGTCAAGGGGTCAAGGAAAAAAAACTTGAACCTCTGAATCCTTATAAAATCATATCAACTCTGCTACCAATTCCATTATATCCACAATCTTTATCTGCCTGTCGTGTCCCACCATGGCCTCATTAACTTTTTCATAACACGCCGGACAGCTCAGTACAAGCTTATCGGCATTTTTCTCTACGGCTTCATCCACGGTGAGCCTGCCCATGGCAATGGCATTTTCATGGAAGACTTTTCTCGCCGCACCTCCTGCTCCGCAGCAGCGTGTGTCAACGCCATGTCTGTCAAATTCTAAAAGTTCAACATCCGGAATACTTCCAAGGATTGACCTCGGTTCTTTTATGACACCCACTCCCCTGCTCAGGTAACAGGGGTCGTGATATATGATCTTTTCCTTTAAGCTTTTTTTGAATTTTAATTTGCCGTTCTTCAGTGCATTGTCTACAAACTGTGTTATGTGCCTTATTTTAAAAGGCAGCTCTTTACCATAGAACAACGGCCAGTCTCTGGCCATGATGTTTACGCAGCATGGGCAGGAACATATAAGCTGTTTAACACCTCTCTCCTCATATGCATTTACCAGTCTCACCGTTAAATCCTCCAGCATGTCATGCTGGCCTGTTATGAATAACGGAAACCCGCAGCATACCTCCTCTTCAGGCGGCAGCATCGTAAATGGTTCCCCGGATGCAGCCAGCACAAGCACATCTCCCTTTACCATCGGCATTGCACAGTATGCACCGGTACAGCCGGCATAATATGCGGTCTCCGCGCTCTCCATGACCTTTATTTCTTCGGGAAACCAGGGACTGTATCTTTCTTCGGCAGGCTTGTTATACGGACCCCCTGTCTCCTTGATGATTTTTTGCATGTCTGCCTGGGGACCAATCGGCCCGAGACCGTGTTTGACCATCTCTTTCCTCAGCATCGGCCATAGCCGCTGGTTGAAGAGCCCTACCGGACAGCTCTGTCCGCATGCCCCGCATACTGTACATTCATAGGCGGCCTTTGTAAGGTCCTCAAGTAATTTTTGGCTGATCTTACCGGGGCCGAACAGTTTTGGTTTAATTCCATTGGTCTGTTTAATCAGCTCCCTGAACATCCGGATCTTTTCGGGCGGTGATATGTCCGGGTTGCCAGTCACTTCCTGGACAGGACAGTATTTAAGGCATTCACCGCATTGAGTGCAGGCGTCCAGTTCCACGAGCTGTGTCCGCGTTAATTCTCTGCCAAATGGTTTTTTATTTTTCATGCAGCACCAGGCCAAGCTCCTCCTCACGCTTTCTTGCTTCCACAGTTATGAGTGGAGCTGCAATTAAATGAAAGGGGAGAGACGGGATTAACATGATTATCAAAATGAAGTGCATTACAAACATAATACTGTCCGGCAGCGTATCCGGGTGGAACGTTACAATACCTATAATAAAAGCCTTTATGTCAACAAGGCTTGTCCTGTAAAAAAGGTTCAGCAGAATACCGGTCATACATGTAAGCAGGAGTATGGCCAGAAGAAAAAAATTATAAACAGACAGATATCTGTCCCTGCTGCTTTTTGATCTGATAATCAGTATAACAAGCAGGGACAAAGGCAGGGCATAGCCGGCAGCAACTCCTGCGTTCTGTATTGACAGGACAAAATCAGGAACAGGATATAAAAAGTACCTGAGATGTCTCAGGACCACAATAAGCAGGGAGAGATGAAACGTCAGGGAAGCTATCCATAGCAATTTGTTGGTCCTGAAGAGCCGCCTTAAGAGGACAATGTCCAGAAGCATTTCAGCAGCCATGCCGGGCGACACTCTCTGTGAAATGGCTCTGACCGCAGGCTGCTTTGCTGCCTTTATCCATGACTGGACATGAGAGAGGAACCTTGTAAGAAAGACGACGCATGCGAAATATGTAAGGAATGTTAAAAATGCTCCCATAATCAGGCGCTAACCTTTATTTTGTTTCTCGAATCTTATAGTAACATCTTCTGCAACGCATAGACCAAGCTCAACTTCCATTGCCTTTAAAATTGCGCAGGGAACAGTGCAGGCGACATGTTTTAAGTGTCGGTCCGCTGACAGGTACACCGGGTTAGCGAAGTGTTTTGAGAAAAGAGTCCTCATATCAATCAATGCGATATCTTCCAGCATTGCCGTTACCATTTCACATTCAGTATCCATAGATATACGGATTTTTTTGTCTTCCGCTTTTCTTGCTGTAATTACAACAGAAAAACCGCAGTTGCCGGGACTAACAATTACTTTTGTCATATTATAAATCCGTTCGATTCGTTTGAACCGCTTGAACGGTTGAAACGGGTGGAACTGCTGAAACGATTCTTCAACTTTTTATCGTAACCATACTTTCAGATTTCTTCAACAGTTCTTTAAGGTTTGGAAACTTGTCTTTCATATGAGGAATATGCATTGCCTGCATAAATTCCTTTTCAAAAGTAGGGTCTGTAGCAATCTCAATAAATTCTACCCATCGGGCCCGTTCATTTGCCTCTGTCCGTTTCCCTCTATTCAGCAGCGCCATTCTTGCGCCGTCGCCTGCCGCGTTTCCTACAGCATATACGTTTTCTATTGCACAGTCAGGGAACATGCCGAGGGTCAATGAGGCTTCCCTGCTGATATGGCTCCCGAATGCACCGGCAAGAATGACCCTGTCCAGTTTATCTATCCCCAGTCTCTTCATCATGAGTTTTGCCCCTGCATAAAGCGCCCCCTTTGCCAGCTGGAGTGCCCTGACATCCGCCTGTGTAATGGTAATATCCGCATTTATCGAGGTTTCTTTAGCCCAGGCAAGAACATATTCAGGTCTGCCGTCATTGTCCTTTCTCACTCTGGGAATATCAAGGTCCTTGGCGAACCTGCCTGATTTATCTATTATGCCGGCCTTGAACATCTCGGCCACAACTTCTATGATCCCGGAGCCGCATAGCCCCTTTGCATCAATTTTTTTAAGGTCAGTATGCCATTCTGTTTTTCCTATGACTTTATATCGGGGCTCCTTTGTTTCAGGGTCAATCTGCACCGTTTCAATTGCTCCGGGGGCGGCCCGCATCCCGAACTTTATCTGTGCGCCCTCAAAGGCCGGGCCTGTTGCACAGGAGGTGGAACATATCTTGTTCCTGTTGCCCATAAGCAGCTCACCGTTTGTGCCGATGTCAATTACGAGGACCATTTCATACTGTTCATAGGGCTCTTCCGCGATAAGCACCCCTACGTTGTCCGCGCCTACGAATCCCGCTTCTATTGGCAGTACATGTATATACGATGAAGGGTTTATCTTAATGCCTAGATCTCGCGCCTTGATGTCGAGTGAATTCTGTACTGCGGGGATAAATGGCGAGCGGCCTATATATATGGGGTTAAGCCCGAGAAATATATGGTGCATGGCTGTGTTGAATACTATAGTCAGGTCGTCTATAACATAGCCGGGGCCGGGCCCCTCTTTTTTAATGTCGGAAACTGCTCCTTCAATTATCTCATTGAGCCCGTCTATGATGGCCCTGTTCATCGTCTCAAGCCCTTCCTCATTGGTCATCGCGTAGGTAATGCGGGACATTACGTCTTCTCCGTACGGCACCTGGGGGTTCATCATCGATTCAGTCTTGATGACCTTTCCGGTGTTCAGATCTGTGAGATATCCAACACAGGTGGTTGTTCCAATATCTACTGCCAGGCCGTAGCAGTTTTCCTCAAAACCGGGTTCCACTTTTATTATCTCTTTGTCCATCCATACGGTAGCAGTGGCGTTCCAGTCATCTTTTCTCAGAATATCCTGGAGGTCCTTCAGTACCGAATAATCAATCGTAAGGCCTTTCAGGCCGTAATCATCTTCAAGGAACTTCAGTGCCCTCTCATAATCACCGGTTGTCATGTCGTGCAGTGTAGGTGCGGTCAGATCAATATTGTATTTTATCACAGCAGGATCAAGAGCAATTGAGAGCTCTTTTGCGGTCTTGCGGACAACCTGTTTCCCTGCTCTTGACCGTTCTGGTACAAAGACCTTTACATCTCCCCGGACCTCTGCAGAGCAGGAAAGGCGGATTCCCTTTCCGTCCTCGGGTTTTATATGTTTCTTTTCATCGTCCGTAAGAGTTGATAGGTGGGACATGCCCGACTCAATATTGTCTTTCTCAAAGTAACCTTCCTCTATCCTCACTTTGCATTTTCCGCAGACCTTCTTGTTCCCGCAGAGCCCTTCTATATCAACACCCAGAGACTGGGCCGCCTCAAGGAGTGTCTTGCCCTCCTCAACTTCGCCTCTCCTTCCTGAGGGCTGAAATATTACTTTGTGTTTTTTCATTAAAAACCTTTCTAAACAGGGGTCAAGGGTTCAAGTGAAAAAAATTATACGTTATTCGATTAATAAATTATGAATAGCGCATAACAAAATTCTCTTGTTCTTTGAGTCCCTTAAATCCTTCTTTTATAGTTTTTAATCTTTTCACTCGAACCCTTGAATCCTTGACCCCTTGAACCCTGGTTCTAAAATCCTTTCTCCCATAAGGACATATATTAATACATAATCCGCAGTTTGGTTTACCGTCTATTTCTTTGCTCTCTTTTTTAAAAGATCTGCAGTCCTTTAATTTAACAAGCTCAATGTAAGGTTTTTCTCTTGACCATTCTTCTCCTGTAATGGACTTTGACGGGCAATGCTCAACGCACAGCCTGCATCTGCCGCACCTGCTTTTTTCAATAGGGCGGCCGGTTTCAAGCGGAGCATCCGTCAGGACTGTTGCAAATGAGAGACGCGGGCCGTATTCAGGATTAATCAGCAGGCCGTTTCTCCCGATCCAGCCGAGACCGGCGGACGTAGCCGCAATTTTATGCGGGAACAGGGGATAGAGTTTGGCTATGAATGCGTTCTTTATCCTGTCGGAATCAGCAGGGATGCTTAAATACTTATAGCGCTCTTCCTTCAGTATCCGGGCAGCCCTGTTCTTCAGGCTGAGAAGAAAACGTACTGTGCCTTCATTGAGGTTTTTCGATACCCCGATTGAAACGGCCCTCTTAAGATGTGCGATCTCAGGTGCGAGTATGTCTTCCACATCAGCAAAGCCTACTATATCCGCACCGGCCTCCAGAAGAGTTTTTTTAAGAAGAGCATTCATTAACCCTTCTTTCCCTCGGCCTCTTCTTTCATGTCTTTGAGAGAGCTTATCATATTAATGGCGTCCTTAAGTGCGTTGTTTGCATCCGGGGAATATCCGTCAGCTCCCCATTTCTCGGCAATGTCCTGGGATACGGGCGCTCCGCCTATCATGATTTTTATGTCCGGGTTCTTTGCTTTAAGGTCGTCAATTACCTTTTTCATTCCGACCATCGTTGTAGTCATCATGGCAGAGAGGCAGACCAGGTCAGAGTCTGTCTTGATCTGTTCTTCAAGGAACTTATCGAGAGGTACATCCTTGCCAAGATCGTATACCTCGAAACCTGCAACATCAAACATCATTTTTACGATGTTTTTGCCTATGTCATGAACGTCTCCTTCTACCGTGCCTATGACAACAGAGCCTTTCACTCCGAGGTCAAGCTGGTTAACATGTGGTTTTAGGATGTCCAGTCCTACATAAAGTGCATCCGCACACATGAGCAACTCGGGCACGAAGTATTCCTGGGCCTCAAAGAGCTTTCCAACTTCCTGCATGCCGCTTACAAGCCCGTTGAATATGGCGTCATTGGGATTTACTCCTTCTTTCAGGGCCTCCTCTGCAGCTTCTTTGGAAACATCCTCATCATATTCGATGACCGCTTTTTTTAATTTTTCGAGAATCTCCTGCGTTTTTTCTTCTGTAGCCATGGATTACCTCCTGTATTTTTTTACCTTATCCATCATCGCATGAAAGTTTTCGGGCGGGACCGTTGGCCATATGTCGCATCCCGGCCAGACAGCGCTGGCACCGTTGTCCATGCATCCTTTTATGGCCTCCCTGACCTCTTCCTGTGTTCCTGATACAAGAATATTGTATGGGTCATAATTGCCGAACAGCAGGGCATTGTCCCCGATTTTCTTCCTGGTTTCAGTGATATCATTTTTTTGGTCAACACTGATTGCGTCAGCGCCCGACTCTGTCATGGAAACCGCTATATCGTTTGTTTTGCCGCAGATGTGGAGGACTTTTTTGTGCGACAGTTTGTCGAATATTGTTTTGAGATAAGGAAGTATCAGGCTTTTGAAAACCCTTGGACTGAGCACGTCCGATGTTGCTCCCATTTCTCTCACCGTAATATAATCAGCACCTGCGGCTTCGTATTCACTTGCAATTATGGCAATCGCAAACGCAAGCATTTCAAGCAGATGCCCGACTTTGTCAGGTTTCTTGAAAGAGAGTTTCAGGAGACTGTTTAATTCCATGATCTGTCCTGCCAGTGTAAATGGCCCCAGCACATGTGCCCCTATTGCAACATCCTTTCCTATATCATCTTTAAGACGGCCG
The DNA here is from genome assembly GCA_039715075.1 of Nitrospirota bacterium. Taxonomy (GTDB): domain Bacteria; phylum Nitrospirota; class Thermodesulfovibrionia; order UBA6902; family UBA6902; genus JBDLIC01. The sequence continues at coordinate 18,217 of JBDLIC010000060.1, forward strand.
ATGACCTCTTTCATCATCGGTATTCTTCCCCGTGTTATAAGGTCGTTCGGAAGGTCAATGTCCATCTCGTCTTCATTATTAATGAGTTTTGTTTTGATCGTAGGATAAAGGATGTCCTCTAAATGCGAATATACGTTTATTTCACATCCAAGAGCTTCTGCCTCGACACAGAGGTCAAAGGGAACAACCCCGCATTCAAATCCGAACAGCTTATATGTCGAAGCTGCTGCGTCGGCCATCATTTTTGCGTCCGAATGCACGGCAGCAAATTTGTATCCGAACTTTTTAAGGCCTTCTGTTGTGACATTTCCCATTCCACTGAAACAGGGCGGCCGGTCAATCTCCTCTCCAGCAAAGAGCTTCATTACCCTTTCTCTGGACGTTATTGTGTCTGACATGTTTCCTCCTCCTATGTCCCTGCTTTTTTATTTTCTCGCTTCTCCAGCTAAAAGTTTTTCCAGAAAATCCGAAAAGTGTTTTCTTATCGGCAGATCACTATTCCCCGGAATAGTCCCTGCCTCATCATAAACAAGTGTTGAAAGCAGCATATTGGCGGTCGCAACAGCAGGTAAGATACGCGGTGCTGTAACGATCGGCCCGAAAAAATTGAAGTCACTCCATAGAGCGGACGACATGCCCTGCGCAACCGCGTCCATTGCCCTGAAGCCCTCAATTCCCCAGGCCTCCTTTGACTCTTTCCACATATGTGTACCGTTTGAATATGCGCCTCCACAGGGAAGGCCTGTTTTTTCTTTTATAAGTCTGTTTGCAATTAATGAAAAAGACGTTGCCGGAAGGTTCATCACCGATGTATCGACAATCACCGTCTCAAATTCGCCAGCCCCCTGTGAAAGGAGGTTCTCGAGAGAATTAACCCGTCCTGCCGGAGACTGGTCTTTATCATCGAATGCCTGGACAACGACATGTTTTATCCCGAGGTCCTTTAATTTGCTGACCTGTCCTTTTATGTCCTTGTCCCAGGGAGTAATACTGTTGTAAAGAAATTTGTCCTGCACCCCCAGTTTTGAAACATATTCGGTTGCCTTCGCCCTTTTTTCAGCAACCCACATGTCAATGCCGAACGGCATGTCAGTCGTCTCGAGATAAAAATCTATGTAGATCTGCGCCTCTTCGGCAGTATTTGCAACCATGGCGACCATGGAGGGAATACCCGTAGAGGCCGAAAGTTCTTCCTGCTTTTTGATGAGCTCTTTTGCCCTCTTCCGGTCAAAATTGCCCTTCCTGTCTTCAAGTATCCTGTCTTTGTTATGGAACATTGATGCGATCTGCAGGGGAGGATTATTTCCAGGCTGTCCACCTATTTTAATTTCGCCTATTGTGAATACTTTTTGTTCTTTTAAAAATTGGAACATATGCACTCCTTGTAGGGGCACCCCTTGCGGGTGCCCTGATTCTGATACAATCTGATAATTCAATAAAGGGCACCCGCAAGGGGTGCCCCTACAATTTATTTAATAAACACCGTGATCAAACTTGGGGTCGGGCAGGTACTCCCACTCCTCACCCTTGTTGAACTTGGCTTCAATATCCAGACATTTCAGGGCATACTCAAAAGCATAGGGAATACCCGGGCCGCCCGGGACAAAGCCTCCAAGGATCATACCGACAGAGGCAGCCTCAAATATTTCACCGGTTGTTGCGCCTTCCCGGATCGCGGGAATTACATGGATGATGCACCTCGGGGAACAGTAGGCAACACCGCCAGCCATGAACATAAGCTCCTTCACTTTCTTTGACAGTGCACCGTCTCCGAAAATGCTTGCATAGAAATCCGCAAAAGTCCTGCCGGGCTCAGGTGTAACAGTGTTAATTATCTTGAACATCCTCGGCACAAAACCGCATTGTTTCATCATATATTCATTGACTTCCTCTAGTGTCATTTTATCTGCCATAGTTGCCTCCTTCTGGTTTGATGTTTTACAAAAGTGTGATAAATAATTCTTTAT
>JBDLIC010000061.1:0-19791 GCA_039715075.1 Nitrospirota bacterium
GAAAACTTTTCTGTACAATGCTCAATTCAAGAACTACGAATTTCGGTTTGAAACTTACACCGAAAGGCGTAAATTAAAGATTGCGAGTTTTAGTCTAAAATGAATTTATCATGTTAAGGATTACCATCAAATATAATCAGAATATATCCAGGCCAATAACTATTCATTTTTCGCTATTATCAATGGGATTGAATCAGTCTGAAATTCATTAATAAGTTATCAATAAAACTGATTCGGTCGAGATTCCGAAGATAATCCTCATATTAATTGGCTTAATATTTCGTCATAATACAAGATTTATTCCTGTTATCTTTATTTTTGGTATGCTAAAACAGCTCATTCTCAAGAACCAGGGATGACAGAGAAATCATGCCGACCAGTTGTCCCCCTTCCTCAACGGGAGCTCTCCGTATGCCGGCCCGGTACAGTAGACGGGCGACATACCTTACATCCATGTCCGCAGGCACTGTAATGACCGGTTTTGACATAATTTCATAGACGTTCACCTCTTCTGAAGACCGCCCCGGAAGCATTACCCCACGGATCAAATCCTGCACGACGATTATGCCCCATGCATCATCGGAATTCCTTTTTTCAACCAGCAGTTCATTGACACGGTGTACCCGCATTTTTTCGGCTGCATCTTTAGCTGTTGCCATACCGTCAATGGAATTCACCCCCTTGTGCATAACGTCTCTCGCCCTCACAACCTTCTTATTGTCTGACTCCATAACAGATCTCCTTCTTATAAATTATAACTCTGCCCGGATCTTTTTTCCGGACCGGTTGCATTGAAAAAAACTGCTATAAATATTGGTCGCGCACTTCTTCCTTGAATCGCTCCATCTGGCTCTCCAGACCCGTCACATGTTCCACCGGTAAAACAAAGGCAATACCTGTACCGGGTTTGTGAAATTCGCCGGCGGTCTTTATGGCATCCAGAATGGTATTAACAACATGCTCTTCAATCAAAAACATGATGATGTCGGACTGATCTTCCAGGGTAAGGCCAAAAAAAGTCTTTGCCTCATGGATACCAGTACCCCTCGCAGGGATTATTGTAGCGCCGGTGGCACCGGCCTCTTTGGCCGCATCAACAACCCTGTCGGTTATATCAGCTTTAACTGATGCTAAAATGACCTTAAACTTCATTGTCACCCTCCTCCAAATTTTTTCTGGCCCGGTTTACTGACCAGTGCATATATTGAGCATATCCCATTACTGAGATAATCGGAAACAGACTGGCAAAGGCAATAAGACCGAAACCGTCCAGAGCCGGATTGCGGCCGGGAACAGTGGCGGACAGTCCAAGACCCAGGGCCGCCACAAGGGGTACGGTCACCGTAGACGTGGTCACCCCTCCGGAATCATATGCCAGAGCTATGATTTTTCTTGGTGCGAATACGGTTTGTACGATAACAATGATGTATCCGGCCAGTATATAGATAAAGAGCGGTGTACCGCTGACAATTCGAAAGGTGCCCAGGCTGATGCCGACAGCGACACCAATGGCAACGGTGATGCGCAATCCCCGCTGACTGATGGTGCCGGCAGACACCTCATTGGCCTTGAAGGCCACTGCTATGAGCGCTGGTTCGGCAATTGTGGTGGCAAAGCCTATCATAGCTCCAAAAAGATAGATCCAGCCGTAGGCCTTCCAGTCTGACCAGAGAACGGCATCTTCCGAACCGTAAATGAAGGCAGGATCAGATAGCTGAGCTGCCATCATTTTACCGAGCGGAAACAGGGCCTTTTCAAGTCCGGCAAGAAACAAGGCAAGCCCGATAACAACAAACACACCGCCGACAATAAGGCTGCGGAGATGCGGGATGGGCCGGCGCAATACGATCAGCTGGAAGAACATTATCAGGACGATAACCGGCAATACGTTCCGACTTGTAGCAATCAATATTTTAGCGAACTCAATCAGTAATGCTGTCAAGAATTCTCCTGTCTATCAACCGAAAATTATCAGCCCATAGCCCATGACGAATATCATGGGCAGCAGTGAGGCGAATGCAATCAGGCCAAAGCCGTCCCGCAATGGGCTGCGACCTTTAATAATCGAGGCCAGACCAATCCCAAGGGCGGCAACGAGGGGCACGGTTACCGTTGATGTGGTCACACCGCCGGCATCATAAGCTATGCCGATGATCTCTTTCGGCGCAATTATGGTCATAAGCATCACAATTATATAACCCCCGATAATAAGGTAGTGGACGGGCCAGCCGCGGAGGATGCGCAACACTCCGATCATTATGGCCAGGCCCACTGAAAAGGCCACTGACAGCCGCAGGCCAAAGGCGTATTCGCGCATTGATTTTTCGGTCTGTGCTATGAATTCGCCCTCGCTCGCTATTTCCGCTGCTTCCTGCGCCACGGCAATGAGTGCCGGCTCGGCAACAGTGGTTGAAAACCCGAGGGCAAAGGCAAAAGACAAAAGCCATAACAGACTGCCTTTGCGGGCAAGGGCATGTGCCATTGCCTCGCCGATGGGAAACAGGCCCATTTCCAGTCCCTGTATAAAAATGGCAAGTCCGGCCACCACCAGCAGGAAGCCCAAAAATACATCGCCCATATGGGGTAAAGTCTGCCTGAGCACAACGATCTGGAAAAATGCAATGACCAGGATGATAGGCAGCAGGTCGGCAAAGGCCTCCCACAGCTTTTTCAGGGCTATGAAAAGGAGCCGTGTGCTGATAGAAGTCTTTTTTTGTTCAGTCATTGTTTCATAACCATTAATAATAAAGATCAAAAATCAAAGATCAAAATTGTGGTTTAAATAATATTTATTTAATTAGATCTGCCTTAATAAGATCAACCCTAACTGTCACTTTAGATAATATGTTAATCAATTACTGAATTCAAGCTTATTATAGGAATTATGGAAATAAAAAAGAAGAGATCATGTGGTTATTATCGGCTTTGGCTTAACCTGAGATTTAGAACAAAGACCGGATCTACAATAATAGCAATTGAACGCAATAGCCGGATGCATACGAGCCCTGCCCCGGAATTCTGCTTTGACACCGGCGATATAGTTTTTATAACAGGGAAAGGGGAAGATATCAATAAAGCAATTGTTTATCTCGCTGATGGCGAAGTGAGTAATTAGATTTATTACTATAAATGTAGAAAGGGCATCCACAAGAGTCGCCCCTACAATTCTCTAATGGTGAAGAATTCGTGAAAGAAAAAGGCGGGTGCGCTCATTCTGTGGGTTATTAAAGAATGCCTCAGGTTCTGCATCTTCTATAATCTGCCCTTCGTCAAAGAATATGATACGGTCGGCAACTTCACGGGCAAATCCCATCTCATGCGTGATGATGAGCATTGTCATTCCCGAGCGTGCCAGCTCGCGCATTACGTCGAGGACCTCATTGATCATCTCCGGGTCAAGGGCGCTTGTGGGCTCATCAAAGAGCATTATTTTCGGCTGCATTGCCAGTGCCCTTGCAATGGCCACACGCTGCTGCTGTCCACCGGAGAGCTGTCCAGGGAATTTGTCCGACTGGTCGCTGATGCCGACACGCTCCAAAAGTTCAAGCGCCGCTGACCTGGCTTCCTCCTTATCAGTCTTCTTTCTCCAGATCGGTCCGAGCGTAATATTCTGGAGGACATTCAGGTGGGGAAAGAGATTGAAGTGCTGAAAGACCATACCGACCTCTTCACGGATCTTTTCGATATTCTTAACGTCTCTGTTCAATTCAGTGCCGTTAACTATAATCTTCCCCTGCTGGTATTCTTCCAGACGGTTGATAGTCCGGATGAAAGTGGATTTTCCGGAACCCGAAGGCCCGCAAATCACTACCTTTTCACCCTTCTTAAATCGGGTTGTGACGCCCCTCAGTACATGGAGCTTACCGAACCATTTGTGGACGTCATCACATATAACAATAAATTCATCGGATATATTGTTTGACATTACGTCCTATTCTATTTCCTTTCTATACCTAGTGCAAGCTCTATCCTCCGGCTTACCCGGGACATTGAATAGCTGACCATAAAATAGATAAAGGCTGCAAAGAGATAGACCTCGGTCTGGAGCCCCAGCCAGTCAGGGTTGGCAATGATGCTCCTTGCTATACCGAGCAGGTCAAGGAGTCCGATTATTGCAACCAGTGATGTATCTTTAAACAAACTGATGAAGTGTCCGACAATTGCAGGGATAACAGAACGCAGGGCCTGCGGCAGAATAACCAGCACCATGGTCAGCGAATAACTGAGTCCGAGGGCCTCTGCAGCTTCGTACTGCCCCCTCGGCACCCCCTGAAGTCCGCCACGGACATTTTCAGCCATGTAGGCGGTCGAAAAAAGCGTCAACCCGATCATTGCGCGGATGATTTTGTCTATACGGAAATCCGGCAGAAATATCGGGAGCATGATCTGTGACATAAACAGGATCGTAACCAGTGGTATCCCCCGGACTACTTCAATATACGATATGGAAAACCAGCTCACTGCCGGCAGCCTGCTCCTCCTCCCGAGCGCCAGTAAAATACCCAATGGAAAAGAGGCGGCTATGCTGACCGATGCAAGTATAAGTGTCAGAAGAAGCCCTCCCCATCGCGTTGTCATAACAGCAGGTAGCACCCCGCTCTCACCAAATCCCCTTAGCATAATCACTGTTAACGGGAAGGACAGGACCCATCCCCAGAGGACCACAGAACGCCACCCGGTCCGTCCCCTTCCCAGTAAGAGAGAGGCTGTCAGGAAAATTGCAGCGCCAAGAAGCAGTAAGCGAGTAATGGATTCAAACGGCAGAACCGCAAGCAGCAGAGAAACTGCCGTGCTAATAAGGGCGAACCTCAGTATTATGCCTCCCCATATCCCTGCGCTTATGCCTGCCAGGAATGCAAGCATATAAACGACTGTCCAGATCCGCCACTTCTCCTCTGGCGGGTACATTCCTGTCATGAATAAATTCAGATTGGCAGGTATCACCTCCCAGCTGGCTTCAAAGAATATCCAGGTGAACCCCGCCTTTGATACAACAAAAATAAAGAAGAGAGAGATAACTGTCAGAATACCGTTATACCAGTTGTTAAAGAGGTTGTCCCTGAGCCACTTCAATGGGCCGGTCATCTCCCTGGGATGCCCCTGACGTATCATTTCATTGCTCAATTATCCTGACCCTCCGGTTATACCAATTTAAAAAAAGCGATGCAATGATACTCATAATAAGATAGCTGGCCATAATCAATGTAAAGACCGGGATGGACTGTCCGGTCTGGTTCATCATCGTACTGCCCACATTAAACAGATCCGGGAAACCAACGGCTATCGCCAGGCTGGAATTCTTGGCCAGGTTGAGATGCTGGTTTGAGAGAGGCGGAATTATAACGCGGAGCGCCTGTGGGAGCACCACCAGTCTCAGTGTCTGGGACTCATTCAGCCCGACCGCCTTCGCTGCCTCAACCTGTCCTTCCTTAACAGACTGGATACCACCCCTCACTACTTCAGCAATGAACGCGCTGGTGTAGACAGACAACCCTATGAGCAGGGCTGAAAATTCAGGGGAGAGACGTACACCGCCTGTAAAGTTGAAACGCTGAAGAACAGGGACCTCCAGTACAAGCGGTGTCTGCGGCGACATATACCATCCTGAGACAGCAAGGCACGTAAAAACAGGCAGGCCCCATGTAACCGCGAAACGGGCAAAATCTTTTGTCCCTGATTTCCGTCCCTTCAGAATATAAATTAAAACAGGCAGAATAACCCCGGCAGCAATGTATCCTGCCCATTGAGCAAAACCGGGCATTGGCTTGAGCCACGGTATATATATTCCCCGCTGGCTTATGAAAATATTATGAAACAGCGTAATGCTTTCACGGACAGGTGGAAGCTGCAGGATCACAACAGTATACCAGAACAGGATCTGGAGGAGCAGTGGTATGTTCCTGAAACACTCTACATAGAAGGCCGCTATTTTCCGTACAAGCCAGTTGCCTGAAAGCCTGGACACACCGAATAAAAGGCCGAGGAGAGTTGCGAATATTATTCCCAGGACACTTACTTTAAGACTGTTTAGAGCTCCCACCTGGAATGCCCGAAAATATGTGTCCGACGGCGCATAATCAATACCTTCGGCAATGCCGAAACCTGCCTCCTGTTTCAGGAATTCAAAGTTAAATGTGAGACCGAGACCTTCCAGGCCTCTCAACATATTTGTGTACAGTAATCCTGCAACCAGAGCTATTGCAATAACAAATAATGCCTGCATCACGATGCGCAGGACTATGACGTTTCGCCAGAAGTTGATCTTATCAGGAATGGTTTGTGTTTGCATAATAAAAGATGAGGGTTCAAGGATTCAAGGGGTCGAAGGTTCAAGTGACGAAATTAGCTTAGTATACTCTTTTTCACTCGGACCCTCGACCCCTTGAATCCTTGAACCCTTCAGTTGTTACCGGAACGGCATCGGATAAAGCAGTCCGCCTTCATTCCATAATCTATTCATTCCCCTGGGAAGACCGATAGGAGCGAGGTTCCTCTCAAAGCATTCACCGTAATTTCCTATAGCGGCTATAACATTGCGGGCCCAGTCCTTTGAGAGTCCGAGCTTCTCGCCTATATCACCTGTAGTCCCCAGAAAACGCTGGATCTCCGGGTTTTCAGTCTGAAATGTCTTTACATTCCGGCTGATAATATTGTGCTCTTCAGCAAAGAAGGTTGCATACACGACCCAGCTCACCACGTCATTCCACCTGTTGTCACCATGGACAGTCAATGGACCTAACGGTTCCTTGGAAATAGTGGTATCAAGAATGACATGGGCATCAGGGTCCTTAAAAACTGACCGCCTGGCAGCCAGCTGTGACTTGTCACTAGTGACAGCATCGCATCTTTCTTTTTCATAACTCTTATAAACCGTGTCGGTCTCATCAAAGACAACGGGTTTAAACGGGACCCCTTTATTCCGCATCGTATCAGCAAGATTCAATTCGGTCGTTGTGCCTGAAGTAACACAGATACTTGCCCCTGCCAGGTCCTTGAGCGAGCGGATTCCGAGTGCCTTCCGGACCATAAAACCCTGGCCGTCATAAAATGTTGTAGGCCCAAAATCCGCACCCACCTTGGTGTCACGTGTCAGCGTCCATGTGGTGTTCCGGATCAGCACATCTATTTCACCGGTCTGCAATGCAGTAAATCTCTCGGCAGCCGTTAACGGAACGAATTCCACCTTCTTCCGATCACCCAGGACAGCCGCTGCAACTGCCCTGCAGTAGTCTGCATCAAAACCGTTCCACGACCCGTCAGGTTTGAGAAAACTGAAGCCCGGCAGGCCGCTGTGCACTCCACAGACCAGCCTTCCCCTTTTCTTTACCTTTGTTAAAATATCCGATTCCCCCTTAACGAGAACCGGGAAAGAGAACAAAAATACCAGAACAAAAACCAGACACTTTAAGTATATCTTTTTCATCAGCACCTCTCTGTTTACAATTATTAATGAGTCATGACCGGTGACAAACATCATCAATCGGTCATTATTAATTATTGGGTTACTGAGATTATAAACAAAAAGATCTTACTTTGCTGAAAAAAATACGAGGGGAAAATGCACGCGGTCAGGAAGACAGGGGATTATGACTATTATTGCTCTCAAGTTTTTTAATTTTATCCTGCAGTTCCTTTTCTGTTTTCTTGTGTTCAGTAACATCAGTAATTGCGCCGATCCATTTAATGAGCTTTCCCTTTTCGGCAAAGATCGGTGTAACATGCTCCTGCCAATGGCGGTAAGACCCGTCCTTCCCCTGGATACGGTAGTCGAAATGACCGTTTTCTCCGGTCCTCACACATCCTATGTATGTCTCCATTACGCCTCTTATATCATCGGGATGAATACTTCCAAGCCAGCTTTTCATATTTGTAGGGAACTTGTCGGGATCATATCCAAGACAGATTTTGATATCTCCAAACAGACGCATTGTTTCGCTCTGGATATCAAAATCGTATACCAGATCATTCGCAACAGTGGCAGCCAGCCTGAACCGCTCTTCACTTTCACGGAGTTCATCACCTTTCTTTTTCCGTTCCGTAATGTCGCGGACTATGCCGTCATAGGAGACAAGGCTGCCGCTTTCATTCCGGTGAGGCAGAACTATATTTTCAACCCAGCGTACTTCGCCGTCCTTTCGTATTATCCTGTGCTCTATGGGTTGAGGGGAATGACTGGAATATACATTTTCGATCTGCTCAAGCACAATATCACGGTCTTCCGCAGGAACCATCTGGATCCATAAGTACGGACTCTCGGCAAACTCCCTGCTTGTATAACCGGTCACTGCAAGACAGGCCTCATTGTGTATTGTTTTCACCGGTTCTCCGGCTTCCATACGTACGGTGTAGATATAGTCCCTGACGATAAATGTATTTTCTTTATCTTTCATTATGATTTACTAATAAGGTTACCCGAAATATCTTCTGTATGCTTAAAATAATTATACATTTTTCACTCTTATTTTCAAGGAACAAATTTTTATATTGTTATAATTTCAGGGATTGCCCATTTCTCCATTTCTATGGAGAATCAGGGACATCCATCGCCGGGGCAGGTACGAGACCTGCCCCTACAGATGGAATAATAATTCTGATCTTGCAAACCATATCTTTTATTGATAAATTATTTATATGAAAATCCGGATAGGCCATCTTTCCACTTTTTACCATACTTCAATTCTTATTATTGCGAGGGACACTATGGGCCCTGATGCTGAATGGAAACTTTTCGGTACAGGACCCGCAATTGTAAATGCATTTGAAAATGGAGAGATCGATCTGGCATATATCGGCCTTCCTCCGGCAATAATCGGGATAGACAGGGGAGTCGATATCAAATGCATTGCGGGCGGTCATGTAGAAGGGACCGTCATCAGCGGCAAGAGTCAATTCAGGAGTTTTGATGAAGTCAGCAGACCGGAAGAATTGCTAAAGCAGTTTGTCGGCCATAAAATAGGCGTACCGGGCAAAGGGTCTATTCATGATGTCATTATTTCAGAAAGCCTGGAAAGCCTGAAACTGGACAAGGAAATAGATATCATAAATTTCAGGTGGGCTGACCAGGTGCTGGAGGCAATGCACAGGGGGGAGATTTCCGCTGCTGCCGGTACACCGGCACTGGCTGTTGCTGTCATGAAGTATGCGGACTGTAAAGTGCTTTATCCGCCGTCCAGGCTCTGGCCGGACAATCCGAGTTACGGTATTCTTGTTAAAACCGATTTTTTAAATAGAGAAACTGAACGTGTAGAACGGTTTCTCGTTTTGCACGAAGAAGCCACGTCTATTCTCAGGACAAAGCCTTCTGAGGCAGCCGGGATTATCTCTGACTACGTCGGCATAGTTGATAGTGATTTTGTTCTGGATACACTAAACGTATCTCCAAAGTACTGCGCATGTCTTACAGATGAATATATAGCTTCAACAATGGAATTTGTAAAGGTGCTGAAAAGACTGGAATATATCAGCCGTGAAATCTCATATGATGAAATATTTGATACTTCCCTGATAAAAAAAATACATCCTGCCGGAGATCATTACGGAGACGGGATTGCTGCTAATTAGTTACTATTGTGGAAAGTCCACAGACAAGTTATGCGCTTAGGCAATCACAACAGTCGCTTTCCTGCCAGAATTTGCACTTTATAGATTGAGGTGGACCCAATTCGTTGGACAGCCTGAGTAGTGAAATAAGCTCTGATCATATTCATGAATTGAGGCATCAGGCAGCCTCGCTGTGTTGTGTTAGGTTTTTGTAGTATACCTCATCAGGAGTAAAGTCGTTCAACGATTGATGAGGTCTTCTTTCTCCGTTAACCAAACCATTCTTTTAACCCTTCTCTTAATTTAGTTCCATTGTCAAATGTCCAAAGATACAGATACTGATGCTTTACCGTCCACCACAACCTCTCGATAAAGATATTGTCCTGAAACCTCCCACGGCCATCCATGCTGATCTGAATATTATGTTCCGTCAACACCTCCGTAAACGCATTGCTTGTAATCAGAATGACACTCATATTAATTATTTGTTTCCGAAACAGAACCTAATTCCTGATTTTCATCTCAATAGTATTGGACTGGATCCCTACTATCTCAATAACAGGAGCATTCAACTCGCTGATCTTTTCTGCCAGCTCCTCAAGTGAACCCTTGTACTTGACCTCAAGAAGCGCGATCCCTGACTGAAAATTCCTGGTCTGGACTCCGCCGAAACCGCGGATTTTTTTCAGTCCCTTTTTAAGCTGGGATACATCTTTAAAAGAAGCCCCTGACAGGTTCAGCTGATAACTGGCAATCTGGTAGACGTCCTTACTCCACTGACCGAGAATACCCGATATCATTTCTCCTATCAGCTCTGATGAGGCATCCTGTATAGGCTCCAGGTAATCTACTCCCGAAGGCGGCTTGGTTTTGAATCCCGAATACAGTATCTTTGCGGTATCTGTCTCAAGCGCCTTAAGGCGGATCTCATTTGAAAAGAACCGCACATTCTGCCCGTACAGTTTTTTTGAGTTCACATATTCTCTCCTGACATCTCCAACGATCAGGACTTCAGCGCCATAATCCTTTGCAATTTTGCCGGCCTTTGAGAGGTCGTTCCCATAGATAGCAGCCTCCACTTTCTTCTTGTGCCTGACCTGTCCTGCGTCAACCACCTGAAAGCCCTTCTGTATCATTCTGTTCTCTATCTGGTTTTCAACATTCCTGTTCCCTTCCCTCGATACCTCAAAGTAGGTGCCGCCGACCTGCCTGCTTGAAAGTACTATCATTACCCTCGGATTCCTTTTTTTCCTGATAAGCAGTCCGATCGACTGCAGATCATCGGCAAGCTTTCCGGTTTTGACAATAGCTGAAATCCTTATTTCATATGCACCACCGTCTTTCTTCTCTTTAATGACTTCATAACTCTTTATATAGCCGCGGGTCTCCGAATATATCCTGTCTTCAATCAGAATCATGTTCTCAACGAGTGTCTCAGAACTTACATACGATCCCATTGCCTGTTCAACTGCGTGCCTCATAGCATCGGCAATCGCTTCATCACGGGCCTTCGCATCTGTGCCGTCCGCCATTCCTGTGGCAATAACTTCTTTCTGACTCTCTTCTCCTACGGCAATAAGCGGAAGAGTACAGATCAGCAGGACAAATATAATGCAGGATAAGATCTTTTTATATTCACTTCTCTTTAAACTGTCTTGTAACATTTTTATCACCTGTTTATTTAAGTTTTCTCTTGAGATTATATTAATAGAACCTGACGAATTGTTCCAGGTAAAAATCACATCTGATGGTAATAATTTAATTTCGGAAATAAAAACATAAGGACCATAAAATCCCCCCTTGCCCCATAGGTGTTAAGTTAAGAAATTGGAATCAGTAGTTCGCAGCATGAGGCAATCAAAGGGCAATTCACGAATTGCCCTTACTGGATAAACGTTATGGTGCAGGATTTTCAAAAGCGAGGTAATATTATTCCCATTCAATAGTGCCGGGCGGCTTGGAGCTAATATCATAGACCACCCTGTTCACACCCTTCACTTCATTAATGATCCTGTTCGAAATGGTTCCCAGAACTTCATACGGTATCCTTGCCCAGTCAGCGGTCATACCATCTACACTAGTGACGGCTCTTACTGCCACCACATTCTCATATGTCCGTTCATCACCCATGACCCCGACTGTCTTGATCGGGAGCAATACGGCAAAAGCCTGCCATATTTCATGATACAGTCCGGCCTGTTTTATTTCTTCAAGTACAATAGCATCCGCTTTCCGCAGTATATCTGCCCTGAAAGGTGTAACCTTGTCTATAATCCTTATTCCAAGGCCCGGCCCCGGGAAAGGATGACGGTTGATGACCTCATCGGCCATGCCCATCTCCCTGCCAAGCTCCCGCACCTCATCCTTGAAGAGCTCTCTCAGGGGCTCAACAAGTTTCAGTTTCATGTTCTTCAGAAGACCGCCTACATTGTGGTGGCTCTTGATCATTGCAGAGGGACCCTTAAAGGAAACGCTTTCAATAACATCAGGGTAAAGTGTCCCCTGCGCAAGGTACGTTGCGCCCTTTATTTTTTTGGCTTCTTCTTCAAAGACTCTGATAAATTCATTGCCGATAATCTTGCGTTTCCTTTCAGGATCGGTCACACCCTTCAGCTTTCCGAGGAACCGCTCTGAAGCATCAACATGGATGACATTAACATGGAAATGCTTTTTCAGCATCTTCTGGACCTTGTCCGCCTCGCCCAGCCTCAGCAGGCCGTTATCTACAAAGATGCATGTAAGCTGCTTCCTGATCGCTTTGTGCATAAGCACCGCAGTAACAGAGGAATCAACTCCTCCGCTAATGGCGCAGACGACTTTATCTTTGCCTACCTGCTCCCTGATCGCCTTTGTAGTCGTCTCAACAAATGAGTGCATTGTCCATTTCGGTTTTGCCTTGCAAATATTAAATACAAAGTTTTTCAGGATATTTGTGCCATGCTCAGTATGGACTACTTCAGGATGAAACTGGAGTGCATAAAATTTCCTCTTTCTGTCCGCCATTGCGGCGATTGGAGAATTGCCGGTATGGGCTATCCTTTTGAAACCCTTCGGCTGCTTCTGGATTTTATCTCCGTGACTCATCCAGACCACATTGCTCCGTTTGGAAGCCAGACCTTTGAAGAGATCAGAAAAATCATCTGCCTTTAAATCAGCGCGACCGTATTCTCTCTTTACTGACCTTCCGACCTTTCCGCCCAGGTTATGCGCCATAAGCTGCATACCATAGCATATCCCGAGGATCGGGATCCCGAGGTCAAATATCTTTTTATCCGGGAAAGGCGCATCTTTTGCGCTGACCCTTGAAGGGCCTCCTGAAAGTATTATTCCCCTCGCCCCAAAGGCCATTATCTTTTCAATAGATTCATTGTAGGGGAATATCTCGGAGTAAACCTTATTCTCCCTTATCCGTCTCGCAATGAGCTGTGTATATTGTGAACCGAAATCCAGCACCAGTATCTTTTCTTTGAAGTCCATAGTTATCCTTTTTTATTTTTAATAAAAAAAAAGGGGTCGAGGGGTCAAGGATTCAAGGGTTCAAGTGATGGATTAAATATATTTTTTCATTCACTCGAATCCTTGAATCCTTGGCCCCTTGAACCCTTATTATTAATTTAATCCATACTGTAATTAGGCGCTTCCTTTGTAACTGTCACATCATGCACATGGCTCTCCTTTAATCCAGCCGGAGTTATTCTGACAAAGCGGGCCCTTTTTCGGAGTTCGTCAATGTTCTTGCATCCGCAATAACCCATACCTGATCTCAGTCCGCCTAGAAGCTGGTGAACACTGGCAGAAAGCAGTCCTTTATATGGGACCCGGCCTTCCACGCCTTCCGGCACAAGCTTCTTGCTCTCAACCTTTTCCTGGGCATATCTGTCTTTACTGCCCGCCTCCATGGCGCCGATAGATCCCATGCCCCTGTAGACCTTGTATGTCCTTCCCTGATAGAGCACCAGTTCACCAGGGCTTTCATCAGTCCCGGCAAAGAGACCGCCAATCATTACGGAGCTTGCACCGGCAGCAATCGCCTTGGTCACGTCGCCGGAGAACTGAATCCCTCCGTCCGCAATTATCGGTATTCCTGCTGCATCAGCAACTTCCGAGCATTCCTTGACAGCGGTTATCTGGGGAACACCGGCACCTGCTACAATCCTTGTGGTGCAGATTGAACCCGGACCGACTCCCACTTTCACTGCACTCACACCGGCATCAATCAGGTCCCTGGTTGCTTCCGCAGTCGCTACATTTCCTGCTATCAGTTCAACTTCAGGGAATTTTTTCTTCAGATCCTTAACCGTATTAATGACCCTTTTTGAATGTCCGTGAGCAGTATCTATGACCAGAACATCCACCCCGGCCTTAATCAGGGCAGCTGCACGCGTAACAGCTTCTCTTCCCACTCCCAGAGCACCCCCGACCCTGAGACGGCCAAAGGAGTCCTTGCAGGAATTGGGATACTTTTCCCTTTTTTCTATGTCCTTAATAGTGATAAGGCCAATAAGGGTCATTCCCTTTCCCACAATCGGGAGTTTCTCGATTTTATATTTATGAAGTATCTCTTTTGCTTTCTCAAGGGTTATCCCCTCACGGGCAGTTATCAGTCCCTTCTTTGTCATAACTTGAGAGGCCTTTTTCTGGAGGTCTGTTTCGAATTTCAGGTCCCTGTTTGTAAGGATCCCGACAAGCTTCTTCTTTTTTGTGATTGGAACACCCGAGATCCTGAATTTCTCCATCAAGCCAAGCGCCTTCGAAATCCTGTCTTCAGGCTGAATCGTGATCGGATCCGTGATCATACCGCTCTCAGACTTTTTAACTTTGTCAATTTCGGATGCCTGGTCTGAAACAGACATGGCCCGGTGGACGATCCCGATACCGCCCTCTCTGGCAATAGCAATGGCAAGGTTTCCGTCCGTTACAGTGTCCATGGCCGCACTGATAATCGGGGCATTAATCCTTATATTTTTTGTGAGCATCGTACTGATATCAGCATCCCCGGGAAGCACATCCGATTTTGCAGGCATCAATAGTACGTCATCAAAGGTAAGACCTATTTTTACATTGTCATCCAGCATATGATTACTCCTAAATATATTAAATTGTTCAAAGGTAGTCCAAAATAGCTTAAAGTCATTTTGAGCTGCTTTTAAACAATTCGCTTACAGCTTGATCTCCACAGATGCCTTTTCCCGCAGTCCCGTGCTCCATTCGTGAAATTTCATCTTAAAAGAGTCTTGAAAGAGGGTCTCCTGAATTTTATCTCTCACTTTTTCTATCCCCCTCTCTATTCTGTCTTCAATCATTATTATATGAAGACCAGCGGGACTCCAGAACGGTTCACTCACCTCACCGATTTCCAGGGCAAAGGCAACATCCTCGATTTCCTTCAGCGCACTGCCCCGGCCGATATATCCAAGGTCCCCACCGAATTCCCTGCTCGGCCCATCGGAAAACTCAACGGCAAGCCTCGAAAACTCCTCCCCCTTTTTTATCCTCCCGGTTATATCTTTTGCCTTTTGTTCCAGAGCATCCCTCATTCCATCACCAGGAAGGGTAAAAAGTATCTGTCTTATCCTTACCTTCTCATCACCGCTGTACCTTTCCACGTTGGCTTCGTAATACTCTTCAATTTCCCTGTCAGTAATAACAATATTCGATTTAATCGCATTATTTATCACTTTGGTCACAATAATCTGCTCGGAAAGCCTTTTCCTGTAGTCCTTCATGGTAATGCCTTCTGCATCAAGTGACCTCTTAAGGGTCTCATCCGTCATATTATATTTATTCTTGATCTCACTGATAGCAGAATCTATTTCAGTATCCCCGACGCTGATTCCCATTTTCTTTGCTTCCTGCAGCTGCAGTTTCATCTCGACCATATTTTTCAAAAACGGCCGCTCGAGTTCCTTCATTCTCGTTTTCTTTTGACTTTCAGGAACATCTTTAAGGAAGGCCCTGCCCTCAATGGAAATAACACTCATCAGTTCACTCCATGTAATGACCTCGTCATTTACGGTCGCAACAACCCTGTCAAGTAAAACAGCAGCATAAGAACCTGCTGCCAAAGTGAGAAAAACTGCTAATAATATGATATTTAATACTATTTTCTTCTGCATATGGTCCGCCTGTAAGATGTTTCAGAAAAATGAATTTGTCTATTCTATAACTAAGAAGATATTTCTTCAAGAAAAGAAATGAAAATAAGCGAAATTATGACATGCCAGGGCTTTGGTCAGTATTCGAGATCCAGAGAAAAATAGAGTTCTTTCTGATACTTGCCGAAAATATACACAATTTCTGTCCAGTGAGCCTTAAGAAAAAGGGTATCTTCAATCCGTGATATCTTGAGATTATCTTCAATCAGCGGGACTTTTAATTCTTTTGCGGTCTCCATGATCTTTTCCCTGACAACTTTAGTACTGTTGTTTTCTATTTTCATATAGCCCTCAGACTGCAATTTAAGCACATAGTATCGATAGTAGGGCATGGTAAAGGAGATCGCAATTATCGCAGCCAGTCCGATAATAATCAGATAAACGACGCCCTTGATAAAACCTTCATTTTCCATTATTTTTTTCATATTAAATTATTTATGCCTTTCCCTTGGAGCAGCACAGTTCGTCATGGTCTGTATATTCTGAGGGGATCTCTAAAGGTCCTGAAAATACTTACTGTACTTTGAAGAAGGTTTTTTGATTTCCAGGCCAAGACTGTTTGTAACACTGTTGCGCACTAACTTCTTCGTATACAACCAGATGACCTCACAATTTAAGTCCATGCTGTTTTTGGGAGAATCTGTAAACCTCAATTTGATTTTTTTACCGGGTAAGAACAGGGTGGCTGACTTTGTCGGACCAGTCTCCACAAAGGCACCTTTCTCAGAAAAGTTTCCGATAATTGCAGGATATTTTTTACTGCCTGATATAAGTTCCGCTTTTATATACACCGGTATTCTGAGAGGAAGCACTCTTTTCATTATATTCAACCCCCATTTCTAAATCTAGGTTTCATCAAAGTATATCAGAACAGAGGAAAAAGTGAAAAGAAAAAATATGACATAAAACCATAAAAAAATATCATGTACGAAGTATTATGTTATAGTAGAAAACTGTCTATTTAAGGAACATTCAATGTCAGATAAGGAAAAACCATTGCCAAAACCGCCGGGCACACCCTTTGGCCGCAAAAGGAACTTTGAACAAGGGGATAAACAGGAACCTTTAATGGCCGACAGGATGGCCATGTCCATGGCCGAAGGGAAACTGGAAGATTTCATACAGCGGGAACTGCCTGATAATGATAGTGCCAGAAAGCTGGCAGAAATGATGATGGGCATGACCGGAATGCTTCCTCCTGAGGGATTTTCCGAAAAGTCCAGCCCTAAAAAAGAGATACCTCCTGAAAAGAGAGGGAAAGCAAAAGCAAAGTCTGAAGAAAAACCCCCTTCCATGCACCCCCCGGAGGATGTGATTAACGCTGCAAAGGAAGCTGATGTAGAAGGACTTGTAGAACTCCTGAAGAGGGAACAGAAAAAACTTTCACCCGAATCAGAAACAGACACGCCTGCGAAAGAAAAAACAGATTCCGCGGACACCCCAAATCCTGCCGCCATTGAAAAGGAAGTTATCGTACAGCTGATGAAGATTGCTTCCGATAACAACCTTACACTTGACTGGATCTTTTTCAGGGCACTGAAAAAGTTCGTTCAGGATTATCAGAAAACCGGAAACTTGTAACAGGTCCCTATACCCGTTCTCAAAGGACAGAGTAACGGAAAATAACGATTCACGAATTTTTTTTACTTCGTAATTCGTAAATCGCTATTCGTCAATTTCTTTTATCCCTTATCCCCAGGGATTGGTGTCTAAATGAGATATTTTTGTGTCATTCAGTGGTACAATAATGCTCTGTAAAGCAGAAAATCAAAAACTGAATATCAACCTGTTGTTAACAACAAAACTAAAGGGTTCCTGATTTTCCTATGTCTAATTCAATTCCCACTTTGTCCAACTATCGGATGACTCTTTCTTATGATGGACGGGCTTTCCTTGGCTGGCAGCGACATGGAAACAAGCCGACCGTTCAGTATGCCCTTGAGCAGGCGGTGGAGCAGGCGTTTAATGTCCATGTGCCGGTACGAGGTTCCGGTCGTACCGATCGCGGGGCCCATGCTCTCGGTCAGGTGGTAAGCCTTCAGCTCCCGGTTGGGTTAGAGCCCGAAGCAATCAGGAATAAGCTGAATGATATTCTGCCTGCGGAAGTGCACATAGCTGTTGTGAGCGGCGCATCGCCAGACTTTCATGCCTGTAATTCCGCCATTGCCAAGCGCTATCGCTATGTTATCTGGAATGACAGTAAGCTGCCGGCAGAGCGTGATGGGCGGGTATGGCACATCAGGAAGCCTCTTGATCTTGAAGCGATGAACGACGCCTGTTCGGTCTTCGTGGGCGAGCACGATTTTGCTTCGTTTGCAACACGATCAAACTTCAAACAAAAGTCGACCCGCCGCACCGTTACCGAGGCCGTGCTCAGGCATGAATTACCAATTATAACCTTCGAAATCCTGGCGGACGGATTTCTGTACAAGATGGTACGCAATATTGTACGTGCAATCGTTAAGGCAGGAGAAGGACGTTACACTCGTGACGACCTATGTCGTATTCTTGATGCAAAAGATCGCAAGGCTTCACCCGGGACCGCCCCTGCATCAGGACTCTACCTCGAACGTGTGTTTTATGCGGAAGATAAAATCTCGGAAACAAACAAGGGAGGGCACTCCAAAATGAGCCAATTCGTGCACCAGCGTCACAAAACCGGATCCAGGCTTACGCGTTCACGCGAGCTTGTTGTTGCCTGCGCCCCCATGCGGAGCAACGTTAATGTCTCGAGCATTGCCCGGACAGCAAGTGCCTGCGCTGTTGAACGACTTATTTTAATCGGCAATACAAGCCTGATTTCAAAAATTGCCCGGGATAGTGTTTTTGAGCTGAAGGTCTCAGTTCACCGAACATTGACACCAGTGCTCCAAAAGCTGCGTAATGACGGCTATCGTCTGGTGGGTCTTGAGCAGACCACCAATTCAACGAGCATGCATAACTACAGTTTCTCACGACGTACTGCGCTGGTAGTGGGTAACGAACGCACCGGATTAACGGCAGATATCCTTGATATATTAGACGATGTGGTTGAGATCCCGGTATACGGCCTTCCCCATAGTTTCAACGCCGCAACCGCGGCCAGTATGACTCTATACGAATATTGCCGGCAGTTTCCCAACGGATAAGGAAAATAAATGGGCGACACCACCCGTTTATTCTATCTTGCAAGACATGGTGTTTTGTGGTAAATAATAGTTAGAAGGGAGTGGAAATGATATACACTCTTTACAGATATATACCTCCAACCATTCTGATTTTACTTCTGACTGTAAGCCTCTCCTTTGCCATGGGTACATACATGAAAACAGAAACTGTTACTGCGGCTGATATCAGCGGCAGTGTTACACTCTTTCTGTATGGATCAGGCAACCTTAAAAGGACCTCTATTCTTGACATTGAGGGAGATGATTATACATTTGAGATATCAGACTCAGCACACAATTACATCGTTACTAAAGGGGTTGACGCTGAACAGGCTCTACAGAATGCAACGGCTTTTATCTCAAGCAGACAGTATCGAATGATAAAAATCATGTCTGATGAAGGACAGATAATGGGTTATGAACTGAGACCTCTCTATAGTGTTTTCCGCTACGGATCATCCAATATTCTTGATGTTGACTACAGGATCAGAGGGAAAACAGTCGTTGTAACAGTAGAGATCAAGAGTAATATCAGGAAGAGATATTACAGAGACCTCTTTGGAGGAGACTAAAATTTGTCAGTTTATGTCGGTCATGCAGGCTGCCTGAATTGAAGATCGTTTATTACCTTTTGAAGTCTTCACTTTAAATAAGCTGAATCAAAATTAACATTTTAGACTAAATACTGCACCCACATTTCCCGCCTGATCATTACACATTTCAAATGGTTATCGTCAGATTCTACTATGATCAGAAAAGAAGATTTCATCATGTTATCAATATGCAGGGGGAAAATAAATATTCATAATTAACGATAGAAGTCAATAAAAAATGCAGAGCCATTGCTGACCCTAGTGTCATGTCACACATGTAATGTTGGATAAAGTCTTCTAAGCTTTACCCGCGCATCCTTGGTCGTGAATCGCCAGTTGATCGTCGCGTTTTGCGTA
>JBDLIC010000062.1:0-19720 GCA_039715075.1 Nitrospirota bacterium
TCGGGAATCCATGATATGGCAGGCCTGGATTCCGGCTCAAAAGACTACCGGAATGACACTTAAAAAAAGTGTAAAGAAGCGTTAGGGACAGGACACTAGCTCCATCTATATAGATTACGAGTTCTCAATATTGATAACTGCTTAATATGTAAGATAAATCAATTATCTCTATTGCCAAACCTCTATTTATATGCTATATAAATATGTATACATATCAAGCTGATTCATTGAAAAATGCAGGGGGGGTCAAAATTAAGGCGACAGCGTAAATACCCAGGCAAAAAATCAATAATCAGGGAATATGTTCATAGCTTTCAGATAATCCGGGGGCAAAGCAATGAACAGTGAATCAACATTCAGCAGATATATTTCTATAACACGTGTTATAGCTGCTTTAATATTATCTCCTCTGATCGGCCTTCTGATTTATTTTCTATTTGTATCAGTACCCGAACCATTCAGTTTCGAAACTTTCAATCGTGCTTTCCTGGGCACGGTCACATATTTCTCTGTCATAATGTCAAAGGGGAGCGCACTTTTCTTTCCTCTCTCCATCATAACAGGGGCTGTGGTCATGCTTCTCCTGCTGCATTATTATGATTGCAATATAGGAGTCTGCCTGATTGGAGCAATAACGAATGCTGTAATAGCATCGCTTATTTTCCTGTTCCTGCTGCTGGCTGCCGGGGCAGAACTTCTTCCGGCACTTGCCGGCTTTTCATTACTGCTTGCGTTAATCTCCTTGCCATCGGTTATCGCAGGAGTATTTTTCTGGATATTGGCCGTGTATAGAAATACTTCTTTTACTGCAACTGCCGATCATGAAATAGATGTCCCGGAAAGGGCCTTCTGAACAGTAAAGAGAACCCGTTGTCTAATATATTTTATTTCTGATTAACCGCTTTTTCGGCTTCTGAAATGTATTTGCTGATTTCCTCTTCTTCAAATTCCATAAAGTGCTTTGTTACTTTTGCAATTTCCCTGTAAAAGGATAATTCAGCTTCAGAAATAATCTTGTCACAAAAAACAGGGACCCATTTCAAAAGATGTTCGTCGATAAATTTTCTTTCCATCTTCAGACAGTAAAGCAGTTCGTCATTGCTGCCCTCTTCTCTGGCCTGGGCTTCACGCGCAGATGCCTTCTGCATGAATTCCAGTTCAACGCTGATATGGTCGGGCAATCCTGTAAAGTCGTCTTTATATTCAAGTCCTGCTGTCTCTATGAATTTCTTGATTTCTACTGTCGATTTACCCCAGAACTGGCCCCAGTCACCATCGTCTCTCTCATGGTGAATGGATTCATGGGGAGATATATGTTTACCCGGCCCAAGGAAGAGCCTTGTATATTCCACTGCAAGATCTTCGATCAGATCTTCCTCAGGCCTGTTCATGAAGTCATCTCCAAGCCCCGCTCCCATTTCGGAAAGGACCGCAAGAAAGCCAGGCTCCTTGATATGATTCAGGAGCTCCATGTTTATCTCGGCACGGTAAATCAGCGAAAGCAGCCCGTAAATGTTACTTCTCTGTTTTGCCGTTTCGATCATTTTTTTAGTCATGTGATTTCCTTTTTTTATGGTGTTGGAATTATACGTATTTCTTTCCGGTAGTATACCATTTAAACACATATCGGTCTTAAAAAAATCCCCTCCCTTTACAGGAGGGGATTTTCTCATTGCGCGCTGCTACACTCCTTTTATCTCTATGCCTTTGTAACAGTTACGACCGTATCCATCCAGGCCTGCTGTCCGTTTACAGGGTCAGGAGTATTTGGAATGATAAAGTTGGGATGCTGACCATGTGTATTCCACCACATGTTCTTGAGGTCCGGGTCATTGTCATGTCCCATAGGCGACTTTTTGCCTGAACCATATCTTCCGCTTTCCTCACGCCCTACATGATAAGAGATCGCTATTATCCCGGGAACAATCTTTTCAGTAACCCGTGCTGTTGTCACAATCTCACTAATACGTGATTTAACTTTGATCCTGTCTCCGTCACTGATGCCGCGAGCAGCCGCAGTTTTGGTGTTAATCCATCCGGGATTGTCGTGATAAATTTCAGAAGCCCACTTACGGTGAGCACTCCTTGAATGGATATGAACAGCCACTTTGTAGGTTGTCATAATCAGATCATCAGGACCCATGGTTTTGTGTTCAGGCGCTTCCATCCAGGTCGGCAGAGGATTAAAACCCTTTTCCTTCATGAGCATGGAGTAGAGTTCAAGATATCCTGATTTAGGGATCTTGTCAGGCTTGAAAACTTCATATACCGTGTCACCTATCTTCTGGCCGACGTATGCCTTGGCTGCATTCCCCGTATGGGAATATCCTTTTTTCTTTGCCTCAGCTTCACTCTTTGCCTTTGACTTCTTCCAGTTCCAGTAAACACCGGTTACCTCGTCATAGATCACACCGTCTTTCTTGGTGGCACTGGCCGGGATCACGTTCTTGTACCTGTAGTAATAAGGTTTTTTGTCCGGGGGATGCCAGACACCGTGCTTCTGCATATACGCAAAACCACCAGCTTCTTTCACGCCTGGTGTCGTATCACATGACTTTTGAACAAATTCCTTTTTGGACTTGACTCCTAATGGGAAGCCCATCCGTTCCGCAAGTTTAATACAGGTATCCCCAAGGTCCTCTGATTCACCAAGGGGTTTGACCAGGGCCTGACGGATGTAATGCTCACCGATCTGGTTTGGGTCGACCATGTCTTCCCAGTCATATCTCTCAAGGTACGTTGCATCAGGCAATATCAGATCAGCGAGCTTGCTTGATTCATCGTACACAATGTTCGAGGTGACCAGATAGGGGATGGTCTTCATGATCTCCCTGTTTTCATCATTTTCACCGTTGACATAAACAGGATTGTAGCAGTACCACATGTAGATTTCAGGTCTGCCTGCATGGCCTGACTTGATCATCTTCAGGACAGACTGGCACATGCCATGAGACGGGAAGGCGGAATGCTGGGGATGGCCCTTATCGGGATGACCGTTGGTGACATTTAAGCCTTTGGTCACAGGTGCCTTGGATGATTTGGGAAGATGCGGGTACTTCCATCCAGCTCCAACTGCCTTGCATCTGCCGCCCGGATTATCAATATTCCCTGTGAGAGAGGCGAGCATCTTACATGCCCTTTCAGCTTCATTGCCGTTGTAATGGGCAGCAGTTCCTCTGTAACTGACGAGACAGGCAGTCTTTGCCTTACCAAACTCCACTGCAAGGGATTCGATCTTTGAGGCAGACACTCCGCTTATCCTGGATGCCCATGCAGGGGTGTAATTGGCACAATGTTTCTTGAGGGCAGCTATCTTGTCAGCCACTGAAGCATTATGATTCTCTGTTGCTTTAACGAATTTCATGAATGCCTCACCTTTTCCCTTGTACAGTCCTTTATTAAGGACCACATTGCACATAGCGAGGATTACTGCACAGTCTGTACCGGGTTTGATCGGTACCCATTCGTTTGACTTGGCGGCAGTATTGGATAACCTTACATCAAAGGTCACCAGCCTTACTCCACGTTCAACCATTGCCCTTATCAGCCTGTGAGAGGTCGGGATATGGTTGGTATGGGTCTCAAACACGTTACTGCCGAAGTTGAGAACGAAATCGGTCTTGTCAAAATCCCAGTTGTCATAGTGGCCGCCCCAGGTGAGTTCATGGGCCGTCCACTTTCCGCCCTCGCATATGGAAGTGTGGCCTCCAATGGTTTTGGTTCCATAGCCCTTTAGAAAAACACTCTTTATAAGCTTACTGGAGCTTGCCTTCATCCTTCCGTAATGGAACATGAATTTTTCAGGATGACCGTCGTCCCTCAGTTTTTTCATGCGGCCTGAGAGTTCCGTAAGGGCATCATCCCATGAAATCCTCTTCCATTTTCCTTCACCGCGTTCACCGGCTCGTTTCATCGGATAAAGTATCCTGTCAGGGAAGTAAACGTCATTTATTCCTGACTGCCCCTTGGAGCACATCTTTCCTTCTGTCCTGATGGAGGCAGGGTTTGATTCCATCTTGACCAGCCTTCCGTCCTCCACAAAGCCCATTGCCGCACACCTTGTTACACATGACCAGCAGGCCGTCGGGATGGCCTTCCTCTCCGATCCTGTTTCCGGGGAGAAATCCCTGCCGCCCATCTGTAACTTCATTGATCCGGCCAGGGCAGAACCTTTCAGGCCTTCACCTGCAGCCAGCAGGGCACCGCCGGCCATGCCCAGTTTCATAAAGTTTCTTCGACTCAAACTTGACATATTATTGACCTCCTTCCTAAAAACTTTCGTAATTCATCATTCGTAATTTGTAATTGATCCTCCCTATTCAAAAACATCCATAAACTCCTTCTCTTTTGTCTCTTTTTCGATCTTGTACCTTGCCAGTATTTTATGAGGATCAATGTAAAAAACGTGAGGCATTGTCTTTTCACCGGGAAGGAGAGTAGTTGATTCCCTCTTCTTTTCGAGATTGAATTCCTTGTTAAGTTTTGATACCTCACTGCCGGGGTCGTTCAGGTCTCCGAATATCCTTGCCCCGCCCTGGCATGTATTCACACATGAAGGGGTAACACCCTTGTCTACACGATGGTCGCAGAATGTGCATTTGGCTATACCAAGGTCTTTTTCCCTGTCTTCCCTTTTCAGCTTTACAAACGGATCAATAGACCTCACTCCATATGGGCATGCCTCAATGCATTTGTAGCAGCCGATGCAGTACTGCATGTCATACAGTATCATTCCGTCAGGCCGTTTATACGTAGCCCCGGTCCTGTAGCGCTCCTTTCCAAGCTTCATCCTTTTGCCGCGGGCGTTTTCAGGGCATTTCTCAACGCACGGCGGGACGCCTTTATCAGCCTCACCTGCGCAGTGGTTGCATAATCGCGGAAGGAAATGTTTTTGAGTATCAGGATAGTCACCAAATTCTACGTTTTTAACGACTGCGTTAAACCTGCCTAATGCAGACCCATTTTCTGATTTACACGCAACTGTGCACCCCCTGCAGCCAATACATCTGCGGAGGTCAATGACCATTGCATAGCGAGGATTCCCTTTTGCCGCTTCTGTCTCTGCCGGCATCAGGCCCGTCGCAGCGGCAGCAACGGCTACTGATCCGCCCGCCTTAAGCAAATCTCGACGAGATAATTCTTCTTTTTTCGCCATTTTGTTTCCTCCTTTTCTTAAGAAATAAAATTTTTAACGCCTGGCATATACCTCATAGGCATCCCCCCTCTTTTAATAAATGTCTACTCTTCACTGAGTAAATCTATTGCATCCTCAAATCTGTTCATTGCCTGATCAAGCAGCTTAACTGAAAATTTTTGATTATGAACGCCTCCTCCGTTCTCAACAATGACCAGGTTACCCTGTCCTTCCTTGAGCATTGCCATTGCCTCTTTCAGTTTCTTTTCAGGGACCTTCCCCTTCGCGTTCTCTATGGCATCCAGCGCCTCTTTTTCGATCTCTTTGGCGCCCTTCAACTCATCTCCGGTTATGTCCTTCCAGTCCTTAGCCATTTTTTCATGCTTCTCCTTGTGGCAGGCAGCACATGCCTTACCCGTACCGTGGGCAACCGGCTCTCCGTCTACAGTTCTCTCCTCTTTGTGACAGCTGAAACAATTGGTTTTCACTGAAAACATGAGAGACGGAGTTTCGGGAACTCCCTTACCTCCTTTCCCTGTTAAAAGTATTCTCTGATACCTGTGATGATCAGGGTGACAGACAGCGCACTGTCCTCTGGCCACATCAATATAGTCAGCTTCCTTATGCTCAATTGGCTCATGACAATTAAAGCAATGGGCGGTCTGTGCCGCAACATGCTTTTCATGCATAAGCTTTTTGTTGAATACTTCTTTCATGACAGGCTTGTCATTGTCATGACAGTCAAGACAGTTTTTCTCTCTCACTTCTCCGTTGCCCCTCTTAAGCTGCAGGTGGCAGCTCCAGCAGGGGACTTTTTTCTCTTCAAGTGATTTGTGCGTAATGGGCTTTTCTTCGCTTTCTTCATCTTCTTTCTTCTGTGTCTGAAGGGGCTTTGTGGGGACCTCGTGACAGAGAGAACATTTTGACCGTTCCACATTAACTTCGAGATTCTTAAAGTGGCACAGAAAACACTTGTCTATGGAGACCTCAAAATGCTTCTTCCCTGTCTCATGCTGATGGCATGTTGTGCAGTGCATCTCCTGGCCTTCTACATATTTCTCCCTGTCAAAATGTGCTTTGTGCACATAAGGGATGACTGCCTTTGATTTGTCTTTTCTTTCGATCTCTGCATAATCGATTTTCTTGGTCCAGTATTCTCCCTCTTTCCCCTCGCCGGTTGTGGGATGGCATCGGGACGTTGTACAGCTCCTGTCATCGATCCTGGGTTTCGTCCTTACTACGGCCTCTCCCATGTTCATGATAGTTATTAACCGCGACAGGACTACTAGCTCTGTCTTCATAAACTCTTCTTCCGTCATCTTTCTTGAAGCTGACTTTCTGTCTTTTGGAATTTTCCTGTGCTCCGGCAATTTATAATCCAATGTCTCCGGCGGGTAATGACACACCTTGCATCCAATGTCCTTTTTTGAATGCTTGTCCTCTTTCCATGATTTAAATGCTTTTTCTATCACTCTGGGATAGGTCAATATATGGCAGAACCCGCAAAAAAACTGTGCCTTTGGTTTAGTATAATCCTTGGGAGCTTCTGCAGGATCCGCCTTCCCGGCACTATATAAATATGTTGAAGATACAAGTACAAGGACTAAAGTAATTACAGGTAATATATACCTCTTCATAACATGCTCCTTATTACGGCATCATGATATTCAATATTGATGCACCCCGAAAGGCACCGGCATATCCTCTCTTTTAATGGCGTCCAGAAATTCAACAAGGCCTTCAAGCCTGTCTTTTGCATGGTAATGACAGCCGCTGCAGGAATTCATTTTTTTGTCAATTCCGCCCGCCCTTAAACTCTCCTCGGGCGAGACAAATTTAAATGAATGGCTGTGCTCGTGACCTTTTGACTTCGGCATATGACAGGCAATACAGCTGCCGAATGTATGGATCCTGTGTGCTGCTTTCAGCTTTACCGCCTTGTGGCAGCCAGTGCAGAGGGTATTTGCAGGGGCCTTTGTCTGGGACTTGTTCGGGGACCTGTGCGCTCCTTCCTGGTGGACGCCGTGACAGGTCAGGCATATAATTCCCGCCTCAGCGTGGGGGCTATCCAGCCACTCAGTGTACTGCTGATGATGTTTCTTCTCCTCATCAGGTTCATCTTCATAATAAATATGAAGGGCCTTGCCGACTGCATAGCCATAGGGGAAAGCGTATTTCTTTGGAAAACCTTCTTTGGTCGGAGAAATATCTGCCGTGCTTGCCCCCCAGTTGTGGCATTGGCCGCAGACCATGGCACGGAGTTTCCAGGGCAGCTTTGCAGGATTTATAATGGTTTCCTTCTCCCGTTGAAAGCTCTTTGCCGCTATGATATGATTGCTTCCCGCCCCATGACACGCTTCACAGCCTATTCCAAGATCAACCCAGGTTGTGTCAAAAGAGTCGGAACTTTTATTGTAACCAATATTCATACCGGTTACATGGCAGCTTCCGCACTTGAACTGCCAGATTCTTCCCGGGTCACTCCAGTATTTACCGCTCCCCGGATAATACCGCTCCAGGCCGTTAAGGTCTACCCATTTCTTTTCGCTGTCCTGCCATTCAACGGGAAGCACATGGAGTTCCCCATTAGGAAACTTCGTTATATAGTTTTGCTTTCTGTTCACGCCAATGACATTCATAATTTCGTAGTCATGGTATTTCCAGTCCGGGCCTATGGTATTAACATAGTATTTTCCGTTCTTTATAAACATAGTTGTTGTGATCTCTTCACGCGCAAGGTTTGGAGATTTGCCCGTCACCTTTACAGTTAATTTATTGTCATGCTGAAAGTGACCAACTACGGACAATTCATTAATAGGCCGTATAAACTTGGAGTGAAGAGTATGCTTCCATGAATCGTGTTCACGCCAGTGGCATTCTTTACATTTCTCTGACCCGACATATTCAGGATCGCCGAGTGAATCAAGGCTTAAATCATTTGCCCTTGCCTTCGCTGCCTTCTCCTCTGATATCATTTTTTTCTCTTCGTCAGTAGAACAGCCTGGAATTATCAAGAAGAGTAATACAGTAATAATGCCCCATCTGCTCCATTTACAGGAACGCTTTTTCATCTCATACCTCCGTCTATTAATAAATTCATATAGCTATAAAATTCAAACCTCATTCATTGTTTATATGTACTTTGTCCTCAAGAGGCAGTACCTTTGTCAGTATCGAAAAAAGAAGCATAAGCGCAGCCGTCAACCCGATCAGGGGCGCCACCTCATGCATGTTTGGGACGTACTGTATTTCCCCAAGTTCGTGGTACAGGGGAATGAGCTGAGCTATTGATATCAGATTAATTCTATATGCACCGATGGCTATAATCGTCACAATCGTCGAGATAAAAAGTCCGGTGGGAGTTCTCAATTTTTTAAAAGCGGTCATTGTTAAGGCTACATACAATCCAACCATGTTGATTAAGAAAGTGGGCAAGTATCTGCCGGTAAATATATGCCATGTTTCCAGACCTTCTGCTGTTCCACTGTAACTGAGTATGAGGTAGTCGAAGGTGTCAAGGAAGGTGGTTGCAATCAGAAAAAAGCACAACATTATCCCCATATGATTGTATGTTTCTCTGCTTACCAGATCTTTCCTGTTGATCCATGAAGTTATAATGGTCACAAGGATGACAAGGGCGAAACCGCTTGCAAGTGCGGATGTCACGAAATGCACAGGCAGCATGGGGGTATTCCACATTTCCCTTGCTTTTACTACTCCGAAAATAGTGCCTGTAAATGAATGGACAACGATAAGGGCATAAGGGACGGCGATAATACCAAGGACCTTGGCTATTTTTTTGCCCCTCCTGCTTGCCTTCCCAATGGTTACATATATCGTCGATACCAGTTCTGCTATTAACAGAACCGTAAACCCCATATAACTTGATGATGAGATGAAGAACATCGAAGTTTCATTCCTGAGGAGAAAGGGGATCTTCATCGCCCTGAACGGGTTCCCTACATCCATCATTACACAACCCATTGCAGCAAAAATGCACATCATACCTACAAGAATTGCGCGCGTCCCAATCGGGTGGTAGTCATCACGTCCAAATCCGTGTATTAAAAGACCGACCATGGTCGCTCCCGCGCTTAAACCAATAAAGAATGCCAGCCCCGATATAAGGATGCCCCAGGGGACCATGTCACTCATGTTTGAATGAACGTGTCCTTCTGCCAGAGCAGTAACCGCACCAGATAGCCCCACACCCGCTATAATCATTAATACAAAACAGTAAATGTAAAATTTCCTGTCAGCTCTTAAATTCTCTGTGGCATATCCAAGTGCGTCTTTAATAACCTTCACGATTTTAACCCTCTGATATCCATGTCAAGAGGCTCTGCTTTAAACCACCTCATGGGTTTCCTTTTAGGATCTGTCAAATAATATATGTTAGGGTTGGTATTCAGTCCCTCTTTGAGGCGGAAATTCCTCTCAGAAGTGATTATTCTGGAAACCGCACTGTTAGGGTCATTAAGGTTCCCGAATGTCCTGGCCTTGTTCGGGCATACCTCAACGCATTTCGTGGTACTGCCCCTTCTGGTACGGTGTACGCAAAAGGTGCATTTTTCTACTATCCCGTCAGTGCGCAAAGGCACCATAGGGTTTATGTTTTCAGCAAGTATCCCGGTAGGCTTTGACCAGTTGAACCTGCGTGCACCGTATGGGCATGCAGCCATGCAATATCTGCATCCAATACATTTGTTGTAATCCATCATGACTATTCCGTCAGCGCTCTTGTATGTTGCTTTAGTTGGGCAAACCTTGGTGCAGGGCGCGTCTAAACAATGGTTACATTGCACAGGCATATACATCCTGTCTTTACGGAGCCTTGTGTATTTTAGTGTGCCGCGTTCTTTGTTTTTCCCGAGCAAATCAGATTCGGCCATCACCTGGCCCGGTTTATATTTTGTCTGGAACACCATGATATATGGAGGATTGATGCTGTCCGGAACATTGTTCTCCAGTTTGCAGCCATACGAACACCGCCTGCAGCCAATACACAAGCCCAGATCGATGACCATGCCGAATTTTGTTCCCGGGACAGGAGGGGGAATCTCAATATCTTTTCCAATAGTTCCCTTTATTCCCTCTGATATTTTTTCTACTATTGCTTCTATCATGCTGCCAAAGGCCTGCACCTCTCCCGGCAATAAAACTCCGGCACCCACAATGCCGGCGAGTTTCACTATTTCTCTTCGCGTCAATTTCCGCATATTAAATTCAAGCCTTAATCAGGGTACTTTCCAATAGTAGTTGATTGTTTTTCGTACAAAGACGTTAAGAAAATAGCAATTTGAATGCCCTTGAATGCGAATACTGAAATGTTCAAATAATATAGGATGTTATGATGTGATGGTTTTAAAGACGTATTTAATGGAGAGACATATCGTTACGATTTCGTAACAGTTTCTTTCACTCACTTTATTCCAGGGTTTCATGCATAAATTGCGTTTAGATTCGGCATATTTAAAATGTTCACAGGGATAATTTGTGTTACCTTTTCGTAACATCGAAGCCCGGTCTTCACTCTTCACCAAGCAGGTCTATCGCATCTTCAAACTTCTCCGTGGCAACGTCAAGCAACAATGCCGAATACTTCTTGTTATGCACGCCGCCGCCTGCTATCACAATTCTAATATTTTCCCTGCCTTCAGCCAACATGGCCATAGCTTTTTTAACTCTGGCTGCTGGAAATTTTCCTTTAGCTGCTTCTATGGCTTCTATGGCTTCCTGTTCGATATCTGCAGCCTCCTCTAAAATGTCATCAACGTCCTCTTTCCATTTCTTTACAAGTTTCTTCTCATACTCTGTATGGCAGGCAGCACAGTTTTCGGGATTCCCCTGCATGACCTGCACACCCTTGTAGTCATAATCACTCTGCGTATGACATGCAAAACAGTTGACCTTCATAAGAAAGTGCCTGATTGGATAATCCTGATCAAGACCCCTGCCGCCAGTGCCAGAAATCAGCATCTTCTGTGGAGCATGATGATCAGGATGACAAACATCGCACTGTTCTCCGGCCATTTCAATATAGTCAGCTTCCTTATGCTCAATGGGCTCATGACAGTTAAAGCAGTGGGCGGTCTGTGCCGCGACATGCTTTTCATGCATAAGCTTTTTGTTGAATACTTCTTTCATCACAGGCTTGTCATTGTCATGGCAGTCAAGACAGTTTTTCTCTCTCACCTCTCCATTGCCCCTCTTAAGCTGCAGGTGGCAGCTCCAGCAGGGGACTTTTTTCTCTTCAAGTGATTTGTGCGTAATGGGCTTTTCTTCGCTTTCTTCATCTTCTTTCTTCTGTGTCTGAAGGGGCTTTGTGGGGACCTCGTGACAGAGAGAACATTTTGACCGTTCCACATTAACTTCGAGATTCTTAAAGTGGCACAGAAAACACTTGTCTATGGAGACCTCAAAATGCTTCTTCCCTGTCTCATGCTGATGGCATGTTGTGCAGTGCATCTCCTGGCCTTCTACATATTTCTCCCTGTCAAAATGTGCTTTGTGCACATAAGGGATGACTGCCTTTGATTTGTCTTTTCTTTCGATCTCTGCATAATCGATTTTCTTGGTCCAGTATTCTCCCTCTTTCCCCTCGCCGGTTGTGGGATGGCATCGGGACGTTGTACAGCTCCTGTCATCGATCCTGGGTTTCGTCCTTACTACGGCCTCTCCCATGTTCATGATAGTTATTAACCGCGACAGGACTACTAGCTCTGTCTTCATAAACTCTTCTTCCGTCATCTTTCTTGAAGCTGACTTTCTGTCTTTTGGGATTCTCTTGTGCTCCGGTAATTCATAATCCAGTGTTTCCGGTGGGTAATGACACACTTTACATCCAATGTCCTTTTTTGAGTGCTTGTCCTCTTTCCATGATAAAAATGCTTTTTCTATGACCCTGGGATAGGTCAATATATGACAGAATCCGCAGAAAAACTGTGCTTTCGGCTTTGTAAGATCCATAGGGGTTTTTGCACTTCCTGTTTGTTCAGAAGAATGCAAATGCGTTGAAGTTGCAAGAATGAGAACAAAGACAATTACCGGCAATATATTTTTTTTCATAAAATGTTCCCTTTTTCAGGCATTATTAATCCAAATAATATTTGTATATTCTGCAATTCAGCCTGTATTTGCAATAAGCAATTTAAATGCCTATTTACAGGAACAGGTTAATAACATCAGTTATTCAAAGAATCATGGAGTTATTAATTCATAATTATAAACAGGTCGTTTTTACTACTGACAAACCGTTACAGTTTTGTAACAGTTACTTCCCCGTACAAACAGCAATCGGCAAGAATTCGTTATTGAAAAAAATGGTGTCTTTAAAGAGTTATAAAAAGGTTACTTTTGATAACATTATTTTTGAGGGCAGAGTGTATCATAAAGAATTTCAATATTTGATTCAGGAACAGATGCTATTTTATTTAACCAAAAACATCAAAACTCTATGTTATAAGCTTTTATTTTCTCCCATAAGGTCTTTCTGCTTATGCCCAGAATCTCGGCAGCCTTTGTCTTGTTGCCATTTGTCGATTTCAATATCCTGATTATGTGTATTTTCTCAGCTTCAGCCGCTACTTTTGAAAGGGCATTTTTTTCGGTTTTTTCATTTTGGTTCTCAATCATATGCAGAAGTCCTTATACAGACCGCAATAATACTGACTGGCACATTTCTTATTGTTTCAAGATTCCTGTCTGAACTTTATATTAAGCAATTTAAATGCCCATACAGGAAATTAAACCTTAAGTATTTAAATATTCGTTTAAAATAGAAAAGTTCAGAATATAAATTTTACTCTTTGAACTTTTAAACCCTGAAAACTGATACCCTTTTGTAACAGTTTATATTTTTCATCATTATTAACATCAAAAAAAACATTTGTATTCAAATTGAGTATGTTATACGAAAATAAAGTGATTGCAACTGTTACCCTTACGTAACACTTTTTTTTAGATAGATAAGTAGAGAATTGTTTGAGAGGATTAGCAGCCTCAGCTGATTCGCTAAGTCTGAAAGGCTCTTAAGAGTCAATATTGTAGGTATTGGTTTTTTCCCACAAGGTCTTTCTGCTGATACCAAGAATTCCGGCAGCCCTGGTTTTGTTTCCTTTTGCTGCTTTTAAGATTCTTACAATGTGTGCCTTTTCCACTTCAGTCATCACATCGGAAAGGTTACCCATGGCAGACTGGTTTTTCCTGTTCTTTAATATGTGTGATGGAAGGTCCTTTACTTGTATGATATCATCCGTTGAAAGCGTAACGCATCTTTCTACAATATTTTCGAGTTCCCTTATATTTCCCGGGAAGTTATAATCCATGAGAACCATGATAGCTTCAGAGCTTAATGATATCCTTTTACCGTATCTGCAATTATAACAGTCAAGAAAATGGTCTATCAGGAGAGGAATGTCATCTTTACGCTTTCTGAGAGGCGCTACGTTAACGGGAATCACATTCAGCCTGTAATACAGGTCCTCTCTGAATCTGCCGTTCTTTACATCTTCCTCAAGATCTCTGTTGGTTGCCGCAATAACCCTTGCATCAACGCTTAATTCCTCTGTACCGCCCAGTCTTTCAAAGGCCCCATCCTGCAAAACCCTGAGAAGTTTAATCTGAACGCAGGAAGGCAGGTCCCCGATTTCATCAAGAAATATAGTCCCCTTGTCCGCCCGTTCAAACCTTCCCGGTTTTCTTTTCGCAGCGCCTGTAAAGGCACCCTGTTCATATCCGAAAAGTTCGCTCTCGACCAGGTGCTCGGGAAAGGCCGCACAGTTGACCTTTATCAGCGGTCCGCTATTGCGTTTACTCTGATAATGTATTGTTGATGCAACAAGTTCCTTGCCAGTGCCGCTCTCTCCGGAAATAAGGACTGTTGAATCGGTCTGTGAAACTTTTCCGATGAAATCGTAGATGTTTTTCATTTCAGTACTTTCACCAATCATATTGGCATAACAGAAGCACTCAGACAGGTCTCTTTTTAGCCTTATATTCTCTTCTCTCAATTCCCTTACATCAAGGGCCCTTTTTACGATTAAAATGAATTCATCAAATGTAAAAGGCCTGGAAATATAATCAAATGCTCCATGCTTCATGGCATCCACTGCGCCCTTTATGGTTCCATTGGAACTGATCATGATTACAGGGACATTTGCATCTTCTTTTTTTATCATTTTAAGGACATCAATACCCTGCATGTCACTTAAGCTGACGTCGGTTATTACCAGAGATATTTCGTCCTTGTTAAGGGCATTTACACCATCGATCCCTTTCTTGTATGCATACGCAGAGTATCCATTTTCCTTTAGAAAACCTTCCAGTTGAATTCTCATACTTTTATCATCTTCAAGGATCATTATTCTATGTTTC
Organism: Nitrospirota bacterium; assembly: GCA_039715075.1. Taxonomy (GTDB): domain Bacteria; phylum Nitrospirota; class Thermodesulfovibrionia; order UBA6902; family UBA6902; genus JBDLIC01. The sequence continues at coordinate 14,510 of JBDLIC010000062.1, forward strand.
ATATCATTATCCTGCTCTCTAAGATCATGATTAATTGAATTTTCTCAAGAAAGATTGTTCGGAGCCAAGGTTTTATAAAAAATGATAGTATCACAGGAAAGAATTTATTCAGTGTTACACCCAACACAATTATAATACCTCTATAATTAATATTAATAACACAATTTGAACGCTTTGTCAATCAGGGACCAGTCTACTTTTTTCTTTAAAAATTAGCAGGTTAATACTCTGAGCCGATTACTACTGAAACAACCAGGAATGCAATTACAGACAGGTTAATCAAGAGCAGCTTTATTTTCATTGTCTTGCTCTTTTTCGAATATGAATTCTTGAAAATCTTTTAGCATATCCCCTCCTTTATCAGGAGGGGATATGCTGTTCTGTCCCCGGCTTATCGCCTAGGCTTTTGTAACTTTCACAACCGTATCCATGCAGCGGAGCTGGCCGCTTATCGGATCGGCAGTGTTCGGGATTATAGTGTTAGGATTTGCACCATATGTGTCCCAGAACTTGTGTTTGAGGTCCGGGTCATTGTCGGTTGCCTCAGGCGACTTCTTGCCTGAACCGTACCTGCCGCTTTCTTCACGACCCAGATGAAAGGAGATGGCTATAACGCCCGGGGCGGTTTTCTCATTCACATTTGCAGTGGTGACAAGTTCACCAACTGATGACTTGACCTTGATCTTGTCTCCATTGGCTATGCCGAGTGACGATGCGGTCTCAGGGTTGAGCCATGCCGGGTTGTCATGGTGGACTTCACTGATCCATTTCCGGTGCGAGGTCCTTGACAGCCCGTGAATGGCGACCTTGAACGTAGTAAGGATCAGATCACCGGAACCCATCTTTTCATGCTCGGGTATCGGCATCCATGTGGGAAGGGCCCCAAAGCCCTTGTCCTTCAAAATAGCGGAATAGAGTTCAAAGTACCCTGTCTTGTTGATCTTGTCCGGGTAGAATCCCTTATAGACCTTGTCGCCTATCTTCTGCCCGACATATTTCTTGTACGCACCCTTTGTGCCGGTGTAATCTCCGCTACCTTTCCAGTATACGCCTGTTTTTTCATCAAGGGTGGCGCCGTCAGCTGATACTTCCTTTTTATAGCCGTGATAGTGGGCATCTTCCTTCGAGTTAAAGAGACCCTTCTTCTTCATCTTCTCAAAGCCGCCTTTTTCTTTCACAGCCGGAGTCATTTCGCATGACTTACTGACAAATTCCTCTTTGGATGCTCCTACTCCTAAAGGCATGCCTATTTTTTCCGCAAGCGTAATAGCAACATCACCAAAGTCTCGTGACTCGCCGATTGGTTCGACCATGGGCTGGCGGATGTAGTATTCGAGTTTCTGGTTCGGTGAAACATTGTCTTCCCAGTCCCATCTCTCAAGGTAAGAGGCATCAGGCAGGATTATATCAGCAAGTTTGCTCGATTCGTCATAGACGATAGTTGAGGCCACAGTAAAGGGCATCAGCTTTTCATCTTTCATGACCTCGGCAATCATTTTGGACTCACCGTTGACAAAGACGGGATTGTAGCAGTACCACATGTATACATCGGGACTGCCCTTGCCGTCCTTTATCATTTTAAAGGTCTGATGGCTCACATGATGGGTCGGCAGTGCCACGCCTTCGCCGTCAACTATCTCAAGCCTCTTTGCTTCGGGCTTATCAGGCCCCTTTGGATATTCCCATTTGGGGAAAGCGCCCCTGCATCTTCCACCGGGGTTGTCGATGTTGCCTGTTATGGCAGCAAGCATCTGGATCGCGCGCTCGGCTTCAACGCCGTTGTGATGTGCAATGGCCCCCCTGAAGCTGATCACCACCGCGGGTTTTGCCTTTGCAAAATCCTTTGCAATTGATTCGATCTTTGTTGCGCTGACTCCGCTTATCTTTTCCGCCCATGCAGGTGTGTACTGGGCGAGGTGGGATTTCAGGGCAGCTACCTTGGCATCTGTTGCAGCATTTACATCGTCTGTTGCCCTGATGAATGTAAAGAACTCCTTGTCATGGAGATCGTTCTGCATTATCACGTTACACATGGCAAGTGCAACCGCGCCGTCAGTTCCCGGCTTTATTGGCACCCACTCGGTTGACCTTGCAGCTGTGTTTGAATACCTCACATCAAAGGTAATGCTCTTTACACCCCTTTCCACCCGTGCCTTGATCAGCCTGTTAGAAGCCGGCACATGATTGATGTGCGCTTCCTGCACGTTGCTGCCGAAGTTTAGTACGTAATTGGTCCCGTCGAAGTCCCAGTTGTCAAAGAACTTGCCCCATGTCAGTTCCTGGGCCACCTTCTTTGCGTTTGTGCTTGTTGATGTGTGGTTGCCGATAGTCCCTGTGCCATAGGTCCCGAGGAACACGTCCTTGATAAGCTTTTTGGAGCTTGCCTTCATTACACCGTAATGAAACATGAACTTTTCAGGGGTCCCGCCATCGCGGAGTTTTTTCAGCTTGCCTGATATCTCCGTTATCGCCTCGTCCCAGGAAATCCTCTTCCATTTGCCCTCGCCGCGCTTGCCCGTGCGCTTCAGCGGATAGAGTATCCTGTCAGGGAAATATGCGTCATTAATGCCCGACTGTCCCTTTGCACACATTTTGCCAGCAGTCCTTTTGGATTTTGGATTGGATTCTATTTTTACCACTCTGCCTTCTTCTACATAGCCTATGGCAGCGCACCTCGTCGCACATGACCAGCAGGCGCTGGGAATGGCTGTTCTCTCTTTAAATGTAATGAAGTTAAAATCCTTGCCGCCCGACTTCAACTTTACAGCACCGGCAAGCGAAGGGGCCACAATGCCTTCTCCTGCAGCAAGGAGCGCGCCGCCGGCAATTCCCAGTTGCATAAAATTACGGCGTGTTAAATTTGCCATTTTATTATTCTCCTTCCTAATTTCGTTATTAGTTATTTGTTATTCGTTATACAGGATGTCACCCTGAACTTGTTTCAGGGTCTCAGAGATGCCGAAACAAGTTCGGCATGACAGAATAACGATTAACTTTTTTTCTATTCAAAGGCGGATTTATACTCCGCAAACTTCGTCTCTTTTGAAAGCTTTTTATTGTAATGCTCCAGCACGCCGTCAGGGTCAATGTAAAAGACGTGAGGATTTGTTTTTTCAGCCGGCAGGAGTGTTGTCTTGTCCCTGTTTTCGAGCAGTTTATGTTCCTTGGCAAGTTTGTATGCCTTGCTCTTCTTGTCATTCAGATCGCCGAATACCCTTGCCCGGCCCTGACAGGTGTTGCCGCATGCTGTCACATAACCTTCATCAGCACGGTGACGGCAGAAGGTACATTTGCCGACGCCAATGTCCTTTTCCCTGTCTTTTCTTGTCAGCTTCACATTCGGGTCAGGAGAGCGCACTCCATAAGGACACGCATCAATACACTTGTAGCAGCCGATACAGAGGGACGCGTCTATAAGGATCATCCCGTCAGGCCGTTTATACGTGGCCCCGGTCCTGTATTTTGCTTTCCCCAGCTTCTTCCTTTCCCCGCTCTTTGCCTCAGGACAAATTTCAACGCATGGCGGTACCTGCCATTCCTTTGATTCATCGCCGGCGCAGTGGTTGCACAACCGGGGCAGGAAATGCTTTTCCGGCTTCGGATATTTGCCCCATTCTACATTTTTAACAACAGTGTTGTACCTTCCGAGTGCGGCCCCGTACTCTGCTTTGTCAGCAATACAGCACCCCCTGCAGCCAACACATCTCCTCAGGTCAACGACCATTGCCCAACGGGGAAGTTTTCCCTTCTTTTTCTTCTTTGCTGATTCTGCCTCACCAGGCATAAGGCCTGTTGCTGCAGCAGCCGCTGCTACGGTGCCGCCAGTCTTGAGCAAATCACGGCGTGACAAAGTATTTGTCTCACTCATACTTACCCCCTTTCTTTCTCTCATGATTATCTCCTTTCTTTATTTGATTATCATGAAATCCCGTACTCTTGAATAAACTGATTTCCCTGAATTCAAGAAGGACGATTACTATTAATATAGAAATCAGTGTTGCAATAGTTAAAGAAATCATCTGCATTTGTAATCCCTGTAAAATAATATTCCCAATGATTCACATTGTTACTTCATGCGACAGCATTTTATAATGTTTCTTACTCTCCTCCTTCGCAAACAACTTCACCATCTTCATTACACTCGCATCCGTTCTCTTCTGCCTCTTCTTCAGCATCTGCATCAGCGCATTCAAGCTCACCATCAACGCACTCACAGTCAACATCCGCTTCGCCCTCTTCTCCGCCCCCTTCACATTCAACTTCATCATCTTCATTACATTTACATTCATTCTCTTTGGCCTCTGCTTCAGCGTCTTCATCCGCACATTCAAGCTCACCGTCAGAACACTCACAATCAACTTCTACTTCCTCTCCTTCCTCTTCTTCTTCCTCCTCTTCTTCAGCGAACATGTCTATGGCCTCTTCAAAGCTCGTCATTGCAGCGTCAATGAGCGTGACAGAATATTTCTTGTTGTGCACCCCGCCTCCGTAATCAACTATATTCAGATTTTCACGGCCCGCCTCCATTAATTTGTTTGCCTCCTCTATCTGCTCCGGAGTCGCCGTGGCCTTTGCCGCCTCAATAGCGGCTACGGCATCCTTTTCGATCTCCCAGGCTTCCTTTGAAGTGGACGCGGTCTTTGATTTCCACTCCTCTACCATGCCTTCATGTTTCGCGAGATGACAGGCAGAGCAGGCCTTGCCCGTTCCAGCTGCAACCCTCTCGCCTTTAATGATCTTTTCTTCATAATGGCATGCAATGCAGTTTGTGTATACGGCAGACATTAGGCCCGGGATATTCGATACCCCCGGTCTCTGTGGTCCGTCCAACAGCAATTTCTGATATTTATGATGGTCGGGATGGCAGGCCTGGCACTCCAGCCTGGTGTTATCAATATAGTCCGATTTCTTGTCATGTTCGATAGGCGTATGACAGTCAAAACAGCTTGCGTTCTGTGGCGCAACATGTTTTGAGTGCATAAGTTTTTTATTGAAGGTTTCTTTGGTAATGGCCTCTTCATTATCATGACAAACCAGGCACTGTTGCGCTACAACTTCACCCTTGCCCCTTATCATATGGCCGTGGCAGCTTGCGCACTTTACCCCGTCCGCTTCAATGGATTTGTGATTTATCGTTTTTTCGCCTTCTTTTTCTGGAGCACCTTCCTGCTTCTGTCTCTGAAGGGGCTTTGTGGGAATCACATGGCAAAG
>JBDLIC010000063.1:0-19597 GCA_039715075.1 Nitrospirota bacterium
TAATCCCCACTTTGGAAAAGGGGGGCGAGGGGGGATTTTTAAAATAATAGTTTTTTTACCTAACGATACCCCGCTGTCTCTGCGGCGGGGAGTCTTCATATTGTATTTTGTGCGAGATTAATAGTGTCTGCTTATTATCGAGAGCGTCTTTAGTGCTCTTCAACCGTGACCTTACCGTCCCTTACAATAAGGGAAGCATTGAGGTACCTGTTCTTTACACCCTTTTTACTTGCAATGTTCCGGGACATTTCCGCCCTTATGCCTGTGTTGCAGTAGAATATCAGCTCTTTGCTTTTGTCCAGCTCCCCAAGCCTTTGTGCAAGCCGTCCGAGCGGAATGTTTATAGCCCCCTGTATAGTCTGTGACTTGAACTCATCCGGGTTCCTCACATCCACAAGAAGCATATTGTCCGGTGTCCTTGCCGCAATCTTCTCGAATTCTTCACCCGAAATAGCGCCCTCAGGTGTTTTCGGGACGTATGTTATGACTATTTTGGCCTTATCTTTTGCCACAGGATTGCCGGCCTTCTGCCATTTCTGGAAATCCATGGGAAGGATACGGACAGCCCTGTATCCCCACTTCACAGCTTTGGCCGCAGCTTTTTTACTGTTATCACCGTAAAAAATGATCGGTGCATTCTTCTTTTCAGGGAACTGTGAGCGTTTTGAATCGAGTTTGCTGTATTCAATGCCGACTGCGCCCTTGATATGCCCTTTCTTTACAACAGATGCAGGCCGCAGGTCGATAAGGACATGGGGCATGTCTTTGGCAATCGCCATTTTCAGCCAGTCAGGCGCAACTACACCATATTCATTCTTGCTCCAGTCAGGAAAACCTCCTGTATATATCCTTACGTCCTTATAACCGAGCGCTTTGGTCTTTATGGAAGCGTCCGGGCTCAGACAGCCTCCGACACCATAAAAGACAATAGGTCTGGATTTGTCCTTCGGGAGCTTTTTAACGAATTTCTTGAACGCAGGCGCAGGCAAGAGATCAGCACCGGGTATATGACCCATTTTATATTTCATGGGAGGCCGGACATCAAAGACTTTTACATTCGGGTCATTGCGGAGTTTTTTGAACTCATCACGGCCGAGCTTCTCGCTGTCTTTAAGTACCCTGAGAATGTCAAACCGTGATATTACAGTGGCGATCTTTTCACCGTTTTTTTCGACATAGCTTATACGGAAACCCTTGTTCCTGTAATTGGCAATGTCCTTAAAGTCCCTTACATATTTGAGCTTTGTGTCTTTGTTGAACTTGATGACATCCTTGTGAGACATAAAGTCCATCTGGATTGTACCGGACTCTAATGCAATATTTTCAAGAAAGCCCCTCATTACGCCTTTTTTAGCCTGATGACAAAAGGTGCATAGCCTGGCCATCGGGCCCATGCTACCTGCTGAGGCAAATACAGACGGTGCAAAGGCAAGAGCTGAAATCAGACAGAACACCACGATCAATGATTTTCTCATTTATTCTCTCCTCCTTGATTACCGGCAACCGTTTACCGGTTACCATAAAATAGTTTTCAGCTTCACAGAACAGGTAAAGCAGGGCAGAATTCTGATTGCAGCTATAACGTCCTGCTGATTCATTTTAAATACCTGCTTTTAGTTAAAAAGGTTTTCTTGTTCGCCCCCATAGATTTATGAAACGTACACTATTCAATTATCCTGTGTGTACCATCTGGATTGAAAACAGGTTTTGCCTTCAGAAATAAGGTTTAAGATTGAAACCGTAACTACTGATGTTTTTTGATTATTTACCATGTTATCTCCTTTTTAGAATTTTTTTGTCACATAAAAAAAGAGCTGCTTAAATGATAAAGTTATAATTCAAGAGAGTAATAGAGCCATCTATTAAAAAAGAATACCAAACGGCAACAGGAATGTATGTGACAAAGTCACATAAGTATTTTTTAACAGGAACTTGCCTCTAAAGATTTTTAAAAAAAATACGATATATATTAATCAGGGCATGGTACGGTGATTCGGCTGAGTCCAAGCATATGATTTAAGGTTCAGTTGGATCCAGGATTATTAAGGCTCTAAAAGGGGAAGAAATGTTTATACATAAAATGAAAATTACTCACAAGGTCATTATTGTTGTTGTAACAGGCATTATTATGTTAACTATGTTTGCGGCCTGGGGAATTATTGGCAAAAAAGAGACGAGAAAACTGTCTCGCATTTACAACAAAAATATGATCCCCCTTGACTATATGAGAAATATACAATCTATTTTCAATGAAGAGTATGGATAAATTTGCGGAAATTCTTAAGAACATAGTAAAAGAGCAATATGAAAAAAGCCAGAACGAGTCGTCAAAGATGAACAGGCTCATTTCTGTTATTGCATTTGTCGGCATAATTTTTTTTACCGCATTTGCCTTGATGATAGTACGCTCTATAAAGCGGCCTATTAAAACCATTGTTGATGCAGCAGAACATGTTGCAGGCGGTGACTTTACGCAATCCATTAATATTAATTCCGAAGACGAAAAAGGTAAAGGAAATCCAGACAGAGAGCAAGGCATCAATTTCTATTATGGAAAAGGGTTCAATGCTGGCTGAAAAATCCGTAGCAGAAGCACAAAAGGCAGGAGAAGCTCTTCAAAATATAGTTAATAGCTCTGAAAGGGTTATGGGTATTGTGAGAAGAGTTGCTGCTGCAACTGAAGAACAATCCGCAACAGCAGAAGAGGTCAGCAGTACCATGGAACATATTTCAGATATAATTAATGATCACTGCGGTCTGGCAGGAGAAGTGGACAAGTCCGCATCGAGCCTGTTTTTATGTTCGCAAAGAATCAAAGATAAAATTATGTATTTTAAAACCGGCAGCAGCAACATATCCCCTGCAACTGCTGAAGGTCCCGCAGGGTACAGCGATGAAATAACTTCGTGATATTATGAACTTGTTATAATCGATAGTGTTCCGTTTTTTTCTTTAAACGGTCAATGTCCCGGATTGTAATAATACCTCTTCCCATTGATATAAGGTTTTCAGATTCAAAATGTTTCAGAATCCTGCTCACTACCTCTCTTGATGTCCCCAACTCCATTGCTATGTCCTGATGTTTAGTCTTTATATCAGTTTTATCATTGCCGGATAATTTAATGAGAAATTCAGCAATTCGCATATCCATCCGGCTGAATGCTACTTCTTCAAGGGTAAGAATAATATCTGAAAGACGTTTTGAAAGAAGATCGAATGTATAGGCTCTCCAGATTTCATAGCGGTTAATCCAGTTATTAAATATCTGTGCGGGGACCACTGCTGCCTCAATGTCCTCTTGTGTAGCTGCTATTGCCGGGAAAGTGTTCCGGGAAAAAATACAGGATGCCGTTAAAACACAGCTTTCGCCTTTTCCCAGCCTGTAAAGAGTTATTTCCCGTCCGCTTTCCGCCGGCTTGTAGATCCTGACAGTACCGGAAAGGATCAGTGCCAAATGTTTACATTCATCCCCTTCAGAAAAAATAATTTCACCCCTGGGGATTTGCATGATCATGGAATGTTTCAGGATTTCCTTCCTGACTTTTCTTTCAGTATCTTCCAGCATGGGGAATGCCTGAAATATCTTTTCCAATACATTATTTTGATCTTTCATTTAATATCTCCTCCTTTGTAATCGATCTATCCGCTTATTACTAAAAATAACCTTCCAGGGTAAAATCCGAAAAGATTATGGGCCATGAACAGATAATAGTAAATATTGATATGAGTACAATTGACAGTACTGTCCATTTTTTTTGCGACTCTTGAATTGCAGTATTTAAAGACGCTATGTTTTTGAATGGCTCTAATATACCCACAACCATGCCAAAAAACAGACCGCTGAACAGAGTAATGTATAGAGGATAACCAATAAAATTATAATCCCTCTGGATAATGTCAAAAGGGCAGTGATGTGTGGGAATCTCATAAAAATAAAGTGAAATAAAAGAAATGATCGATGCGATCGATACAACAAAAAGAGCCGGTGACAGCAGGGCTGAAGTATATTTAAAAAAACCATTCTGAAAGCGTAAAGATAAAACTGCATTTATCAGAAATAACCCTGTCATTGCATAGAAGGTTATCATCATTGGTTTTATCGGAAGAGATGAAAGGCTGCCTGCTACTCCCCCTCCTTCACCTTCATTAAAAAGCGAGCCGCAGCATGAGACGATAATATTCGGCTTAAGACCCATAAAATATTTAAACTGAAGATATGCATCATATATAACGAGAGGTGTAATTAAGAGAAGTATTGTATATTTTGTTCTGACAAGCGGATAATCCTCTGCTCTCTGGTCAACGTGGTTAAGAGATATCCAGATCAGGGCAATAAAGAAAACCATTATCTTTGTGTAAAGAACTTTCCATCCAACCGGATTTGCATTCAGGGAACCGGTAGCGCACATCGCGCCGACAAATAGCCTGTGAATATCGTCTGCTGTGTAGATAAACAGAAAGGCGGAAAGTATTACAAAACCAAGGACATAGTTCATGATGGTAGAGATGAGGTATGTTCTCCTTTCAAGAGAGAGCTGTCCTGATGAGCTGCTGTTGATGTCCCACTTATTAAGGATTTTTATGCCGAGCAGCGAGGAATAGATCATCATAAGAGTTACAATAAAGGAACCTGTAATAAGTGAAATCACACCCGGGTGAAGTATCATCTTATTATTGCCTCTTTTACCATTACATCTTTTATCGTGCCGTCCCTCATCTTTATCAGTCGATTTACAAATTCTCTTTCATAAACGCGTGGATCATGTGTGGCTATGACAATTGTTTTACCATCCTTTTGCAAAGCATTAAGAATATCTATCAGGTCTTCAGAGAGTTTTGTGTCAAGATGTGCTGTCGGCTCATCAGCAAGTATTATTTCCGGCTCATTGATCAATGCCCTTGCTATGGCAGTCCTTTGCTGCTCACCGCCTGAGAGCATCTGCACTTTGAAGTTTTTCTTCTTTAAAATATCCAGCTTTTCCAGAATGCTCTCCGCCCGTTTCCTGATAGCGGCAAATTTAGTATCCGTTGGATAAAGGGGAAGCATGACATTCTCTATTACACTTATATCCTTAATAAGATTGAGCTGCTGAAAAACAAAACCGAATGTCCTCTGCCGTATTCCCGTGAGAAACCTTTCAGGCAGCTTTGCAACATCCTTCCCGTTAACACTGATCCTTCCTTCTGTCGGCCTTGCCATGCACCCGATCAGGCTTAAAAGAGATGTCTTGCCCGAGCCGCTCGGCCCTTTCAGGACAACAACCTCACCCCTTTTGATCTCTATTGAAATATCATTTACAGCTTTTATTTCATCAGGCAGACCTGGATTGTATACCTTTGTTACATTATCTGTTTTGATAATAAAATCCATCATCCCCTCATCACAACATCAGGATCTGTTATGGCAGCCTTCCATGAAGGTATGACCGTACTTGCAACATAAGGAATCACCGTTAAAAATAAGACTGCAAAGACCTGATAAAGATTGATGTAAGGTATTAACCTGAACTGCGGGAACAGGACAGACCAGCCTTTAAGTACAGGCGCGAAAAATAAAGCCCCAAGAAAAAATATATGAACATAAGCCAATATCATACCCGTAAGGAACGATGTAAAGGATATGACAATTCCTTCCCAGAACTTTAATTCAAGAATGTCCGATGTTTCCCATCCAACCGCCTTCAGTATCCCGATCTCCCGTCTTTCATCGGCGCTCAGACCTGTAGCCTTGTCCCATGCAAGAATACAAAAAGCTATTAATGCCCCGGAGAACATTGCGAGAATCATACCGCTCCTCCAGCTGAACAGGGCTTCATATGTCTGGATGATTTCACTCTTCATAATTGGTCTCGTATCAGGCATAAAAGTCCTGATCTTGCTGGCGACAAACGGTATTTCTGATTCGTTATGTACCTGTACAACCAGGTCTGTGGCCCTGTCAGGAGGTATTGCAAAAAGACTTTTGATGTCTTTTTCAGTAAGCAGGACAAGGTCATTTGTGAGTATCTCTGAGTCAGCAGAAAATATGCCGACAATTTTAAATACCCTCACCCTTCTTTTACTGTCCATAAGATACATCTTCTCGCCGACTTCGGCGTACCTTATGTCAGCTATACCTTTTCCTATGGCACACTCCTTGTGTTTGGCAGGCATTCTACCGTCCAGCAGTTTTAGCCCCTGTATGTTTTCATCAACTCCCATCAGGGTATAGTTGCCCTCAGTTGATATATCAAAATAGTATCCCCAGTATCTCGGTATGACCTTTCCTACACCGTATATGTCACTGATCCTCTTCAGATAATCGGTAGAAATAAGGTCGTGCCTTCCACCCGATACCTTCTGGACTATTAATTCCGGGGCATCAATGAGTACATTGAATGCCTCCATCTTGAATGAGTGCGTAAGAAAAAGGATTGAAGACAGTATGGCTATTACAAAGCTGAAGACAGCTATGACTGTAAGGTTTTTATATTTCCTTCTTAATAAGGAAGAAAGAGTATATTCGAGTATTTTTTTGTGTTTTTCCATGATGTATAAATTATTCAGCCACAGACTTTCACTGACTGATAAATATTAAATTATTATTTGAATTCAATTTCATCAAAACCCTTTATGTTCTCCGGCGGAGCAATAATCGAACCGGACGGAAAGTGTTCGATTGAAGCCGGATAATCCTGAAATGGAGTAAACAAGTCTGCCTGAGAAGGATGTCTTGTATATCGGGCCTCAGTCCAGATTGCAAGATCAGTAAGCATAAGTTTTTTAACAAGCGCTCTTTTAGAGATTATCTCTTCCTGCCTTTTCTCAATAGATATATAACTAAAGAGATAAAAGAATAAAAGAAGCAGACACTCCAGAAGAATAAATCCTGTAAAAATTTTATGTTTCATCTGAAAGCTATTATTTAATAAAGAGTCACGGAAACACAGAGTATTATAAAATTTATTTCAAAGTCTCTCTGTATTACCGTGACTCCGTGGTTTATTAATGAGAGTTCATCTCATGTCCTTCATTCTGCTTCATTTTATGTTTGCGCATCATGCCAGGCAGATCTGGCGGTGCAATTTCAGAGAACCTTAGCATCTTCTTTCCTTTATGGTCTTTCATGAATGTATGGGCCTCTGCCTTTCCCTTTACAGGAATGAGTTCAACACCCATTGGACCATAAACATCGCTGCCGGTTATAAAAAAAACATCTTTTGCCTTCACAGGTTTAGTTGTATAGTACTCAGTAACATATATCTCATCTATATCCTCTTTAGTCTTATGTTTGTTGTATTTTGAGATATTGAAATAGTATTTGAACATATCCTTTGGCCCGTCAAAAACAGCGTATGCACCGTCTTTAAAAATTATCTCAGTAACCCATTTAGGATATTTGTAGACAAGCATTCCACAAACAGAGCATTTGTCTTTTTTGGCGGGTTCTATAAATTCTCCTGCATAAGAAACCCCTGACATCCAGACGGCAATAAGAAGAGTTGAAATTATTACTGTTAATCTCTTATATTTCATTGTTATTTCTCCTTTTTTATCTGACAATCTAATTAATAGTTTTAAAATAGCTCCATAATAATACTCTGAGACGAAGCAAGGCCATCATTGGTACAAATTCATTTCTTGTCCTTCCTGTAATCGAAAATAACGGTTTTAAGTTCTTTATCCGATGTTATGCAGCATTCCGCTGTATATTCACTGCGGATATTACGAAAGTCTTCAACAATCTGTTCGGGGTCATGAGGGGGTGAAAAAGATGCGCGCAATCTCCCGAGGGGATCTATGAGCATGAAAGAAGAACTGTGATCAACAAGATAATCCCCTTCTGAATCCTTGCCGGGCACGGGCATGTATCCGATTCCCATGGGACGTGCCAGTGAGTCGATCATTTCAGGCTTACCGGTTACCCCGATAAAATCCTCGTTAAAGTCAAACATATATTCTTTCAGTCGCTCCACTGTGTCCCTCCCGGGATCTACCGTTACAAATACTACCTGCGTATTAACCCCGTACTTTTTCTCAACAAGTTCTCCTTTTTCGACAAGATTGTAATAGATATCATTAAGGTCGACAAGTGCTATCGGACATATATCAGGGCAGAAGGTATAGCCGAAAAACATAAAGGTCCACTTCCTGGAAAGACTCCACTGGTTGAACTTCTTTCCGTTGTGATCAGTAAGGGTAAAATGGGGAAGATTTACAGGTATCTCATATATTGTTGCACTTGGGAAATCAATTTCCTCTATCTCAGGATCGCGTTCAAGACCCATTCCAAACCAGATACCCGTCAGCAGCAAAACTGTCGCCAGCACTGTAAAACGAAGTATTCCTGATGTTACACCGGTTTTTAGCGTTTTCTTTTTATCATTCATATATCCGTCTTTCCTTTTTTTCACAAAACTGAAATCAATGTAAATCTTGATAATGCTGTCATAAAAACAGGAGTGAACTTTTATGATTTCTTAAACTCTGGGGGGTTTATCTTTTCTGAAAGGTATTAAGAGGTCAGTAAATGTTTGATCATAAGTTTTTGAAATACCTGAGACAAGAGGTTCCGGAAGACTGTCCTGAGATTCATAAAGAGCTGGTAAACTGGTGCTGCCGGATAAAAGGGTACTGGTTATCTGACATACATTAAGTTTAAGCAGGACAGGGGTTTTATCATATTTAAAGTTCATATGAACAGAAAATGGAGACAGAATCAAAACTGAAAGAATTAAAAGCAAGAGGATAATGGTTACTTTCATATTTAAAATATAACTGCAACTTATAATCTTTGTCAATTTTGTTAAAATTACTAATTAAGGTTTGTTTATGCGAAGAACTGCTATATTGATAGGAATTGTCTTTTACGTGATGTGTTAAGATATAAATTCTTATACGGAGAAATTTTATAAATAATGAAATTTACCACACTTCTTTTATTATTCGTTCTAATTGCAGGCATCTTATGTCCCTCGCAGATAACATTTACACACTCCGATGAACGCCCTGAATTGATAAGCTTAAATGTCTGTAACGTCCATGCCCCGTCTCTATCAGTTGACTCCAATAGTCCGGTCCTGGTCACTTCATTCAAAACAGCAGTTGTTTGTCCGCAATCTGAATTTATTTATGGAGACAAAGGAATATCTTATAAGTTTCTGTCCGCCAAAAAACTCTTAAAACCACCCTGCGCATAAATCCATCTCAAAAGTAGCCATATTAAAACTTTCTGTATAAAGTTCAGGAAGGGTTTATTCAGTCTAAAACAATAATGTAATACTAATTTGATTTTACTCCCTTTTTTAACCCTCCCTTGTTTAATTATGGCTGCACCTGCATTACTTATTATCATTTAACTATCTTTATACACAGCGAATTTAGTGTAACCAACATTATTTTATGTGTAAAAACAAGGGGCATTTAAAACATGCCAGGAGGAATATTATCATGAAAATAAAAAGTATCATTTTTGTATTGTTATCTTTTTTCTTGCTGGGATATTCCGGTATTTCAAACTCGGATAACGGCACCAAAAACAAAAGAGGCACCTTTTTTTCTGAAGATAAGTGGGATCACTCCGCAGCTAAAAAGCGGCACTCACAAGGTAAGATGGGTTACTCAGGCGGATTTATTGATGTCAACGGTGATGGGTCAGAGGACCTTATTATAGGTGCTCCGGATGCGGGTGCATCGTTTAGAAAAAGGGCTGCCTCAGGCTTATTAATTACATCAAAAAAAGGGTCTGCCCTGGCTTTCCTGGATTTATCTGACGGATTTCAGTACTCATGGAAGAAAACAGGGGAGAATTTTGGTGATAATATGGGTTATTCATTTGCAAACCTGGGAGATGTAGATGGTGACGGAAAATCAGACTTTGCAGTAAGCGCTGTTTTCGCTGAAGGAGAAACCAGTTTAAGCGGTTCTGTTTATGTATACAGAGGCGGCCATAGTTCTCCTCTACTTCTTGCCAAACTCACGGGAAGTAATGCTTTTGATGTGTTCGGGTATTCAATAACAGGCGGCGATATTAATGGAGACGGTGTTAATGACATCATCGTTTCAGCCAGGCAAGCCACCGGTCAATATTTCCAGTCAGGTATTTTATACATCTATCTCGGCGGCCCATACATTTCAAACACACCGGATATAATCATCAATGAGAGTCCGGCTGTGCTGGCATCGCATGGACAACCAGCCCTGGGTGCCTGTTTAACCACAGGAGACGTAAATGGAGATGGTATATCAGACCTGTTAGCTGGAGACACATATTCTGTCTTTATTTACTTTGGGAAGACAGATATTGTTGACCATCTAAACTCAGACATGACCCCGGATGTTGAAATCAAAGCTGCCAACTGCAGGCCCAAAGAGAGTCTGGCATTTCTGGGAGATATTAGTGGAGACGGGATTGGCGACATAGCAATAGGTTACTCCAGGAGCTCAACACATAAAGGAAATGTTTATATCGTAAAAGGCTCTGACAACCTTCCGGATATACTGGATCCATCTGTTGCATCTGACTCTGACTTCTTCATAAAAATAAGCGGCGGGGCTGCAACTGACAAGTTTGGCTATTCTGTTGCTGCTGCAGGTGATATAAATGGCGGAGGTTTTCCTGATTTACTTGTTAGCGCTATATGGGCAGAAGGCGACGAAGGCTCTAATACACCTGTTGGAAAGGTCTATCTCTTTTATGCTGAAGACCTTCCGGGCGGGGCTGACTATGATGTATCTGATGCCGCCAGGACGTATACTGCCAACATTCCGTTCAGCGAGTTTGGAAAGACATTGTCAGCAGGCTCTAACGGTACGTTTTTTGTGGGGGCGCCTCTTGCTGACAATTACAGGGGAACTGCCTTTGTTTTTGACATAATAACCGGAAGCTCAACGGAAATTGGCACAAATTAAACAATGAAATAAGGAGAAAAGGATATGAAAAAAACATATCGCATATTACCTATCATAATCATAGTAACCATAGCACTCCTTGGAGTCTCAGTAATGAGCAGGGGGGAGGAGGAAGATGCTTTTACACCCGTTGGTCAAAAGTGGGCCCCGATCCCTGCAGGTCATGTTGTCGGCAAGGACAACGATGAAGGATTTGATGCTAAAGCTCTCCATTTTGCAGGTATTGACTGTGGTATCTGCCATACAACAAATGGACGTGCCGGTGACTATGTATTTACCGTGTCAGGCACAGTATTTAAAGATAAAACAGGTAAAGAGACGCTTGAAGAAGCGGAAATTATTTTAAAGGATGCAGATGGTAACATCATAAGTATGACAAGTAACAGTGCGGGAAACTTTTATACTTATGCGCCTGTCGCATTTACCCCTGTCGAGGACGATGATCCGGATAATCCGAGAAACTGGCGATACAAGGCATGGGTTAAATATGGAGATACTGTAAGACCTATGAATTATCTAGCTTACATTGGCAGCAATAGATCACCCCGGATGTCCTGCAATATGCACCATGGCAGCGGTATAAGAGGCAGAGGCACTTTATCTACCGGCAACTTCAGCACGTTGCCTTCATTCCCCAGAAAGAACATCAGCTTTGAGAACCATGTAAGGCCTATATTAAAAAACAGGTGTAAAGCATGTCATCTGCCGGCATCCATGCATCCGGTAAGATCTTATTATCCGGACGATCCGGAACCATTTGATTACAGCGGCGGTCTCGATCTTTCTTCATATAACAAGAACCCTGATAATGACAAGGGTATACCTGAAATCGTTAATACAGACAATCCTGAGTTTAGCCTTATCCTGTCCAAGACTGTAACCGGTTCTACACATTCAGGAGGAGCCTTCTGGGATCCATCCGACATCGAATTCAAGGTCATTGCACAGTGGATTGCCGAGGGAGCTAAAAATAATTGATTTATATACTAAACCACTATGGACTCCCGGTCCATAGTGGTTTAGTTCTGATCTTTAAGTTATTTAGGTATTCTGAGGATAACAGTTATTTTTATATTTAAATTTTGACTACACCTTTTAATCTTTGTCAATTTTGTTAAAATTACTAATTAAGGTTTGTTATGCGAAGAACTACTATATTGATAGGAATTGTCTTTACATTATTTGCCTGCTCAAACGGGCATGTTTACCAGGAAGCCCCTTTCAATGGTTCAAAAGTAATTATAGATGCAAATACACTTAAAGAAGGTGTCCCTGTTTTTTATACTTTCAGACATGATGGCGGGAATATTAATTATATTGTTATGAAAATAGACAATAATATTCAGTCTTACTTTGATGCATGTGCAGAGTGTTATCCGGAAAAGAAGGGATTTCGGCATGAAGATGGAAGCCTCGTATGCAACTTATGTAACGTTGGATATTCGCTCCACACATTTAAGGAGGGCAAGGGAAGCTGCTATCCCTTTAAGCTTGAAGGAATACTTAAAGATAATATATACGAGATTGATAAAGATAAAATCATTAAGGGAAAAAGCTACTTTTAATTAACACCATAAAGAGCTGAGAAAGTTTATTTTTCACTCTTTTGGTAATGTAAAAAAGAACGTGCTTCCCTGGCCGACTTTGGACTCAACCCAGACCTTACCTTTATGATTAGTAATAATTTTTTTTACAATTGTAAGTCCCAGCCCTGTGCTCTCCTGTTCGTCAGGAGGGGATAATGTCTGAAATATCTGAAAAATCTTTTCGAAATATTTCTCTTCGATGCCCTTTCCGTTGTCTGCAACATGAAATTGCCAATAACCGTTTTTTTCCACACAGCCGATCTTGATAATGCCATCGGGCTTATCAATATGTTTGTTCGCATTGCTCAATAAATTCTGGAAAACTTCCGCGATGCGCGTTTTACCGCATGATATGGAAGGCAGCGTATTTTCAACTATTATCTTTATATTTTTTGATAGCGCAACCATCTCTATTGCTTCAGATACTAACTCATTCATATTCACTTCTTCCTTCTTCTCCTTAATGTGCTCAACTCTTGAGTACATCAGAATGCCGTCAATCAGGGAGTGCATTTTCTTTACCCTTTTGATAAGTAATTCCAGCTGCTCCCTGCCCTCCTTATCCAGCTTATCTGAATAATCGGTGGCTATCCAGCTTGCCAGCGTACTGACCGCCCTGAGCGGTGATTTCAGGTCATGTGAGACTATATAGACAAAGTCCTTCAGTTCCTGATTCACACTTTCAACTTTTTTAAGGAGCTGGGTTTTTTTCTCCTTTGCCACTTTATGCTCCTCAATTTCTTTTTCAAGCTTTTTATTGGTCTTTATGAGCTCAGCGGTCTGCTCTTTTACAAGCTCCTGAAGATGGTCCCGGTGCTCTTTGAGTTCTTCTTCTGCTTTTTTTCTTGCAGTGATGTCATGGAATACTAAAGCAACTCCTGTTAAATTCCCCCCTGCATCTCTGATCGGGGCACCGCTGTCATCAATCGGTATCCTGGACCCGTCTCTGGCAATCAATATATCATTACCAGCCAGGTTAACCGCTGTTCCATCTTTCAATACTTTTTCAATCGGGTTTTCAACTTTTTCTCCTGTCACTTCGTCTACAATGGTCAGTATCTCAACAAATGCTTTCCCAATAACTTCGTCATGCTCCAACTTGAGCAGTGATTCAGCCACGGGATTTATGAATATTACATGGCCGCTTCTGTCCGTAGCAATTACTGCATCGCCAATACTGTTAAGCACTGTGGAAAGCCACTCCTGGCTTTCCTTGAGTTTCTTCTCCATACCGTGTTTATAGAGGGCCATTTTTATGGTGCTGTGCAGTTCTTTTCCATGAAACGGTTTGATAATATATCCCGAGGGCTCTGTCATCATTGCCTGTTCAAGGATTTTCTCGTCCGCATATGCCGTCAGGTATATTACCGGGATGTTAAAAAGAGAGCGTATCTTGCCTGCAGCATCAATACCGTTTGATTTCCCCCGCAATACTATATCCATCAAAACCAGATCCGGCCTGATTTCTTCTGCTTTTGCAACGGCCTCTTTCCCCGAATCTACAATGGCAGGCACCTCGTAACCCATATTTTCCAGGCTTACTTGAATGTCCATAGCAACGATGCTTTCGTCTTCAACAATCATGATGCGTATCTTATCCATATGCCTACACTCTTTCCTCGTATTTCAACTCTCTGAACGTTATGCGGAATTCTGTTCCTTTAGTTCTGTCCAGTTCTATCCTTCCCTGCAGCTGATGTTCCGATAACGTGGTAACCAGCTGCAGGCCCAAAGTTTTTGTGTGTTTTATATCCAGGTCGTCAGGGATACCAATGCCATTGTCGCTTAATATCAGTTCTATTTCATCTTCATCGGTCCTGTTCAAATTAATTCTTATTGTTCCCTCCCTGCCCTCAGGAAACGCATATTTCAGTGAATTGGTAACCAGTTCATTAATGATCAGCCCACAGGGAATAGCTGTGTCAATTCCGAGATATATGTCCTTTATATCCTGTTCAACTCTGATATTTCCGGTCCTTGTCCCACACAATCTGATCAGCCCCTGTGTGAGGTCTCCGATATAATGACCGAAATCGACTCTGGTCAGATCTTTTGACTCGTAAAGTTGTTCGTGTATGAGAGACATTGACTGTATCCTGTTCTGGCTGTCTTGCAATATAGCGGCGCTTTTTTTGTCCGTGAGCTGCGCAGACTGGAGCCTCAACAGACTGGAAATGATCTGCATATTGTTCTTGGTCCTGTGGTGAATTTCTCTGAGGAGAACCTCCTTTTCTCTTAGAGAGTTTCTTATTCCTTCTTCAGCCTTCTTACGGGAAGTTATGTCAATATTATATTCAATCACATAGGTAATATTACCCCCATCGTCAAAGATAGGATATCCGTGGATCTCATTGATTAGCGGGTTCCCCTCTCCATCGTAATGTATGTGTTCGACAGTCACCGGTTTTCCGACTTCTTTTATTTTTTTAATTACACATGGGTGTTCAATATCTTCACAGGGTTTGTCTCTTTTATGTGTAAGGGCATAACAGGTCGATTCTCCGGAGAGTTTACCGAATTCAGCGGCAGGGTTAGCCATTTTCACCTTATAGTTATTGACATCAATAATATAGAAAGGGTGGGTCAGGGAACTTAATACATTATTCAGGAACTCATTCTGCTGTTTAATCTTTTCTTCAGCCTTCTTCAGTTCATACATCTGGCTTTCAAGAGACTTTATCATTTCGGACAGTTTGGAGGACATAATGTTAAAGGCTTCGGACAAGTCGCCGATCTCATCAGAATCCTCCACCCTGGCGGTAAGACCCAGGTTGCCTGCACTAATATTTTTGGCAGTGTCAGCCAGCAACTCAATAGGCCGGACAACACGCCGGATCACAATAAAGCTGACAGCTATACTTAACCCTATAAAAACGAGAAGAAAAAAAGCGGTTGTGGAAAGAGTACGAAATGAAAGGGCAAGGACTTCCCTGAACGGCAATGCGGCATATACGGTAAAAACATGGTCACCCAATTGAAACCCCTCACTTACGAGCATGATCTTTTCATCATTCAGACCGGGTTGTATTCCTTTCGGGGTTTCCGCCTTAAAATATGTATTGCGGTATATTACCGACGGGTCCGGGTGGGCCAGGACCTTTCCGTCAACATCTGTAATAAAGACAGTGCCGGATTCTCCGAATGATATACTTGATACATTTTCCCATGTCCTGTTCAGACGGATCCTGGCCAGTAGTACACTTTCAACAGTCCAGCTGCGGACATTTAAAACAGGCAGGGACAGCATAATGCGGGGTTCATAGCTCTTTTCATCAAAAGTCACAGGCCCATAGTATATTTCACCTGATCTTACCGGGACAAGAAACTCATCAGCTTCTGACCTCTCACTGAGTTCAGAGGGAGAATATACTACAGACCGGGAAACCCGGGTCAGTTCCCTTCCGCTGCTGTCAAGGAGGACAAGTTCATCCACGAAATTGTGGAGTTTGATATCCTGATGGGTAAGGATTTGTGAGAGAGCGTTGAACTGTTTCCTTCTGTCTAAATTCACAAGATCGTTATAAGCGGTAATAACTCGAAGAAGCGTCTCGATTTCATGGATGTCCCACTTGATTTCGTTTGCAGCGCCTTTTACCACCTCCTGCTGGAGGGCCATAAGCTGGTTTTTCTGGGTCATGAAATTCAGCCCGGAGAGCGCCAGGCCCAGTACTGTGAGAGAGGAAACAACGAGAAGGGTAACGGCCAATGCAACTCTTTTTCTTAGTCCTTTTCTTTTCATAATAAAACCGGTGCTTTTAAATTTCTGTCATCGAACAATATTGTCTGCCTGTTTTAAGACCACATCCGGAATTTCCATATCAATGTTCTGTGCTGTCTTAAGATTAATGCCAAGAAAGTAGTCGGCAGCCTCCACCGGCAGTCTCCTGGAAGGAACGCCTTTAAGCAGCTTGTCAGCCAGACGGCTGACCTGCCCTCCTACCCTGGTATTTTTGTGTCCGTAAGAAAGAACTACGCCCTTTTTATAGTCTTCATGTCCTGATGAAACTAATGGGACCTTCCTGTCTGTTGCCGTATTGATAATAATATCCAGGTTGGAGGCAACAAGAATTGAATGAAGAATAAAAATAGCATCAGTGCTTTCAGGAACAGACAAAAGTGATTCCTTCAGCCCTTCAACTGAGCTGACTTCGGCAATGGTAAGCTGAATACCCAATTTTTCAGAGACCTTTTTCAGGTCATTCAGACTTTGGCGTGCCGCCCTGGTGTCATAAGCAACCGGGACAAACAGATGTTTTGTGCCGGGTGCAGTCACCGTCAGCCACTCCAGTGTTTTCGGGGTGCTGCCGCGGAGCTGGACCCCGGTAAGGTTGCCGCCCGGGTCTGCCGGGCTCTTTACCACCCCTGATGCAACCGGATCATGCATGGCAAAAACAACCGGTATGTCAGTCCCTTCTGTGGCCTGTTTGGCCTTCCTTGTTGCAGGAGTTGTTACTGTCAGGATTAAATCAACAGGTTTTGCCACCATCTCTTTTATAGCACTATCAATTTCTTTCTTCTTTTCACTCCTGATATACGTTACATTTTCCCCTTCGATATAACCGAATTCCCTCATACTGCTTATGAATCCATTTGTAATTTCTTTTGCTCCCGGGTTTGGGTTAACGATGCCTATTACATATGCCTTTTCCTTTTGCGGCTGGCAGGCGGCGGTAACAAACAGAACGGCCATTAATACGGCAGTAATTAATAAGAATATCAGATAATTTTTCTTATTATTTTCCATGACGCTCCCTCTTATATCTTTGAAATTATCAGGCATAATTATTTTACGTTTAAACGTAAATAATTTCTCTTGTTGAAATTAAAATCATTTTCTTTTCCTCCTTTTTGGGTTCATATAAATATAAAAGCAAAGAGGATGCCAAAGCACTTTCATGTTTAATATTAAGAGGTTATGAATTTAATTGATAAATTATGTGATGCAAATATTGCACTTAAGTGCAATGATTGCATTTGCAGCCAGTTACGGAGATTAAGAAATTATTTGAGGCAATTTATTTTGTTTCGTTATTCCGGCTAGTTATTGACAGATTACATTATAGATTGTAGGTTATAATTGTTAAGCGATGAATGGCGTATAAATTGCATATTATAAGATATTACCTCATTAACAAATTGCAATTAATGCATTATGCATTCTTTTGGATGTATTAAAATGAGTCATGATACTTATAAGAAATTAAAGACACAGTGGGACAAGTTCAAATCCTTTATAGACATTGCTGATATTGCTTTTATTGTTTTACGATTCATAATTCTATGCGGTGGTATTGGATGGCTTTTATTCGCTGGGATATCACAGAAGACATTTGGAGATGTCAGTAATCTTTTTATTTCCTTTTTTGTCTACTCTGTTTTAATCTATCTATGGTTATTTCTTTCCCCTGAGAAAAAAAGAATCATTCATGTTTTTTTGCTTTTCTTTGACTTTCTCTTTACTTCACTGCTTGTCAGGTTGACCGGTGGATTTGACAGCCATTTCCTGAATGGATTTTATATCATGACAGCACTTTATTCTTTTTATTATGGCCTTATACCGGGAGCTGTTATAGCTACAATAGCCTCTGTACTTTATCTCGTAAGCGGTAAATTTGATTTTAATGAACATAACTGGGCTGATTTTTCCGTCAGTCTTGCATTCTTGTTTTTTTTGGCAATTCCTCTTGGCCTGCTTTCTCAGAAATTTAAAGGAGATGAGAAAGAAATAACGAATCTCAATAAAGATTTAAAGAAATATATTGAAGAACTTCAAAAAGTCCATGGAAGACTTCTCCAGGTGGAGAAAATGTCAGCATTAGGAAGAATGGCGGCAGATGTTGCTCATGAAATAAGAAATCCCTTGACATCTATAGGAGGGTTTGCGAGGCGTCTTGAAAAGAAAATATCACAGATCAAAAATGAAGAAGAGTGCATTAAAATTATTTCAAAGGAAAGAAAACATGCTGAAATTATTACATCCGAAGTCAACAGATTGGAACGGGTACTGGGGGAAGTCCTTACCTTTGCAAATGAAATAAAATATAACTTGGAATATCAGGAGATAAACGGAATTATAAAAGAATCGCTCAAGACTTTTGTTGACATATGTAAAGAGCACTCAATACAAATAGAGGAAAAATTAAACGCATCACTTCCTGAAATTTTGATTGACAAGGACCAGATTAGACAGGCAGTAAATAATCTTATCTCAAATGCAGTAGGTTCGATGCCTGAGGGAGGTAAGATACAGATAAAAACCTTTATGGAGGAATTATATAATGTCAATTATGTTGTGGCAGAAGTTGTAGATACAGGCCATGGCATACAGGAGGATAAAATAACTATGATTTTTGAACCGTTTTATTCTTCAAGAGAGATAGGCGGGGGCACAGGACTTGGTCTTTCCATATGTAAAAAAATCATAGATGAACATAATGGATTAATAAAGGTAAAAAGTGAATTGGGCAAGGGCACATCCTTTAAATTATTGTTCCCGTATCAGAGTGAAGAAGAAGGGAGTAAGATGAAATGCTGGGAATTCCACAAGTGCGGTATGGAAAAGACAGAGGGGGCAGCGCATTTAAAATGTCCTTCTTACCATAATTATGGACGTATATGCTGGGTTGTGGCCGGAACATTTTGCGGGGGGAAAGTAAGTGGAGCTATTGCCCAGAAATTAGGTTACTGCCAAAAGTGCGAATTCTATAAAAGGGTAGTTGTAAGCAAAGATCTTTAATGTAAGGAAATGTTTTATCGCATTATGGATTAGGTATCGGGATAAATAACTGCCAAAATCTACTAAAGATAAGAAATTGGTGAAGGTTTCATAAGTCAGGTGGGTGTGCGTTGGTCACTTAAAGCCTTTACGGTAATTGTAAAGGCTTTAAATGACCAACGCACCTAAATTTTATATTTTTTGTATATTTCCTTTCTTGTCGGACAATTACAAATATAAGAATTTCCAAAGTCCATTTTGTAATTGCAATAATTATCCTCCTCACATTGAATGAAAAGGACTTCATCATGAACAGATTCAGTAACCTTGCAAAGCTCATAAGTGTTATCCACCAGACATTTAAAACCTTTTTCACATTTTGTTGTACTTTTTTTTACATCTTCAT
>JBDLIC010000064.1:0-19235 GCA_039715075.1 Nitrospirota bacterium
GCTGTCGTGGGGGGGGGAGAGGATGAGGGGGGGGTGGGGGGGGGGGGGGGGGGGGGGGGGGGGCAAAAAAATTAATGTACTGCTGAATAAGGACCCTGAAGGCTCTCTGCCATCATCCTGTAGGTAATTTCAGCCACAGGTGATTTATCATCAGTCAATACAGTACTGTCACCCGGGACATTCAGTTCAGATATAACTCTGGCGCCTATCGAAACAACTTCCTCCAGTTCCGGATGAACGTCGTAAGATCTGAGTTTTCCTTTTAACATATTCAGGTCTGTCGGCGATTTAGTTACTAAAAGCAGATAGTTCTGAAACATCTCAATCTTGTATATGGAAGGGAAAACTGTACTTAATGTTTTTCCCACAGCATTGACCAGGAGGGTCCTTTTTTCTTTCTCGTATGTACAAATTACATTAACAGCCATTACACCATTTGGATTTAAATGTTCATGTATTGATTCAAAAAACTCTTTGGTCAGGACATAAAAAGGTGCATAGATACCGCCGTGATAAACGTCCAGTTCTATCACATCATATTTTTTATCCGATTTCTGGAGAAAGGGCCTGGCGTCTTCTGCAAAAATATGTAATCTACTGCTTTCATTCAGGCCAAAATACATTTTCCCGGTTTCAATAATACCCGGGTCTATCTCAACAGCATCCACATTTACATCAAAATAATGTAAATACTGTTTTGCACTTGTACCCGCGCCCATCCCCAGAATAAGTATCTCCTTAGCATCAGAAATAATAGGAGCCACATTAAAATAATCAAAGTACCCTCCTACCAAATTTGAGTCCGGCCTGTAAATCGACTGGGCCCATAAATCGCTGTTCAGTTTCAGGATCAGGTCTCCATTTCTTTCCTGTGTAACCTTGATAAGATTATATGGCGTTTCCTTCTGGAATATTATATCAGGGTCAGTTTGTCTCGTAGAAAAACCGAGCAGAAAAACCAGAAAGACAAGGACCATGTATTCCTTTCTTTTAAAAACCAGTCCCCATAAAGCAATTATCAAAAGTACCGTTGAACTCACGCACATTGTTAAATGAGACCCTATTTTAGGAATTAAAATAAATGTAGCCCCGAACGTACCCACAATGCTGCCGATAGTTCCTATTGCTGTAATGTTGCCGGCTATACTGCCGACTATCGAAGCATCTCTTGTCATAAGCTTTATGATAAAGGGGGGGACCATTCCGAGCAGAATCATGCTCGGGCCAAAGAGAATCACAGACGATAATATGGAGCCGTATATCAGGCCAAAATGTGCAAGGAACTCTATCAGGTCAGAGTAGAAGACTGTAATCAGAATGAGATATACATCGGCAAGCAGGATAAGCTGAAAAAGTAATTGTTTCTGCGGCTTTCTGTCGGCAAGCTTTCCTCCCAGGAAATACCCGAGAGACAATGCAGTCATAATTATCCCGATCAGGCTTCCAGATACATAAACCGAATACCCGAAATAGGGTGCCAGAATTCTGAACCCCAGTATTTCCAGCACCATTATTATAACGCCGCTGAAAAATACAACTATCTTGAGATCAAGATTGTCAGTTTTCATCCAATTACCCGTATGGACCCCATCATTCAAAGTGAATTTTAATGTCTTCATATTAATCCACCATTTGAAATACTGACACCGAAAAAATCAAATCTGCACAGGTAGTAAAAGGGGATTTGGGGGAAATTTTAGAGGTGAAACAACCTTACACATGCTGTACGCCTCTTCAACACCACCGCAAACTGTCCCTTTTACGGAGGATCCGAATTTTCAAGTACGCAATATACATGATATTTAACAACAAACCTATTTTTAATTCCACATAAAAATGGTAATAGACATGTACCCCCTGGAAAATAAGCTTAATCTATATCTTGACCGTACTCCGGATACTTCACCTTAATGAATCTTTGTTCAGCCACAATTCTCCCAAAGGGAATACTTTCCATTAGAAACATAACGGCATTGTTTCTATCAATCCTTATAATCTTCCCTTTAATGCCAATAGAGATGCCATCGTCAAATGTTATCATTCCGTCAATTTTCATATCAGAATGAAACCTGCTTACATCATTTCCCAAAAACTTTATCCCATGTTCAGATATATCCATTATTTCATATACACTATTCAGTATTGCCAGATTTGGCCTGCACGCAATAGGATATCTTACTCTGTAATATTCTCTCTTGTTCATCTTTATGTTCTTTTTTTTCAGTCCCTTCATTAAACCGTTCCCCCTCATTATTTTCTGCCTTTAAAAATCAGGATTTCAATGGCTTTTCAGTATAATTATTTAATTGATAACATTTCTGCAAGTATCACTTAAGCACCAGCTTATACTTTCTTATATCTACTCCTCCTGATTGATTTTTAAAAAAATAAAAGGTCTTCTCATAACTATTATTTTCTGAAACCAGCACCTTAAATTTTACCGGATAACACTTGCACTCTTTTATATATTCAGCCCTTGATACTACCTCTGCATTAATCTCCTCCCCACCCCGGTAAAAAAGATAATGTTCTTTCAGCATTTTAACAGCATCCTGATCAGACGGTGACCATGAAGCGGAACACCCCGCGTATAAAATTAAAATGCCTGTCATTATTATCATGAAATACACTTCGCGTTTAAGATTCAGTGTATTTTTCACAATACCGGACAGCTCTTTAAATGGAGCCTCAAAAAAAATGTAAACCTCTCTGTTTATCAATGTTCTCAACATAGTTCTTATACGGCACACATATAAATTTACTTAAGAAATAACGGGTTTGATTAGTAGAAAACAGCATTTTGTATTCTAAATACTCACGGAAGGCTATAAGACAAGGAGGAGGTTGTCCACAAAATTCAGGTATGACTGAGGGGGATTCATAAGCTCAACGCCAATGCCGTTATGACCATTATTAGCATCTGCCGACCTGACAAGACGGGCGGGAGCATATATCATTTCATTATCCCATGGGATGCTTACCTCAAACTGAGAGTCAACAGGAAAACACATTTCATGGGTACTTATAAACATTCCGCCTTCAGACAGGTTGGTAATTGTTCCAGAGCAGCCTTTATCACAACAGTTAAACAAAACGTTTAAATTGATTGGAATTCTCCAGGAAGCTCTTTTTGCCATCAGGCACCCCCCCGATAAAGGCCGAAAATATTAATCAAACTCTCCTATATACTCTACATATCATTAATTTTCATAATTGTCAATTTAATTTTTTTTGTAATTTTTTTTGTATTTAGCGTGCAATAAAATAGATTAATAAAGATTTTTTATTTGACACTCTCAAAGAGAGTCCTCATAATTTAATAGTCAAAGGAGTTAAACATATGTTCAATAAAAGAGTCATATTTGTATTAACGCTTTTCCTTTTCTCCTTTCAGGTCATTACTTTTGCAGGCGATGGCGGGCCTGCAGGTAAAAACAGTACCGACGAACCTGATGTAAATATCACAGCAAAGCCTGCCTTTGGACCAGCACCTCTCACTGTATCATTTGACGCCAGCAGTTTTCTTTATCATTACGGGGAAAAGCTCTCTTTCTCCTGGGATTTCAATGACGGGGGCAAATCAACAGGAGCATCGACTACACATACATTCAACTCAACGGGGACCTATGCGGTTGCATTGACTGTAGATACACCTTTTGGATTGAAAAGTTCCTGGGTAGTTATCATAGTAAACTAGTAGGGGCGACCCGGTGGGTTGCCCTTTATCCTGCAGAATGCCATTTATCTATTGGTCACAGTATTGTTAACGTTTATCCAGGGCGAGGCACCGCCTCGCCCCTACATTTCCGTTCTACCGCATTTTTTCATTCCCGTTTTTTAAAAAATCACCTAGAATATCATCAATCCGCCCTGTAATATATTCAGCAAGTGCCTCCGCTTCCTCAGTTGTAATACTTTTTATGTCACCGGATAAGCTTTCGATCTTCTCCTCATCCATACCGACTGTCCTCTCGATCATAAACGCATCTGCTTCACCGTCATCAAGCAGCACTCCGCAGGCCCCCACCGCACCTACAAACTCATCATTCACAAATATCGGTACAACGAGTTTTAACAGACCGGCATCACATTCAACAATAGCAGGCTTACTACTGTCCCTCGCCATTCCCGCAATATTCATATGTGCAACAGCACAGATAAAACTCTGCCCCCTGTCATCCGCCTTAATTTCCGGGCAAAGACGGTTTACCCACTGCTTAAAGTCTGTAATCCTGAATCCTTTAATATTAAATACATTTGTGTCAAGACCGGACCTCTCGTAAATGTCCTTCTCCAGTTCAATCCATTTTTCAACAGGTAAAATATCTGTAAGTTCCATGTCTCTGCTCCGTTTTTGTTTTTATCATGAGATATACAGCTCTGTTTTGTCTACTTTGAAAAGCTAATGGATTTATTAAGGCAGTTAATGCTTGCAGGAGCGAGGAAACGCCTCACCCCTACAATTTTATCATTCAATTATAATTTTGTTCTTAATAGCATACTTGACCAGTCCCGCAGTGTTGTGGATGGAAAGTTTGTCCATTATCTTTTTGCGGTGGGTATCGATCGTGCTGACGCTTACATGGAGAATGTCCGCGATCTCACGGCTGGTTTTTCCTT
Source organism: Nitrospirota bacterium (assembly GCA_039715075.1). GTDB lineage: Bacteria > Nitrospirota > Thermodesulfovibrionia > UBA6902 > UBA6902 > JBDLIC01. Next base: position 4,621 of record JBDLIC010000064.1, read on the forward strand.
CGGCTATAAGCTGCAGGACTTCTCTTTCCCTGTCAGTTAGAGGATCGCTATGTTTTTCCATATCTCCATTGCGGATCAGCCTGACAAGGTCTTCCATCATGACCTCTTCAATGGATTTTGATAAAAAGACCTTTCCACTTAATACAATCTTTATGGCTTCAATAAGCTGGTTAAAGCTCTCTTCCTTAAGCAGGTAGCCGTTTGCCCCTGCCTTAAGGGCCTCAACCACATAGATCTGGTCAGCAAGCATCGAGAGCATAACAATCTTCAGATCAGGAAGAGTTTTCAGAACATTTCGTGTTGCCTCAATTCCATTTAACATAGGCATGGCAACATCAAGTACAGCAACATCGGGCTTAAGCTCCTCCAGCATCCTTACCGCCTCCCGTCCGTCGCTGGCCTCACCCACTACTACCATCCCTTCAACATTATCAAGCTGGGCCTTCAGCCCGTCCCTGAACATCTTATGATCATCCGCCAGAAATACTTTTATACTCATAGTTCGTTATTTTTTGATTCGTAATTAATTAATATTTGTACCCTGTTACAGTTCATTTGTCAATTTTCCGGTGAATAAATAAGCTAATTCTCTTTTTCAACCGGTATTTCTATAGACACGATGGTTCCGCTTCCAGGCTTGGATTCAATGGATAATTTCCCATTAATTCCTGAGACCCATTCACGCACAGATAAAATTCCAATCCCGCTAAATTCCCCGGGGGATTTCAGAACACTTTCAGGGTCAAATCCCTTACCGTCATCACTTACAATTACTTCAAAGGTTGTATCAGAGCCCCTGACTGTCACTATAACATGATCTGCCTCCGCATGTTTAAGTACGTTATTGAGAAGCTCCTTGATCACCCTCAAAAGATATATAGATACAGCACGGGACGGTTCGGCAGGAGTCCCTGCCTGAATAAACTTCGTTTCGAGCCCTGTCTTGGATTTATAATCATTGGCATGCCATTCAATAGTCCGAATGATTCCAAAATCATCAAGCATGACAGGATACAGATCGAATATGAGTGTCCTTGTCTGCTGGATCATTTCTCTTATCATAATAATGCTGTCCTCAAGAGATTCTCCGATATTGTCCGTCCTGTCAGATACTCTGGATTTAACCTCTTCTATCTTCATTCTCAGTATTGCAAGACTATGTCCCAAATGATCGTGTATATCCCGGGCCATTATACGGCGCTCCTTTGCCTGGGCAAGGACTGTCTCTTCCTGGAGTTTTCTTTGAAAGGTCTTCTCCTGGTCCTGTCTCATTTTCAGGGACTCAGCCATCTCGTTAAAGACATTGCTTAATGTACCGATTTCATCTTTTGAAGTAATATCTATCCTGGCAGACAGATCACCATCTCTTAAAGATTCAGCCGCATCTACAGTTTTACGTAATTTATTGATCACATTCTTTCTAATGTAATATAAGCCGCCGGCAGCAATTAAAAGAGAAAAGATAAAAGCCAGGACAGCGTACGTCCTGAGCCTGGCGATAGACTTTGACGAATCAGCCTCCATCATCCTGACCGCCATGTCCATCTCCTTAAGTATATTGAGAGAGGAAGCATACAGTATCTTTCCTTTACCGGTAATTTTCAGTTCTCCATTTAACGCTCTCGTGACGTCTGGTTTAAAAGTGCGCCAAAGCTCCTTCACTTTTAAAAGCTGTTCTCTGATCTCTGCAGTCTTTGCAGGCGGCAGCCCTGATTCCCTGTCCCCTTCAATCAGGTCGTTGAGTGTCTTCTCAAAGAGTTTCTGCGTATTATCAATATCTGCCTTGACATCAAAACCATTTGCAATGAACATCGCCTCTTTTGTCATCTTCTGGGTAAGCATCCTCTGCCTTCCCGCGAGATTAATGATAGTTCCATAGGCCTTTGAATCATTAATCCAGATCTGGATCCCGATAAAATTACTGAAGACACAGAAAACCAGAGCAAGAAGTGCAATACTGATTTTCCATTTAATACTTAATTTCATAATTTATATTCAAAAAAGGGCGAGGCACAGCCCCGCCCCTACATTTACCGTATTCAGCAGTCAGGTATCATCTGCATGCTTTGAATATAAATTTTACTTTATTTCATGAAAGATAACATATGATTTGTATCATAAAAACAGGGGACACAGTTGAGACTGTGTCCCCTTAAAGGTAGAATCATAAGAAAATCTAGTGGGTCAATTTCGGTTTTATTCCTATGTCCTCCAGAGCATCCAGCATATAGACCTGCTTCCTCCCTCTTACTACCTGCTTTACATGGCAGCTTTCGCAGTTTGTCTGTGCTCCCTTAGTCCAGTGACATGAGAGACAGTTTTTTTCCTGCGGACTAATCATTTCTGTTTCATAGCTATGTGAACCGTGAATGGCATCTTCATGACAGTCAGTGCACAGGAGTTCCTGTTTTACAATGTGATCGTAGTGGTTGATCCTGATAGTTTCAGTTTCATCCGTTAGTGTTTCCGCAGGATGACAGTATATACACGATTTAAGTCTGGCCGGATTTCTCTCGGTCGCGAAAATCGTGATATTTTCTGTCTTCTCTTTAAGGAAAGACTTCAGGTAATTCATACCGTCTAAATGCGCCTTAAACTCGCCGATGAATCCGGGTTCCGAATGACAGGTAATGCATTTGATCTCTCTGTGGGACGACTTCTGCCATATCGCTGCCCGGGTCTGCATCTGGTGGCACTTGTATCCGCAAAAATCATTTGAGCCTACATACTTATAACCAGCGCTCCCGCCCGCAATAATCAGTATCCCAATTACAAGCAGGAGCAGCAACATCGTTGTTTTACCTTTATTATCCATGTGCCTCCTCTCCCGATCTCAGGTCGAATTAATAATTCTATTTTGAATTATTTGTAACTCGCCCAGCCTTTCTTTTTGATCGTATCAAGGACTTTCTGCAGATCTGCCGGCGTATCGTCCTTATGATAGTGGCAGAGATTGCAGGCATTCGGCTGTTTTGCTCCTGACTTTATCGTTTCAGCAGGCTTAATTACTTTAAAGGAATGTGAACGTATATCTCCCATTGTGGCGCTCTTTGCCGTAGGAGCCATATGGCATCCCACACAATTATTTGCACTGTGAATTCCATGCACTCCCTGTTTCACTACATCAATATGACAGTTCTTGCACATCAGTGATCCCGGGAGCTTCGTCCCGTGCCTGTTTGAATTCCCCTGGCGATGTGAGTAGTGACAATCCCAGCACTGAACGCCGGCCTGAGCATGAGTGCTCTTTTGCCAGTCGATATACTGCTGATGATGCTTCTTTGATGAACCATCCGGATTTACTCCCGGTTTTTCGTCATAGGCGAAATTGAGATTCTCTCCCGGTTTGTAGTCATGCGGATAACCGGTCTTCTGGACTCCGAAAAGTTTTTCCGTGCTCGAACCACGTGTATGGCATTGTCCGCATACCATTGCTGCCCGGTTCGGATCATATATTTTTGCCGGATTAACAATAGTCCTTGCCAGCTGTTCGCCTTCAGCATCTATATGGTTACTTCCCGGCCCATGGCATGCCTCGCAGGCAACACCTTTGTCAGACCATTTAGTCCCGCTAAAAGTATCTGTGTTTTTATCGTATGAAAATTGTGATCCGGTGTTATGACAGCCTGTACATTTGAACTGGTATGTCCTCTGCTTGTCACTCCAGTACTTGCCGTCATCCGGTTTGTGTTTTTTCAGACCGTGGTAATCTACCCATGCCTGTGTTTTCACATTCCACTGCACAGGAAGAATATGCAGGGAGCCGTTCGGGAATTCAGTCACATAACGCTGCTTCCATACCGAACCGATCAGGTACTTTGCCTTATATGTATGCTCCTTATTGTCCGGCCCCATTGTTGTGATAAAGAACTCATCACCCTTCCGGGACATTTTAGTGGTATAATCGCCTGCTGTAAGGGTATTGTTCTTCTCGAAATCAGCTACAACCGTATCAGGGGTAACATCCTGGAACTTATAGGGATGGAAAGTGGTCCGCCAGCCTTCATAAATTCTTTCATGGCATTCACGACACTTTGCTGCGCCGACATATGTTGCCCCTTTGATACCGTCTGCGTATGCTGCTCCGGAAAAAGAAACAACCGTCACTGCAAAAACAGCTACGAGACAGATGATACTGTATTTTCTAAACATACCCTTCCTCCTTTTCATCTGTTGATGTTTTGTCATTACTTCCATATGGTTTCATAACTATAAATTATACAGCTTTTTTTTAATTATGCAATAGAAAAACTATTCACTGATTTCAGGGATATGTGAAGGACAGTTCACTGGCCGTTATTCTCAGATTATCATGAGAGATGGTTTTCCAGAATCTTAAGGCAATCAAGAGCATTCTCTCCTTCTTTTGTAAGCGAATATGCCTTTTCTTTGTCCTGCTCTATAAGCCCCGATTCTTTAAGCATCTTAAGATGAAAGACAACCTTTGTATGGTCTTCTATCTCAAGGGCCCTTGTTATTTCCATCAGGTGCAGGCTTTTGTTTATATGAAGCAGTTTAATTATCTCTCTCCTTTCAGCAGCAGATCAGCCGCCTAGAGTCCCCGGTTTACGAAGGCCACTCCCTGAGTATGCTCCGCCGTGTAGCTGAAGCGCTCCATGCGAGGGTCCGTGTTGTATTCGAGCCCGAGGGGGAAGGCACCGGGATACGCGTTGCCGAGGCAGGCGTATCTTACCGCACAAAACGCGCAAAGAAGAAAAGGTAAAGACATATGTATACAACGTATTGCCCACATTGCAGAAAAGTCACTAACCTGAACGAGTCCATCACTCTGCGGACCGTCCCCGTACTGGACGGGAAGACGGAAACGATTGTCTCAAAAACCTATCATTGCGAATCCTGTAGCTCATTTGTGCGAAGTGAGGATGAAAGATTGAACTATTCTTTTTTCCCTCGTAATTGAAAATTGATAATTGATTGTAGCATTCTTGTATTTGACTATCCTGCTGTCATTTTTAACAGGGAAGAAATGAAAATTAGTGGAATTAAGCAATTATAAATAGCCTCAAATGTGTGTGATCGCATCTTTATCCGTAACAAATATTGAGAATTAATTCACAATGCCGGCTGATTTATGAAATTGCCTGATAGCTTTCGATGAATTGAAATTGCGGCCCCAGATCTTTTTGCCGTATGACTCAAAAAAGCTTTCAACCTGGCGGCGGAATCGTATGAGAGTCGTCGAGCGTGGACTTTCTTTGAGTGCTTTTCCCCAAACCGCAGCCAGTTTTGTTGGTGAACTCTTTTTTTTGCGGAAAACCTGAATCATGTCCTGAATGTCCGGATCTATAAAACGTGTCATTTTGCCAATGGACCAAAAAGCCGGGTCAAGGACCAAAAGGGTGAGGTTGCCATATTTTTTGTACAGTTTTGTGTTTCTTTTATAGTCAAGTAAAGTTATCATGCCCCACCGGTCAATATCTTCAGCATAGTTGGCCTGTATTCCTGTTTTGTCTATTGCCTTCCTTATAGCAGAGTCCATTTGCTGCCAGTTTGCATCACTCGGGTCATTAATTTCAACTGCAAAATCTATGTCCATGCTGGGCCGTGTGCTGCCCCAAATAGTTCCGGCGGCTGCACCGGTCAGAAAGGCTTTAGCATCCTGGCTAAACTCGGCATCTATGATTTTAAAAAACTGTTCTATTTGCCGGATGTCCATAATATTTCTGCATGCTCTAATGTTCTCATAATAAGACTGTTAAGAATTTCTGCCGGATACAGTGCACGTAAAAGAAGCCACGACCGGTCACTCCTTCTGCCAGGCAAAGGAAGATGTCGTCTACGGGTTTGTACAGATTGAAGATTGCAATGTAGAACTTCTTTTAATAAAGCGGCTATATGCCTCTCTCCAGAGTCTCCGGGATATGTTCCCCGGGCAACTGAGTTTGCTATTCGTTCCATGGATTCTCTTGTTAAATCTTTTTTCCATTGTTCAGGTTTTGGCGGTTCAGCGTTCACAAGTGTGCCCGGCGATACATTCAGGGCAATTGCCAGTGAACGAATAGTAGGTAAAGTAACGTCTCGCTTTCCTTTCTCGATGTCCGACAGATTAGGACGAGGAAGGTTGGACAAATCTGCCAGCCGCTCTTGAGAAAACGACCTGTGTAATCTCCACAGAAGGATGGTATCGCCAAATGTAAGCATAGTCATATTGTAGTATTATTACTACAATATGTCAATATTTAACCGACTGAAAAACGAACGTCGAACATCGAACATTCAACGTCCAATTTCGAATGAAAAAGAAACATCAAATATCCATTTCTGTTTCTTCATCTTTTCCCATTCCAGATTCGATGTTGGACGTTGGATGTTCGATGTTCATTCCTTGTTTTTAGAGGGCAGATTCTTTATACCAATATTTTAATTATTACCCAACACGCACTTAAACGGCACAATCACACTTATGGCGCCTCTCAGTTCGCCTTCTTTATATCCTTCTTTTATCCTCCCCGATATGTCCCTTTCTCCTGCCGGCTCTCCATGACAGGTGAGACATGATTTTTCGATATAAAGAGGGGTCATATAACGGAGCACCCTGAAGTCGCCGAATTTTTTCTCCTCAAAATATGTACTGCCTTTCCCGGATGTCTGGAATTTATTAAGAACAAGGGCTTCAAACTCATCGGGTTTATTGTATTCTCCTCTGAATTTCATACTGGTCTGCTTAATTGTTATCCCTGACTTTTTATAAAACCTGTCTCCTATCCTCTTGCCGAAAATTGCAGGAATAAATCCCTTGAATCCCTTACCCGTCTCGTTAATCTGAGACTGTGCCCCGGCAATCACCTCTTTTGCAGTCTCATGTAAGGCGATTAGTGTTTTGTTAAAATCATCTGAGGGTGTTAATGAGTTAATGTCAATGCCCGATCTCTTTAAAAATATCCGACTAACCTGCTTTTCATATACTTCAGGAGTAAAACCCTTATCATCCTTTGTACTGTCATTAATGAGCTGCTGATTTTCAGCAACCACAATCCTGCCGGCTGTAAGATAGTCGGCTATTGTCATGGCAATTGCTTCCAGCTTTTCTTCCGCACCTGCCGGAGCAGAAAGCATTAAAACCAGTACAAAAATTATAATTGACCATTTCTTCATCTCGACCTCCTTTTTATTCAAAGGACATGAAAGAAGAGACAGCAGTTACAGACACAATCAATCAGCCATTGCCTTGTTGTGTGAATGCGCAACAGGCCTGAGCATATCCATTGTCACATCATCAAACCTGATGATCTCTCCTCCATGCTCTTTTTTATAGTCTTCCGCATTCTTTATACCGGAAAACGGAACCAACGCTTCACCATGAGGCCCCATGACATCTCCGCCGACAACATAAAAAGCATTCTTTGCATCAATCCAGTGGCCTTCCGGCTTTTCCCAATCAGCCTTCCCCATATCGTTCACATAAATGGCCGCAATGTTCGGAGGACGATCGGGCTGGAGGTTGAAAGAGAACATGTGAAGTGTGCAGCAGAAGGTGTCTGTTTTTCCGTTCCTGTAATGTATCTGGGCCTTGGCGCCCTGAAAGTCCACTGTAATCATCCCGCAGACAGCACATGCGTGGTCTCTGGTAAGTTCGATGGGAAGCGGCTTGGACGACTCTTTTTGAGTACAAGCTTGAAGAATAAAGATTGTGAAGATCAATACTTTAAATATAATGGTTCGATTACTGCTTGATAACAGATTGGAATTATTCATTAAAGGCTACCTCTCCTAACCCCTCCTTAGTAAGTTTACAACCCGATCCCGGGGAGGGGATTTACATTCTCCCCCCGAATCGGGCCATGGGCTTTACAAGTCTACGACTCGATCCGAGGGGAGACACAGAGGGGTAATGGTAATTTCCTTCTCATCCCTATTTCATAATATCCGGTGTCCTCGTCTTTGCAAATGTTGCTTTCAACTCGGAAGTCCCGCCGGCTTTCACCTCAACCTCTTTCACAACATCCTCAAACCCTTCATGCCAGACCCTCACCTTATACTTGCCTGGCGGCAAGTCCTTGATTTCAAATCCGCCGTCTGCATCTGTAATCGCAACATAGGGATGTCTGGAAGAATATATATATGACCTCATCCATGGATGTGCATCACATTTAACATTTATCAAGCCCGCTACTCTGTTGAGTTTCTTTATTACCTGGTCCTTAAAAGGCAGGGCAAGGTTGTATACTGTCCTCCTTACTCCCGCTCTCTGCTCCTTGCCCAGGTTCGTATTATGCAGAAGAGGGTCACTGTTCTTTATGATATAGTTTGACTTAACGTAAGCAATCCCTACCAGCGGCTCAAACCTGCATTTAAGGTTATTTATTGTGAGGTCTTTTTTCGGGGCGGCCTTGCCTTCTTTCACATTCTCAACCAGGACCAGGGCGTTCTTCACGCCGTTTGATGATGATAAAACGTACATCATCGCCTGCTGGCTGCTGCCGCAGGTATCCTTTTCAAGCTTGGTCTCTGCAGGATTCTCCTTGGGTTTTATCTTGATAGGGATCACAGGGTCTTTGACCTTTTTCGCTGATTTGATCGTTCCCTTTATGGTTCCTCCGTTTGTCACCTCAATGGCTTTGTATTTAGGTTTTCTCTTTGCATAAGAGAGTGATGGAATGATGAGTGAGACTACTACAATGAATAGTAAGATTTTTTTCATAATGCCCCTCCTTTAATAATTAATATGTTTTCTTGCCAAAATGTTCAAGAACCCCTACGGGTTCCCCATTATTTCTCTTATACTCTCATGCAGCTCCGGTTCAAGTATATAATGCCCTATGATCTTACTGACTTTTTTCTCCCTGCCTATGAAAATAAGTTTTGGAACATAGTAAATTTTATACGCCTTTAATACATCCGACCTGTTGCCCGCGAACATGGGGAATGTGAAACCGAGTTCCTCCTTGTAAGCCTTTACAAGCCTTTTGTCTTTTGCCATCACATTAACACCCATTATTGTGAGATCTTCTCTCCCGAACTTTTTGTCCGCCCTTTTCAGCATCGCTATTATCTGTGTGCAGTAATGACACGCATTGTGGGTAAAATATATGACTGAAGGTTTGCCTAGAAGATCACCGAAATTGACTTTCTTACCGTTCTCATCAATCAAAACAAAAGTGGGAGGCGGCTCTCCGACTTTCAACTTTGAAGCATGGGAGCCTGAAGACAGTATTGCAAGAAATATTACAGCTGCAATTATATGTTTCAAGACCACTGTCAGTTTATACTTCCACATTTGATATCTCATATTGAATTATATTCCTGTAATGATGTCCGTATATGAGCGGAATGCCGTCGCTTTCCGCATATGTAAATGGGAATGTATTCAGTGGTTCCCCTTTCTGGGGCGGGCTCAGGACCAGGTCTCTGCCGGTCGAAACCTTGAACCTGTTGGGAGAAAGGGTCCCAAAATGATAATCTCTCAGGTCTTCACGCTTGTCTGCCTCTGATACATCAACAGGAACCCATTTACCGTCCCCTGCATAAAAGCTTACCCAGCAGTGGGCGCCGGTGCAGTCTCCTTCGAGTTTACCGCTTTTTGTTAATTCCGAAGGGTAAGGAAGGGGGAAGCCCTGTTCCCATTTTACGGGGACACCTTTATATATCATCATCGTCCTGAATAGTGCGTGGAAGTCATCACACCTGCCGGCCCTGTTCTCAAAAGTCCAGACGCTTATCCCGAGACCGCATCCGGGAATTGTCTTGTCATAGGTTAAATAATCCACAAGGCCGTAATATATCTTACGGCCGATCTCAAGCGGGCCCTTTTCTCCGGCGACTATGCTGTCAACAAACATTGTAATGCCTTTATCCCATTCTTCTTTCTCTGTGAGTACTAGGTGCTTCTTTATATCTTCTTTTCTGTCCTCCAGGATATGGACAGTATTTCTCCGAATCTTATATTTGACCGAGATTCTGTCTCCTTCTTTTAGCTCTTTTGATCCTGCATAAATCATCTTATTTCCATAACGATCATCCGTATTAATGCTGTATGCTACAGGAGAATCAATTGAAGTCCTTATGACTTCCTGTCCATGGTCGTCTTGCACGAGAGGGACCCAGAGCTCTATCTTTTCTCCCATCTTTGGACGGTTGATCACTTCCGTCACATAGGTGACATTCATATCCATAGACTTAACCGCTGCATCGGAGACAACGTTCTTTGAACCGGCGCCAACAGTTTTTTCACAGGCCGTCAGCAGCCGTCCCCCGATCACAGCGCCTGCTGTCAGAGCAGAGAGCTTTATAAAGTTCCTCCTGTTCATGCAATCTCCCTGATCTTTTTTATGATCTCATCTTCCATAAAGAAGAAGTCCTCCTCATGCCTGACGGAGCCCTTCTTGTCTATAAGGACAATCTTCGGTGTGTATTCCATATAGTATCCCTCGGGCAGCATCTTCTCCTCTACTCTCTCAACATCTATTCCGTAGAAATTCCATAATTTTGCAAGTTCATTCTCCTGCCCGGAAACAAACACCCACCTGCTGTCATTCACCGCATCCAGCTTGTACAGTCCGAAATACTCCCTTCTTTTTTCAGGGGTGTCCATCTCAGGGTCGATCGATACATGAAGGTACACCACATCCTGAGGGGCATTCATCATTTCATCGAGTGATGAAAGGCGCACCGTAACAACAGGACACCTGACAGAACAGTTGGCGTATGAAAATGCCAGGACAACTACCTTGCCTCTCAGGTCACGCATGGTGACCGTTTTTTCATCCCAGTTATCAAGACTGAAATCAATTGCCCTGTTTCTCGTCTCGTTATAGTAGTAGCCGATAGCACCCAGAAGGAACAAGAGAACGGCAATCAGCCCTTTATTTTGCAAACGCAATCTCGACCTCCGTTGATTTCCCTGATTTAACACTTATCTTTTTCTCCTGCATCCCGAAACCCTCATGCCATACTTTAAGGACATAATCACCGGCAGGAAGGCCGTCCATTTCAAATGCCCCGTATTGATCAGTCACTGCCGCATAAGGATGATCAAATACAAAGATGTATCCCCTTATCCAGTTATGAGTGTTCGATCTTATCTGGATGAACCCGGTGTCTTCAGTATATCTGTGCCATCTCTTAACAGGTTTTTTTACTTCATGACCTGTCTTGGGCAGTGCAAGATTGTAAATGGATGTACCGTCCTGCAGGGGTCTGGAAGATGCTTTTTTCTGATAGGCCAGTCCGAGCTTTGACTGGACCGTATGCAGGATCTCATCCTCATTTTTGAATACATACTCCCCGCCAACAAATCCGACATTAACATGCGGAACAGCCCGGCAGTTTTTGATCGCCACATCCACCTCTTTTTTCGGCAGCACCTTTCCCTTTTCAATCCCCTCTATCCAGACAACAACATTCTGCACCTTTGAATCCGAAACAAGATATTTCCCGACCTTCTGCTCCTTCCCGCAGTAATCAGCATCCGCATTAATAACAATAGTCTCATCAGCAGGAACACTCCCCGTAAAGTTGACCGTACCTTTCAGGGTCGCCCCGTTTTCCACTTTCACTACATCATAACCCTGGACAGCACCCGCAGACACCGTCCATAAAATAACTGATAAAAGCACTGCAAAAATCCTCAGCATAATTAAATCTCCTTTATATTTTTTAATTAATTCTTCCATAATTAATTAAAAGGGGTCGAGGATTCAAGGATTCAAGGGTTCAAGTGAAAAGCTCCTTCACTCGAATCCTCGAATCCTTGACCCCTTGAATCCTTTTTTATTCTAAATATCTCTTCTTAAAATAATAATAACTAATCCCAAGCGGCGCTATGATCCATATCATGGATATGCCCCAGAGCATGGAAGTCCTTATATACGCGGGGAATTCGACCGATGCCAGGCCGATCAATACCTGGAATTCTCCTATTGATATAAAGTTCAGTATCCTGTAAATGTCTACAGGGTTAAGCAGCAACAGCATTGAAAAAGCCTCTGTACCTATACTGCCCTTTGTAACTATGAGCAGTCCAATAAGTCCGAGGTCGTAGAGTATTGTGAAGAGGAGCCAGATGCATATTGTCAATGCTATTACTTTTGTCCTTTCATAAAAAATAATGGAGATCAAAAAAGATACACTGAGGAAGGTAACTCCAAGGAGCACTGAATTGATTATGAAGACCAGGAAAGTTCCGACCGCCTCTGTTCCGGTCCTGAAAAACAGCATTATCCCTGCAACACCCAGTCCTGCAACGATAGAGAGAACAAGCGCAATTACAAGTCCTGTAAATTTCCCTATTATGAATTCACCGACAGATATGGGTGATGCAAGATAAATCCCGAGCGTGCCCTTTTCCTGCTCGTCAGCGATAATGCCGCCACCCAGTGTGAGCGCAAGGATCGGGATAAAGTAGGTAACAAGGCTGGTAAGGCTCGCAATGGTCGCGTCCAGGCTCATAAAACCCGTTACCCCCGCAGGTGCTCCGCCGAAGTAAGATATGACCAGAGTGAACAGGGCGAACCCGCTCCCGATGACTATGACCCACCTGCTCTTCAGTTTGTCCGAAAGCTCTTTATGGGCAATGGCCCGCATGGCATCAGTGAAGACCAAAGAATACCTCCTCCAGGGAAGGCTCCCTGATCGAGAGATCAGAAAATCTGTCCTTCTCTTCCATTATTGCCGAGATGAGTTCAAGTTTATTTCCCCTCGGAATACTGGCTAGCAGATATCCGTTTTTGTACCCGATGTCAACCGCACCCTCTCTCATAAGCAGTCCTTCAAGCAACTCGTCTTTCCCATGGATAGTAAGGTAAATCCTCAAAGGGATGTTCATGCCTTCACAGAGCTCTTCAAGGCGGCCGACTGCCTTGAGTGAACCATTCTTCATGACAGCCACCCTGTCGATCTTCTCCTCTATTTCAGCCAGTATATGAGAGGAAAGGACCACGGTAAGCTTCTTCCTCTCTCTCACCTCATCCAGTATATCGTAAAATTCCCTGGTCCCCACAGGGTCAAGCCCTGATGTAGGTTCATCGAGCACTAAAAAACGGGGCTCGTTCACGAGCGCCTGCGCAAGATTCAGCCGCTGCCGCATCCCCTTTGAATAACCGCCGACCTTTCTATGCAGGACATCCTCAGAAAGAAGTCTCCCGATAACGTCCTTCATATTGCTCAGGCTCCCGCCCTTTACCCTTGCAAAGAGTTTAAGCGTTTCATTACCTGTAAGATTATCGTAGAAGGATACCCGTTCAGGCATGTAGCCCACAGACCTTTTAAATTCCTTCCATCCCTTCTCTGAAAGCACTTCACCGTTAACCAGGACCTTTCCTGCCGACGGCCTTATAATCCCGAGCATGATCTTCAGCAGTGTTGACTTGCCTGAACCATTGGGGCCCACGAGACCCATGGCCTCCCCCTCCTTTATCTCAAGGGAGACCATCTCAACAGCCTTTATCTGCTCATACGACTTTGATATGTCCTGGAGCTTCAGTATCAAAATCCACCTCCCGGAAGATGGGGAAGTTTCTTTATGTCACCATATATCCGTTCAGGAGTATACGATGAATATTTGTCCATTATCTCTTCCCAGTCCGTATGAACGGGAGACATTGCCGGTCTGCTGTCAACTACCTTCGGGACTTCAAATACCGGGAACTGCTTCTCGATCATCCAGAGCATCTGGAGCGCCGGACTTGAATATAAAACCTTTGCCATGGGATATCTCGACAGAATATGGTCTACCACGGAATTTGATTCATAATGAGAATCACCTGTGCCGTCGCCTGTCAGGTCCCATCCAATGTAATCGCTCCAATAATTATTGTTCCACTCCTGGTTTTTTCTCGCTATATATTTCACCTGGACTTCATTATTAATAAATGAATTGCCGTTGATCTTATTGTCCTCCGAGCCCCCCCAGTTATGTATGCCGAGCTGATTGTTCATCACAAGGTTTGAGGTCAATTCATTGTATATTGAGTTGTACAGAAATATTCCCTTTGTGTTACCTATTACCGTATTATCTTTGATCTCACTTCTTACAGACTGAATAAAGAGAAGCCCGTGGGTCCTGTTCCCAAAAGAGAGATTGTTATTGATCTTTGAATGCTCGGTATACATTATTGCAAGGCCGACCAGATTGTCATGCACGATATTATTGCTAAAAACACCCCTGTCCACCCACATGGTATGGACCGAGTAACGGGAATCCTTTATCCTGTTTCCGACCACAGTTGCATCGTGACACAATTCCATATATATCCCGTCACGGCAATAGCTCAGAGTATTGTCAGTGACATGAACTTTCTGAGAGCCCGTAAGGTTAATGCAGTTTCCCCGGTTCTGTTCTCCAAGTGCTTTTAAACCCTCAATAATATTATTCTCGATACTTATATTACTGTCATCAATATTCCATATACCGAACATCACATTTAACAGCCTGTTATCTCTTATGGTTGTTCCGGATGACCCCTTTAAAATACGGATGGCAGTATCACTGCGGGAAAGGTCCGGACTGTCATAAGTAAGGGTAAATCCTTCGATCACCACATCCGGACTCGATACCTCAATAATATTACCCTTTGAAGCAATAATCACAGGCCTCTCAATACCTTTCAAGTGAACGCTCTTTTTTATTTTAAGATGCTCTCTGTATTCCCCCTGCA
>JBDLIC010000065.1:0-18995 GCA_039715075.1 Nitrospirota bacterium
CCCATGCCGTTTCTTTTGTCAAATTTCCATTTCCCTATATATTTGTTCCCGTTCGCCCACGTCATTATTCCTTGGCCTTTTCTTTGATCATTTTTCCATTTCCCTACATATTTGTTCCCGTTTGCCCACGTCATTATTCCTTGGCCTTTTCTTTGATCATTTTTCCATTTGCCGACATATTTATCGCCGTTTGCCCATGTCATAGTTCCTACGCCGGTCATCTTGCCCTTTTTCCATTCCCCGGCATATTCGTCCCTGTTTACCCAAGTCATTGTTCCCTGACCATGACGAATGCCCTTTTTCCAGTTACCTACATATTTATCACCGTTCGGCCATTTCTTTAAATTATGACCCGACCAGGGCATGATATCAAAAGACCATTCGTTATATTTATCGAAATAGGTCACATTCACATAGTAATTTTTTGCAGCCGCAACATTAATATTCCTGGTAATATTATTCCCCTCAGCCTGTGCTGATGGATCAAGATTCTCGTATGGTTTTGCTGGTTCAGGAGTAACATAAGAAATGGTTATTTTATGCTCGCCGGGCGGTATATGTATTTCATCTATTTTACTGCTGTCATACGTAATATCTGTTTCATCAAGTGAAATGACTATTGCAGCAGATTCAACATTGAGTCTGGCTACTTCATTTTCAGGCATATCAGGACCGGAATATCCCCTTAATACCTGTTTACTGCAGCCAGAAGCAAGTATAATGCTGATTATCAATAGTATATTTACCAAAATAAATCTAAGTTTCATTTTTCTCCATTTATGTTGAAGGAATGCATGATTAAAATACGGATTATGTCTTTTAAAGAATCAGTTTTACTTTAAACAATTATCATTAAGATTTTGAAGTATTTTATCTGTATATGAAAAAAATTGATACATCAAAGGAAATTGAAATTATAAAACTGTCACTTATTATTTTAAGGTTCAGGGCTTGTAATCGAACTTCCATGACACCCTGATGTTCCCGCTGTTGCACAATTATTACTAGTACTTGTTGCTGGCAGCCCAACATAACTGTTAGGACCGCTGGCTTTTCTGAAGCCGGTTACTTTAAGGCTGTTACCAGCGTAATTGTATGGGGAGGGATCCGTTGTACCGTATCCAATAAGCCTTGACCTTTTTGAGCCATGGGGAACGGCCACATGACATGTAACACAAGTTAAGTCTTGGTGGGGACTAGCCATACCCATACCTACTGAATGAACATTATTTTTCCAGGTTCCGTCATAGATTGGGTGACAGTTTATACAAAATAGCCCGTTAGATGAAAAAATACTATAATCACTTAGCTTCCAGAGTGTTGATCCATCAGACTTTGTGGGCCAGTATTGTGCATTGCCTTTCAATAAGAATTTTCTGGTCGACCCATGAGGACCCTTTGCCCCACTACTCTCATCATCAGCGCCATGACAGTCCGAGCAGTACATGGTATTGTTACCGGTACCGGAATTCCAGGGTGAGCTCATCTGGGCAGACGTCAGGGGTTTTGGTGTCGTTGACCCCGTCTGATTATTAAGTGAAACAACAACAGGATGGACAGATTTGTTATTGTTGTTAAACTCCCATGCCTGATCTGTAATGGATATCCCTGACGGTCCTGTTATTGATGATACTCCATCAGTTACAGAACCAAGTCCATAATATGAATGGCATTTAAAACATATCTGATATTCATATTGTGCACCATCAGGATATGCAGACGGTTTTCTGACCGTAAATAGTATAGGTTGCGTCCATATTGTCGGCCACGTAGGTTCTACACCCCAGACATTCTTTATAACATCAGAGACTGCATTGCCCGGAGCAGTATGAATATCACCAAGGGACCCCAATGCATGAGGATTATGGCAGTCAACACATTCTGCATGCCTGTTCGCCGGGCCAAAACTGCTGCCGCTCTCGGACTGGCCTGTCTCGGGGAGTGTGTGGCGGTCACTATATGTATGTGTGGGATGGGCATAGGTTTTATTAAGCTGGGTTTTTATGTCTTTTAAAATGCCCGCCTGTGTGCCGTCATGACAGGCCTCACATCCCATTTCATAAGCCGGGCTGTCCCCGGTTTTCGAATCACGTGCAAAAAGTATATTAGGAACCAATCCGCTGCCATCATTATATCCATGCGGATTATGGCAGTTATGACAATTCCCGGTATCATTATAAGGAGGTCCGGGCGGCACAGGATCAGGACTCCATGACATCTTGCTGTCTAGAAAGTGAATAGAGTTATTAAACTTCGTCTTGCCCTGGTAGATGCCCTGCCTGCCATATCCCAAACCGGGCCCGAAACTGAATGTTTCGTGACAGGCATAGCAAAGCTCATTTGTATCAGTCCCGAGGTTTTCCTTGAAAAGAGAATATGAGTTTTGGGCATCCCCCACTGGAGACGGCTCTGTCCCCCCAATTGATGTATGCTGTTCATGACAATGTCCGCAGTGTCCTGTAGGATAACTGCTTGTGTCAGGGTAAGGCATGCCCGTAACAGCAGATCGGTTAACACCGCTGGTGCTGTCACCATGGGCCGAATCAAGGTAAGTGCCTCCGTCAGCGTTGCCGGCAACTAACAAAAGCAGCAAAGAGCAAAGAGCATAGAGCATAGAGTTGATAATGTTTCTTATATCATTGCAGTTCATTTTTTAATAGTCTCCACTTTTAAACCATACTTAAGAACAATTAGCTCTTTCTTTTTACCCTATGCTAGTTTTTTGACGTATGACATACATTACATCCTGACAATGCCGTCGCGAGCGTTGAACTCTTATAGTCCCAACGCAGCATTTTATAGTAAGGAGAAGCATGTGCACGATGGCATGAGAGGCACATGATTATGTCTGTACCGGGGGTCACCAAAGCGGTATCACTTACATTATCAGGGTCAGGTCTGGCTAAAGGGACTGTCATGCTGTAATTTATGTAATTGGTATATTCTCCTGAATTATTTAAGGCAATATCCGTGGGATGTCTGAACCAGGGAGAGTCGGTACCAACCTCAGAAGGTCCTCCCTCCCAGGTATGAAAATTTCTATGGCATTTTGCACAGAAATAGCTTATGGTAGCTGTAGAGTTGCTTGTCGAGCCCTTATATTCGTTATGGCTGGTATTTGTATTGTCCTGCTCCCAGTCAGAATCTTCCTTCCCCAGTATCCCGTTTAGAAAACGATAACTTTGATTAACAGTATTCCCGTCAATTGGAGCCCAGTCGTTCCTGTGATGAGCACCTTTTAATCCCTTAACATCACTATTTCCAGGGCTTGTGTCACCATGGCACCCGAATTCTCCGGCACATGATAACTGGGATGACATTGCAACACCACCAGGCGGGGTAAGCCCCAGTTCGGCATCCTCTGCTGTTATCTCGGTAACATTATGCCCATAGGCGTCATTAATCTGCACATAGGAAAAATTGCCGGCAGCCAGAGGATTATTAAACGCGGTCGTACTAAAGATTATTGGAGTGTTATTTACAATTGTATTACTGCCAGTGGATGTATGGCAGCCTACACAATTGGTTATCAGCAAGCCTTCATTCGGAATTCCCTCAGGATATTCGCTCGTTACGTTAATAACAAAGTCCGATAGGGAACTGTTCAGTTTATAAGCAACAGCCTGACCATCCTGTAAATTATGTATTGTATGGCAATTAGAGCATTTGCCATCTATCATTGCCGGGGCCTTACTAACTAATAGTTGAATCAGTAATGCTGCAAGAAAGAGTAAAATAATTTTGTTGCAGTTCAATATTCAACCCGATTCCTATAACTTATGACATTGTATGCAGAGTGCACGCTGTCTGTCGTGAGTTAGGAAATAGTCCTCCCTGGCATCATGCATACTATGACATGAAAGGCAGTCCATGGGTTGTCCATTGCGTGAGTCAATCGCATCATCTCCGAGAGGATGAGTAATTTTATGCTGTGCTTCATGACAATTGGAACACAGCTGTATTGGATCAGTTTTTAAATTCAAAGGCAAATCTGAATGCATTGGGCTATGACATCCGAAGCACTTTCTATCTTTAATAGGTTCACAATCAGTAGCTTTTAAAACCTTTTCCATCGCCATTGTCATTCTTTCAATTTTTTGATGACAACTGGTACATAGTGCTGTTTCATTCATTGTTAAGTTCTCTTTCCCTGAGGCATGGTGGTCATGGCACATAATACAAGCATTCTTTTTGTCTTTCACATGCACGTCGTTATCATTATATTGGTGCTCTGAACTTTCCTCTTTATGACAGCTATAACATAAATCCGTTCCCTGTATCTTGGTAACTATTTTTCTCTTTGCCACAATTGGTTCATGACACTCTTGACAGTTTTTGTTTAAAAATGCTTTATGGCCATAAGGACCAAGAAGTCCTTTATCAAAGGAACTGTGCCCTGTATGGCAGGTAGTGCAGTCTAACTTCTTTGTAATAGAAGAGATATTTACATTATCAGCCCTGCAATTGGCCTGATGACATTCCTGGCAGAGTGTGTTTGGTGGAGCAATTAACAGGTCACTTTCCATTGATGCATGTGAATCATGGCAGGAAGAGCACTTTCCTTCTTTAAAAGGGGTGCACAGATAAGGTTTTTGCAATTGTTTTTCCAGGTCCTCATGGCATTTCTTGCACAGGTCCTTCTCTTCTTTGACCAAAAGGTGCTTAATATTCCCACTGTGTGCATAATGGCAATCAGAACAGATAGTATCCCTTAAGGCTCCATGCAAGTTGCCTTTCTCAATAAGATTCTTTATATCTTCATGACAATTAAGGCATATCCTTTCCAGTTCATCCTCCAGTAATCCATCAAACCTGCTGACATGTGAGTTGTGGCAGGTAATACATTTACCCTTTTTAAAGAGGAAATGCACATAGCGGTCCGACAGTCCTTTTCTCAATTCATCATGACAGCTGTAACAGATCGCAGGTTCCTTTGATTTTAGTTTAAGCCGTGCATCCGCTTCATTCCCCGGCATAAAAAAAGATGCTGCCAGCAGCATACCTATTAAATAAACAAAGAATATGGATGCCCTTCTGTGCTTAGTCCTCTGCATTTCATGGTTACTCATGACAGGCCTCACAATCTCCGTCTCTAAAAGGGTCATGTCTTAATTTCTTAAGCATTCCCGGTCCCTCTGTGACATGCGATTCATGACAGCTGGTGCATCTGCTGATATTATCAAGCTTTTCTCTATGCGCATTCAAAAGTTTTTCTGTATCTTCCGAATGGCATTTCACACATACTGCCGGGTCCTTCTCAGTCAACAAATGCCTGGAATCAGAATAGTGAGATATATGGCAGCTAAGACAGTCGCCATCTTTCATGGATATATGTCCTTTTCTATTTACTGTCGTAACTATTTTTGCATGGCAGCTAAGACAGAGTTCGTTAGGACGGCTTAAAAGTTGTAAGTCCAGCTTTGAGCCATGAGGACTGTGGCATTTTGTGCACTGTCCTATTTCTACGGGAAAATGTTTTACGGCACTATCAGCTAGCTTTTCCTCTATGTCTTTATGACAGTTGTAGCATAGTTCCTGTACCGGCTTGAGCGTAGAATCAATGTAGTCACTTGCGTGAGGATCATGACAGGTTCCACATACTCTGTCAGAAAATGTGGGATGGGTTGATTCCTTGTTCATATCAAGCAGCATACTGTTATGACACTTCATGCACAGTTCTGAAGGAGGACTGCTCAATAATTTCACATTCGATGAAGAATGTGATACATGGCAGGAAGAACACTGCCTTTCTTCTACCGGCGTATGAATATATACCTTGAAGAAATCCTTTTCTTCTTTTTCATGGCACTTATAGCAAAGGTCCTTCAGCTGAATCTTAAACATATTCGGATTATTTGTACCGTGGGAATCATGACACTGAATACATTCAACTTTTGCAAAGGGTTCATGATTAGATACTCCATCCAGCTCTTTCTCTGTCTCTGGATGACATGAAAAACATATCTTTTTCTCAGATTTAAGCAAATAATTCGGATTTTCCGATGCATGAGGGTTGTGACAGGCGGTGCAGCCTTTTTCGTTTATAGGTTTGTGTAGATACCTTGCATCCATTTTCGGCTTTTCCGTATGGCAGCTTATACAAATATTATTTTTCCCCCTGGTCGTCACAAAGGAATAATCAGATGCATGAGGATCGTGACAACTCTGACATTTACCTTCATCAGTAACAGGATGCCTGTATGCAGTCTGATATTTTTTCTTTTCTTTCTCGTGACAGGTGTAGCAAAGTTCACCGTCAGGAGCAATTGTTTTCAAGGGCTCAGGACCATCAGCCGGATTATGACAGGAAGAACATTGAGCAAGACTCAGCGGTTCATGTACTGACTCCCTGAATAGTTTGGCATTTGAGGAACTGTGTGACGTATGACATCCTGAACATTTGCCCTTCTCAACCGGATAGTTCTTGTGGGCCCCCCTGAAACTGTCATCAGTGTATTTATGACAGGACCTGCAAAGCTCGACCTCTTCCATTATAAGGTTGTCTTCAAACTGGGAACCATGAGGATCATGACATACCAGACAACCGTCATCCAGCGGTTTATGGCGTTTCATACGCTTAAAAGGCTCCTGATCATGGCAGGTGAAACAGAGTTCATTTCCAACCTTACTTTGCAGGAATTTATTATCAGATGCATGAGGATCATGACAGGGAACACATCTGTCCTGCTTTATTGTGCTATGTACACTAGCTGCATTCTCAAGATCCGAAGCCATTTCATTATGACAGGTGTAACAGAGCTTTGTTTCCCTATTTTCCCTGAAAATCATGACCGCCAGTTTGCCATGACGAAGATGACATGACTCGCAATCTTTCTTGCTCATTGGATCATGAACATACCGTTTTTCATACTCTTTCATTTTCTCTTTGTGGCATTCAAGACAGGGTTTGGGCTTAAACTTTCCTCTTGCTTGTCTTGCCGGAGGTGCGCAAGAGGAAAGCAGGAAAACAAAGGTGATACATATAAGCAATAAAGAAAGAAAAAGTCTTCTGTTTCCAAATGATTTTGTCATAAACTTTGTATTCATATAATCATACATAAAATAGACGAACGTTAAATTATAAACTAATCGAAATAAAAAAAAAAGCTTTAATTCCTCTGGTTACAGAAACTACTTTTTTTGAAATAATTTCCCAAATTCCTCTACCGCTTTTTCATTAACCTTGACATCAGCATATTCCTTCAGTTTGTCTACCGTTTCTCTATATATCTTTTCACGCTGGTTTTCTATGTAATGTCTCACCAGAATGTCTCTTATCTTATTGAATCCTTTTGTCTTCCCTTCAGCTTTTTCGAGCAATCGTATAATTTTAAAGCGATCAAGAACCTTAAGTACCGGACTGAAATCTCCCGGCTCCAGAGTGTCAATTATTTCTCCGACAGCCGGATCCAAACTCCCCTTTGTGAACCATTCAGAGGCCACCTCTTTTGATCCGGAGGATTTTTCAATCATGTTTTGAGCCAGCCATGTAAAGTCTCCGCCTTCTTTTAAACTATTAAATATTTCCCGTGCTTCCTCTTCGGCCTTTAATACAAGCTGCTCTATTTTAAAACGTGGAGGATCTGTATAGTGTTCTTTATTTTCATCATAGTACTGTCTTAGCAGTTCTTCGGATACTTTAATTTGCGGCAAAACTATTTTATTAATATACATGTTTTTTAAAAGCTGGTCCTCGTAACGCCCTATCTGTTCACTCAGGACCGTTTCTTTTTCATAATGCCTGTTTAATGCAGCATGATCCACCAGATGCATATCAAGCCAGCCGTTAATAATTGTATCTTTTGATTTATCAAAATCTTCAGTGACTTTTTCAGCAAATACCCTGACCGGAAGAACAGCGTCGTATACAGTAACAAGAGGCCTGTCATCTTCCAGCCACTTTTCCCTTTCTCCCTTTTCTATGTCCAGACGTATTTCTTCAAGAATATCTCGATCAATATTTACATCTGATTGTTCATGCAACTCAGCAAGATACTCTTTGCTGCGTTCAGCTTCTTTTTGTTTTTTTAAGTATTTCTTTAACTGTCCTCTGATTTTTTCAAGATTTTCAATTGGCGGATCCTGTCTGTCAATAAGTTGAACTATGAAATATTTATCAATCTTTGGTATTACATCACTGTTCTCACCAGGTGATAACCCGAAAAGGATTTCCTGCAATTGAGTCTCAATGGAATGCCCTTTTAGCTCTACCCTGCCTTCCGAATTTTTAGTGTAAGAGCTTACCGGGTAGTCTTTCGACAACTTCTGAAAGTCCGCACCATTCTTTAACTGCTCCAGGACATCATTGATTTTTTCTTCCGAATCTGACTCAATAAAATCCACATAAAACTGCTGATATCTCTTATTGTAAAAGCTGACAACATCATCATCGCTTACAGATATTTTTTGAAGGATCTCTTCATCATGCAGCCTCACTACCGACTCTCTTAACAAATAGGCATCCATTTTTTGCTGAACCGCCTGGTTCTGATCCAGCTGCATCCTGCGGGCTTCGTGAACTACCAATTTATCATCAACCAATTTCTGTACATATGACGGAATATTCATTTCACTTCCATATGCAAGGTCCTGTTTACGGTGAGCTACTTCCAGTGAATATGATAAATCCTTTATGGTAACAGGTTCATTATCGACAACAGCCAGAACATCCGGACTCTGAGAAAAAGTCGCACAACCATACATAAAAAAATTGATAAGCAGCGCATATAAACTGAAAACCAGACAACTGTTCATCTTTTTCATAATTTAACGTCCTTATGATTTATATTATTGATAAGCTACGATCATTCCGTCTGCTAACGCCATTCAGCAGTCTCCATGTCGACAGCTAATCGTGAAACAATTTTGTAGGCCACTCTGTCAACAGATCTTATTTTTCCAAAATCCAGGATTGATATATCTTCATTTCCATTTAACTGGAGGCTATTATACCATACAATTTTATTTTTTCGACCATTTAACAGCCTGGCAGAAATAGTCACCGATGGCGGCGAAGACGTTGCAAGCCCATCATCATATTGCTCTACAACTCCCAGGACAATGCCGTCAACACCGAGTGTCTCCGACAGTAAAGAAACAGTTTCGTAATCCAGCTCTCCTTTATTTCTAATTTTTCTCTCAATGATTGCTTTTTTAATTTCACCATATTCCAGAATCTCAAATTTAAGACTTTTAAAAAGTTCCACCAGAAACATATAGGAAACCATTACACCGGCATCTTTGAATTTGGTTTTGTTCCGGAACGGCATTATTGCAATTTTATATGTTGATTCTATTTCTTTATATGGTATTGTTGTATTAAAGGAAACGAGCATATTATCCACAATTCTGGGTATCAGGGCATTCATATTTCTTATACTTCTCAGCCCTAATATTCCGGTAAAATCTGCTCCTGCAGCAGAAGCATAACTGGCCCATATAATACGTCCACTTTTAGAATCAATCAGACGGGCCAGAAGACCCAAATGAGGGTCTCCCCTGTTAACATATGAAACAACAGAACCAAGAAGTATAGACTTAACATCAAATTCTTCATATGTCTGAAGGGCCAGATCCTTAGTAATATGTCCTGTAGCTCTTATCCTGTTTGAACATAAAAATCCATAGAGTAGTTTATTATCGACTGTGCCAATGGATATTTTTCTCAGTGCGCTGCTCAAAACAGGCATAATTCTTTCTTGTACACCAGACGCTTCACTCATGTTCTCAAAGGGAAACATAACGATTTTCTCTTTAATCGGTTTCCCAAATATCAGAGAAATCATCTCCTCGGAAGGCATTTCAAGTTCCTCCTCCGGTTTGACCTCTTCTTCCGATTTGATTATATAAATCTGTTCTTCATCAGGCTTCCCTATTACTTGCCCGATAGATTCAACTCTTGACAAATCTTCAACTTTTCCTGAAGGTACGCCCGGACGAACAGTTACCTGCTTTGATCCGGGCAGCCTGATTTCTTTCTCCGGAGGGATGACCTCTTTTTCTTTCATTTTTTTAGCTGGTTTTTCAGTAAGAACAGTTTCCTTTTTGACAGCCGGCTGTTCAACCTCTTCCTTAATTTGAGAAACCAGGAGAGCAACATTTATGAGTCTCTGAGGTAAAGAACAGGAAATTACAGCACATAATAAAATTACTAAAAAAAATATCTTCTTCATCAATTTATCATTCGGGCATAGATCCGCAGATTATACTCTTTTAGAGTTTTTATGGAATAACAAAGATTTAAAAAAAGATTAATTCTAAATTCCCGGTAATATAACAACTTTTTTTACCCTATTGAAGCATGACTTTAGAAACTATATGTCAGCAATCCTGTATCATAGTGTCCTGTCAAGCAAAAGCTGTCTTATCTTACTTGTCCTTTTGCCTGCCTGCTGGTTGCTCCATCAGTTACATAGCATTGCTATGCGCCTTCAGTCGCGCCTTACAGGCAAACAAATTAAACTTCATAATCTTTACGTCACTTTTTGCTTGACAGGACACTAGCCTTTAATAGTCAACAAGCGTCTGCAGCGATTCTCTTACAATCTTTAAAACCGTTTCACTTAATGTTTCAGAACTTGCCCCAAAATGCTTGGCCAAAAAAGTTGCTCCACCACGTGTTTTGGTAACAGACCATACAATGCTGCCCGATGCTGCGTCTGCCATCATTAAACTAATAGTGACTTCAGGAACCGAGATATTACCTGCACGAATCTCTCCATATTGTTCTACAGAACCGAGGATAATAGCTTGAACTTTAATGGATTTACCTATTTTTTTTATATCAGCGGCAGTTAATGCTGAAATGGACTTTATTTTCAGTCTCTTCATAGAATTTATTACTTCTCCCGGTATTGCTACATCAACAAGACCTGTAGCCAACAGTTCTGTGACTACGACGTGCCTTATAATATCTCCAGCGAATTTCTCACTTGTCAGATTATCAAATGGCATAACAGCTACTTTTTTTATAAAGCTTAAGTCCACATCTTCACTCACATGGAACTCGGGAGCAACATTAGTACTTTGACATCCCGCAGTGAAAAACATAAGAATAAGAAAAATCAGCAAATACCGTTTCATCAGACTCATTTTATCTCCACATTAATAGTATTATGATGTTTAAGCGTGCACATAATTTATCGTAGCAAAAACAATAATATAAATTAAAGACACTCAGAAAGATAATTTTACTATTATTTTATCTAATCTATAAACATAATTAATAATATATCAATATTATTTATAAATGGAGTCTGTGTATAAATTCAATGTCTCTGTCCGTCATTCCCGAAGTCCTTAATCGGGAATCCAGTCTTTTCAGTAAGTTCTGGATGCCCGATGACTAACTTCGGGCATGACAAAAAAACGGTAGTTTATATACAGACTCTAAATAGGCCCTTTCCCATGATTTGTAAGCCAAACACCGAATAATTATGTCTTTCTGTAAAACATATTATCAATAGCGTTTTTTACTACCTCCCGAATTGTTTCTTCCAGTGTTTTTCCTTCAGCGCCAAATCGTCTTGTCCAAAAACTTGCACCGCCTCCTACATATGAAATCGACCAGGTAATTTGACTTGACGCTGTATTAATTAAAGTCAAATTAACGGATACTTCGGGATAAACGGTCAAAATACCCTCACTATAACCCAATGAACCTACTGAACCTTTCATCACTGCCTGTACTTCCAACGCCTTTCCGATGTGCCGAATATCAGAACTTGACAAAACCGGTCGTTGCCGCTGTTTTTCAGCCATCTCTCTTAAAACCCTGCTTACCTCACCATCCTCTATAATATCAATTCCCCTGGAAAGCAATTCAATAGTTACTGCCCTTCTTATCTTTTCGGCAGCAGCCACATCCGAAGTTAAATTATCTAAAGGCAGAACTGCTATCCTCCGAAATCTATTAATATCAAAATCAGGCCGGCTGAAACTGGTAATATATTTGTGGTTACTGCATCCATACAGGATACCAAGAGCCAGGCAGCCCACAAATAACATAATACAACAATTAAACCTTCTCTTCTTTCTTTCCTGCATAGAATTGACCATTTTCTATTTTAGTCTACCCACACTAAAAAGTGAAAACATCATTTAAAATACGTAATAATAAAATCGCAGTAAAATCTGCTGTTATCTAAAATCTGCTGTTATCTAAAATCTGCCGTTCATATTCATGTTTAAAGCCTGCGTTTCATTCACCTTATTTTTTTGACTCATTGAATAAGCATATGAAATCTGGGTATCTATTGATTTAGTAATATTCCATTTAGAGAAAATACTGACCCGATCACTCTTTGTTGAGTCAGCTGAGTTCTCATGATTGTAACTAAAGTTCAACCTGAGACGTTTTAAAGGAAGCCAGTCTGCAGAAAAACTCTGAGCAGAGGATATCTCCCCATTGCTGTCTGAAATGCTAAAATTAGCGCTAATATTAACAAGCCTGCCAGGCCGATAGGTAACGTTTGTAGCAATATTTCTTGAAACAGCGGTAGTATCACCTGATGGCTTCCATGTAACACTATATCCAATATTCTCTGAAAGTTTTGGAGTAAACTTAATATTTAAGCTGCCCCCCATATTATAAGATTTTGTCTCGGAATCATTTTCAAATGACTTTGAGCTCGTATATCCCATATCTTGAATCATATCAACTTTTTCATACAGTTTTAGCGAAAGACTGATTACGGCAGAATTGCCCGTACTCTTTTTTTCATCAAATTCAAACCTGTCGCTTCTGGTCAAGGAAAGGCTTGAACCAATTGTGGGCAAGGGAGAGGAGTTGAGTGAAATTCCATATGCATTTGAACTAGTATCTGTTGTACCTTCTTTATTATAGTTTTCAGACCTGCTAACACGAAAATTTGAAGACAGTAGTTTATGCACATCCCAGGAAGATGTTATTCCATAACCTTTCGTTATATTACCTGTAACACTTCCTTCACTCTCTTCTGTGTCCTTGCTTACAATGTCCTGGAAAATACCCAGGAACGAGTCCTCCAGCGACTCAAGATTTGAATCAGACCTGTCTATTGTATAGTAAAGACCAAAGCGCAGTTTCTTTAACGGTATGACACTAATATTTACATTTATTCTCTGCCCCAATGATTCGGTTTTGGTAGTAATAATATTAGTATCGGGAATATTCTCTAAACCGTAAGCCTCAATTTCCGTAACAAGCACACTGGCAACATCAGACAAGTCCATATTGACAACTTTAAAGTAGGCAGCTTTCTGCTTGCTTGCAAATTCTATCTCGTAACGGTACACATTATTTGCCGGATCAAATGCAGTAATATTTACGCTATTAATAGTAAGCAGCGTCCATGTATTGTCCTGATTAAAATCACTTCTATATACTCTCCAACTGCCTGCAGCTGCCAGAGTCGCATCTCCGCTAATGTCCCTGTTTACATAAATATATATTTTCTCAACAAATTTCTGGGATGACACCCAGATACCTATATTATGGTATCTGTCAGCGTTCAAATCTATACTGGTCGGAGCATTAAAATTGTCATCCACTAATGCTACTTCAGAGGACAGTACCCCTATGTTTTCATTTCCAACGCTGCCGGTCGTATGCAAACCTCCGAGTGACATCCGCTCCAAAAGCACGTCCCCTCTGACATTTACAAACTGCTTGTTTACACTTTGTGAATAGGATCCGCTGTAATTAAAACCGGCGATTAAAAATCCGGGGAATATTTGGGAAGAATGGGAAATGTTATAACCACTGCCCAAACTATCCGAAATGGTTTTCTTTATATTACTGAGAGGTGATTCATTAATGCCCCGCGACAAATTGAAATTCATACTCATATTTATATCTTTCGATGGCAATGTATAAGAACTACCAAGAGAATATCTTGTACTTGTAGTATCTGTTTTTTGGACAGGAAGATGATCATACTGTTTACTCCTGTCAAATTGCAGAGACAACGAAGGAAGCAGATAGGGACTCAGGCCCAAACGATTATAGAAACTCTCATTAGTCTTTCTGCTCTCATCACTAAAATCTTTAGTCGTCCATTGTTCCTGGCGACGATACCCCATACCAATACTATACATCGGATTTGACAGATTGAAATCCAGGCCCGGTGTAATTCTCCGCCCATGAGACTTGCTCACATTTCCCTCTGAATCAATACTTTCAGAATCATTTAAATTAGACTGCACACTAAAGGAATACGAACTCAGAGGCGTTATTTCATTGGACAAAGTAAAATTGTAATTCTGGGTTAGTCCATTTGATTCGGATGTTTTTTGCCCATCCTGAAAGTTGGCAGATTCACTATAATTATATCTTGCACTCCCTCCCATATTAAGGGCAAAGGCTAAATTTCCGGCCAGCAAAAAAGCTGCAGATAAAACCAGAGTTATCCATCGTTTTTCTTTCATCATTCATGATCTGAAGCTTGATAATATTTATTCCTGGAAAATTGCTATATCATAGGGATACCTGCCAACAGCAATAACCCTTTCCTCTCTCTGGGTAATTTTACTAATTACGGAGACAGTATTTGATCCTCTGTTAACTACATATAATTTTCGATTTTCAGGATCAAAGGTTAAATAACCAGGCATTGCTCCTACGGCAATTGCACCCAATCTTGGGATCGTGGTTGTTTCAAAAGCACCAAAGCTCTCAGTTAAAGATTTAAGAATCATTATCTCATTCCGGTCCTCTCTCAAAACATAAATTCTATCAAAAGTCGAATCTGCTGCAATACCGGTAACTGATCTGCCAATATCATCAATAGTACTGACCGCTCCCGAAATATTACCTTTAACAATCTGCAAAATATCCATAACCGACACCTTGTCAGAATTATAGTTTGCTACATATACTTTTCCTCTGTAATAATCCACTGTCAGTGAAACAGGCTGCCATTCCACATCTATATGTATGACATCTTCTATTTCCCCGCTGAATATATTTATTTTCAGGACAGACACATCATTTGACAACTCATTTGCAACATATATATTAATAAATTTTTCACGGTAATCTTTCAAAATACTTATATTTTCAGCACTGAGAAATCTTGTTCTGAAAAGAGTTTCCACCGGAGGGTCCACTGCTATGGCTATAGGACCACGTCCTACAGCAACTCCTTCTATTTCCTGCAAACTCAATGAATCAATAACTGACACATTGTTAGAAGTATAATTTGCAACAATAATCAGTTCCTTATCCAAAGATAGTTCTGCAATCTCAACATCCTCCGGCCGCCAGCCAAACCTTAAGGGTATTTCGTTTTCAACCCTGTTTAACGTAGGATCAATTACAGAAACACTGTTTGATGCCGAGTTTGCAACATATATTTTGAGACGATCTTTCTGCCGGCCTGCGGCAATACCTCTTGGTTTCCTGCCTACCATGACAGTCGATACTACTCTACCTGACTGCCTGTTAATAACGGATACGTTATCTGAACTCTCATTGGTAACATAAATAAGTAAAGTTCCCAACTCGGGCTCTTCTCCTGTAACTGTAAACCGGGGGTTGAACTGGAATCCTTCTGAAATTGATGCATCAGGATTCCAGCTAATAAAGAGTGATGTATTTTCTTTTTTATTTAAAACAATCTGCTTAACAATTTCTATGACCTCTGAAGATAGTGACAAACCTATTTTTTTGTCTTTTCTCATTATCGATGCATCTTTGACAGCAAGCTGGATTTTTTCGTATTTTCCATCTGGAAGGTTTTTTTCACCTATAAAAAACTGAATCCCTCTTGATGATATTGAATTTATGGAAATTGGATCCTCAAGAATTTCTATCACTGTTCCTTCCGCTTTGACAATTTTAACTGAAGACAGAGTAAACGTAATATTAAAAGATGAGAGATCCGGACCATTCATAAAAATTGAAATCTGGCTATTCTCCCGTATTGGAGACCTTCCCTGCTCCTCAACCTGTCCCTTAAATGCTACACAACCCCAGAAATGCACTATTAGATAACATGTTAAAAAAATGCATGCTAAGCTGAAAAGATTATTATTATTATTATTTTTCATCACCTTGGAAATACAAACATCAGGCCTGAATAACTGGCATTAATTGTTTGTAAACAGGACAACTCTCTCTTAATTTTGCTCCATAAACTCTCATTGGATTTCCGAACTGCTTCGAACAAAGACTTGAATCCTGTTATTAAAGAAATCTGAAATGAGTATTCTCCCCATAAAATCAACTGTTACATGATTGGGATGCTGAAACCAACCGTCACTCCAGCCGAGTCCGCCAAATTCAAAAATAAATTTACCTTTTTCATCATACACCGTTATTGTATGGCGCATATAATCAGCAACATAAATCATACCAGTAGCTTCATCAACATCAATGCCTTTAGGCCTGCTTAACTTGCCTGAAGAACCGCCTTTCTGACCAAATTTCAGAAGGAATTCCCTGTTCTCATCATATATATAAATACGGCTTTTATCTTCACTGAGAAGTATTATTCTACCTGTTTTATCAACTGCGATACCATTCAATTTCACCTTTTCACCTTCTTCCTCGGGAGCCATGATGTCCACAATATTGTATTTCCTGTCGAGAACGAGGACCCCCGGGAAGTGCATCCCTACTACATACAAATAACCTTTTTTATCAGTTGCCAGTCTGAAAGGAGTAAAAGACGCAGAACCTTCAAAACCGCTTAAAAATATATTTCTCTCAAATTTAAGGCAAGCGTCCAGAACTGTAATTCTTTTTCTGAGGTCAGTCTTTGAACCTGCCTGAGCAACATAAATTTTGCCATCTTTATCCACAGTCATCCCAATCGGTGCATACAGTCCGTTTCTTCCATCAATTGTGTATATTGGGAAAAAGTCCGCATTATATATGATTATCCTTGACCTGCTGTCCAAAACATAAATTTCCTTCATTACAGGATCTGCATATATAAACGAAGGAAGCGATATCTTCCCCTCTTTCTCATCATAAGTTATATTTTCTTTATGCAACAAAAAAGAACTGTCCTGCTGGGCATCTGCTTTCTTTGCATAGGTTATTAAAAAAAGAAAAACAAAAAGGACACGTATTAAGACCGAGAAAGGTACATTTACCTCAAAAATAAATCTCTTTTCCTTACGGTTGCTTTTTTCCATAATAATGCAACACAAATTGAGTTGAGCAGATGAGAAATCCAGGGAAGGTATCAGATATAAAAATCAGACCTCCCATTAATGTTTATCAGCCTCCACTTAAAACAATTCATCAGTGTTTTTGGATTTTTAATAATAACAGTACCTTTTTATTTAATTCAACAGCACTTATAGCATTATAAGATCAATTCTAAAAAAAAACCCCCGGATTGTTCATTAATTTTGAGCATTCGCTCAGGCAAGCTTAACAAACGTTATCTGGAGAAATAAGACAAAAAAATAAGTATTTCAGTACAGGCTTAAGGCATCACATCTTTAGTAGTATGACAGGTAAAACAGCCGGTAGTATTTGATCCGCCATTTGCTATCATCGTATCATAGTCCCATCTCAGCATGTCTGGATAGTTCGTAGCATGCGCCCTGTGGCATGAAAGGCAGATAACAATATCATCACCAGGAGTGACAGTATCGCTGGGATTATCAGGAACAGACGCTCTGGCAACAGGTGCTTCAAGGCTGTAACTTGTATATGCTGAATATTCACCTGTTGAAGGCAAGACAATGTCGGTAGGATGTCTCTGGAACGGAGAAGTAGTATCATCACCGATTCCAGCTCCACTACCATAGTATCCGCCGCTTAATGTATGTAAGTTTCCATGGCATGTACCACAGAAACCGCTTATTGTATTTTGCGGTGCCACAACACTGGCAGGAGTATGGCAGACATTACAGCTCGAATAAGAATATAACGGCGGCGAAGCAGCGCCATAATATTCGTTATGGTCAGTACTGGATATCGTTGCCTGCCAGTCCGAATCTTCCAGTCCTTTTACACCCCAGAGGAACCGGTAACTGTTAGCGGCATTATCTGCAACCGTGATTTTTCCTTCCACATCATCATGATGAGCACCTCTTAACGCAAGCAAATTAGATTTGCCGCAGTTTGGGCATCTGGCACCATGACATCCTCCGTCTCCAGCACAGGTCAATTCGTTATTTGAAACAACGGCATCATGTTCCGCCCCTAAAAAAGCTCCCGGGGGACCTTCCAGTATATCATCTATATCACCAAGGTCAATTACATTATGTCCTCTGTTGTCTGCACCACTGCCTTTGTTGGCAGCTCCTGTAATATAGGCAAAATTTCCGCCTGCCAAATCCGTCGTATTCGTATGAAATACCTGCGGAGCGCCAGTAACGGAATCAATATTTTCAGCTGTTCCCATACCATGACAGCCCAGACAGCTGCCCCTGACAAGTCCCGGTAACGGACCCGAAGCTTTCCATGGCTGGCCGGTAGCTCCATACATGTCCACAGCTGAGCCATCCTGACTGTTATGCATGGTATGGCAAATAGAACATTGTCCTTTGACTTTGGCAAAAATTGTCGAGGGTGTGCAAATCAGCAGGGCAAGCATAGTAATTGCCATATAAATCAATAAGTTATTCCTGTGCCGTCTCCAAACCCTGTTCATTGATGGTCGCAATTCTTTCCTTTCATCACATAAAGGACTATTAAACAGAAAAGCAATTCTTGTACCAGTCATCAGGACTAAACATTATTCATACTTTTTGCTATCTAACCCTCTTATTTTATTGGTTTTCCATAAGCCAGTCTATAATAAATACAAAATCTACGAATCGCGTTCAGTTAATATTTGAAAGTTTTCCATGTGGGATTTCACGCAAAAATGCGTTATATGAAGCATTTTTTACATATGTAAAATTTTCTATTGTCCAGCATGAAATTTTTCTTATTTTCTTATGAGTTGTGTCACATTTATGAAGAAATGAACTTGAATACCCCGTTTTGTAAACGGGGATGAAAAGTTCTCCTTTCAAGTCTCCCCCTTTGGAAAAGGGGGATTAAGGGGGAT
>JBDLIC010000066.1:0-18979 GCA_039715075.1 Nitrospirota bacterium
GGAAAGACAGAGGGAAGTCTTTATAGACCAGCCTCACATCATTCGGGTAGGCCTTCAGCACTTCTTTCAAAGTCGGCTGCAACTTTGAACAGTAAGGACACTGGAAATCAGAAAACTCAACTATAGTCACCGGTGCCGCGGGGTTGCCCCTGATCTTTGAGCTTGCAAGAGGTATTTTGTGCACTTTGT
This sequence comes from Nitrospirota bacterium, assembly GCA_039715075.1. Classification (GTDB taxonomy): domain Bacteria; phylum Nitrospirota; class Thermodesulfovibrionia; order UBA6902; family UBA6902; genus JBDLIC01. The sequence goes on from JBDLIC010000066.1 coordinate 190, forward strand.
TGAAATCAATCTGCGGCCGTTTTCCCCTGTTGAAAATCTTCAACATCTCTTTCTGATTTTTGTCAATAGAATCCAGTTTGGCAAGTATATCTTTCTGTCCAGCCTCAATTTCTTCAATCTTCTTTTTGTCCACACAGCCTGCAATCAGTAATGGAACCATCAGAAATACGAAAACTAGCAGTTTTTTTACTATATTCATTTATCTCCTCCTTGATGAAAAATATTAACGATTTCCTGCTGCCAATATAGAAGTAAAGGTACCAGCTGAATTAATTATTTCAGTATCATGTCCCATTTTTCAGCTGGTGATGTCCAATCCTTATTCCAGTTTTACTAAAATTTTATCTAAATATAATGAAGATATTATGAAGGACTGCCCCTATTTGTCCCCTTTTGCTTCAAGCTCTCTTATCTCTTTCAGCTTTTTTCTCATATTCTCAAGCAATTTGGGGAAAGATTCCCTGATGATGATTTTGTTGTACTGGCTCCTGTATGTACTGATAAAGCTGACACCCTCAATAACAACATCATACACCCACCATTTGTCCTTTTTCAGGATAAGCTTGTAATCAAGCGGGATGTCTACATCATTGGTAACAATAGTCGTATTAACGACTGCGTACTTGCCTTTCCCCTTGATCTTCTCCTTATCATATGTAATCTTTTCATCAGTATATCTCTCGACTTTTCCGGCGTAGGACAACTTTAAGAGATCAGCAAAAATACCGACAAACTCTTTTTTCTCAGGAGTAGACAACTTCTTCCAGTGTTTTGCCAGGGAACGTCTTGACATCTCGATAAAATTAAAGCGCTCTTCAATTATGCCCCCCATTTTATCGCGTCTCTCCTGCCTCTTCTCCGGAGCAGAAAGGGCCTTTTCCATTACAGTATTAAGAATAGCATCGACCGTTGATTTTACTGCTTCGGTAGGAGTCTTTGCTGCCATGGATACAGAAAATAAACCTGTCATAAAAACTGCAACAACTATAAATAAAAGTGCTCTTTTGATTATCATAAATTCCCTTCTCCTGTTTATTGTCCGCTGCCTGTTGAAATTAAGTTTATTCCTTGTCGAATATATATTTACTGACAAGTTCTTCAAGCTCTATTGCAGATTCGGTCTCAAGGATCTCTCCGTCATTCTCTATATATTCCTCGGCACCCCCGGTCTTGATCTTAATGTATTTATCACCGATTATCCCCTGAGTCCTGATGGAAGCTATGGCATCTTCCTGCAGCTTTATTTCAGGATTGATCATCAGGTCCACGACTGCTTCATAATCATCAATATCTATGTTTGAAACCTTTCCTATTGCAACGCCTGCGATCTCTATAGACGCTCCCGCCTTCAAACCGGCTACATTAGCAAAGCGTGCTGTAACCTTATACTGATCTGTGCCGAAAAGGCTCACATCACCCAGATTTACGGAAAGATAAGCAAGGGACAGAAGCCCGATAATTATAAAAATTCCCACTCCGGTCTCAATATTTATTTTTTTCATAATTCACCCTCCATTTCACTTGAATAAAGCGGTCCCATTGTCTTTTCTACAAACTCCCTGACAACAGGATCGGTCGAAAGCTGAAACTCCTCCGGAGTAATACAGCTCTGGACCAGACCGCCATAAAGTAATGCCACGTAGTCGGCCAGTTTGAATATCTTCGGTACATCATGGCTCACTATAACGGCTGTATATTTTAATTGTGTCTGTGTCTTGAAAAAGACCCGGTATATCTCATTGCTCTTGGCCACATCAAGCCCTGTTGTCGGTTCATCAAAAAAAATTATTTTAGGTTCCAGCACCAGTGCACGCGCAAGACCTACCCTTTTTTTCATACCGCCGCTTATCTGGGCAGGGTACTTATCATCGTGGCCTATCACATCCATCATTTCGAGGTTTTCGAGTACAATTTTTTTTATTTCAGATTCGGTCTTCTTTGTCCTCTCTCTCAAAGGCAGTGCAACATTATCAAATATGGTCATGGAATCAAAAAGCGCAACATTCTGAAAGAGTACCCCGAAGTTTGTCCGGATCTCCATGAGTTCCCGGTTATTGACCCTGCTTATATCTTTTCCATACACCATGACCTGCCCGCTGTCAGGTTTGATCAGCCCAAGAATATGTTTAATGATCTGGCTCTTTCCCTGGCCGCTTCCCCCGACAATAACAGTGGTTTTACCCTCCATGATTGGCAGGTTCACACCTTTCAGGACCTGCTGCTCCCCATATGATTTTTTTACGTTTATCAGCTCTACAGCCGGTTTATCATTCATAAAAGCACCGATGTCAGAAAATAGTCAAACAGCAAAATGGATACCGATGATAAAACCACCGCATTAGTTGTCACACTGCTCACCCCTTCAGCCCCGAAACCGCCGCCCTTTGTCAAATGGACATAATATCCCTTTGCCGAACATATCCAGATTATCAGGAAGCCGAAGCAGAGCGATTTCATAAATCCCATGTAAATATCATCGAACGCAACGTCATTATACATTCTCGAAAAATAGACACCCTCATTTCCTCCCAGGAGACCTACCCCGACCAGAAATCCCCCGAATATACCGACCACATTAAAAAGAGCGGTCAGCAGCGGCATTGAAATAATACCGGCAATGAACTTTGGAGCTATCACAAATTTGTGGGGATCAATGGCCATACAGTCGAGTGCATCGATCTGTTCGGAAATGCGCATAATTCCTATCTCGGCGCATATGGCTGAACCGGCCCGGCCCGTTACCATGAGCGCAGCCAGGACAGGGCCCAGCTCCCTTATAAGGCTGAGGGCCACAACCGTACCCAGGGTACCCTCGGCCCCGAACTTACTTAGGGTCGTATACCCCTGCAGCCCCAGGACCATTCCTGTAAAGAGTCCTGTAAAAAGGATAACAAATACTGAAAGGGACCCAATTTGATAAATCTGTTTTATTACCGGGAATATTTTGTATGGAGGTTTCAGTATGCTTAGAAAAGAGTAAAAGAGGAATATGCCCATCCTTCCGATCTGGTTAACCTGATATAAGGCACTGTTCCCCAGTTTTTCACAAAAGCTTAACATTCGTTTATCTCATCCATAAGCATAATCATATGAGATGCTATTATACCTATTTTCCCCTGCACATGAAACCTTTTTTTAATGTATAAAAGGGCTTACCAAAAACATGCTCAGATAACATTGAAAGAATAGTTCATATAGAAATAGTCTAACCAGATTATCGACATTAATAATAACGGGCTTTAATTGTTTTATTTGTATATCTCAAGAGGAAAGAAAGGAAGTGAAAAACGTTAAAATATCGCAGCCATCCGCTCGGTCGACCTGCTGAGCCGTTTGGATATTACCAGGAAAATGTGCCTGAGGAGCTTTAAGCCCAGCATGGGATACTCTGTCATATCCTCATTGGAGTGGCGGATAAGATCAGATGATTCAAGTACTATGGCTGTGACTGATCTGGTCTGTTTCGTCAGGAGGCAGAGTTCTCCATAGGCAGCATAATTAGAGTATACAGCAGTTTCAGATTTTATGAGAACGCACATATTCAGTCATGAAAAAAGCTCTTTTTCGAGGGTCTCACAAATGAATTCGTCCCAGAATGCATTATCGACCTCTTCAGGCAGGTCACTATTATGGGCCAAATCTTCAACCTCTTCCATGATCGACTCTAATGCTGGAGCAACCACGCTCAGGTAGTCCAGTCTGCCCTGCTTGATTTCCATGAGGAACCCGGCATTTTTCAGGGGAAATGTAATTGTGTTTTGAGTCAGAATTTCCCTGGTCTGATACGCGGCCCGGAGTGCATGAGAAACCGCCTTCCAGTCTATGTTTTTATTTTCGGCAGCCAGTCTGGCCCGGCTCCCGTATTCATCATAAAACTTTTGCAGGATTGGTATGACATATCCTGCGGTTACTGTTTCCTGGAATGCTTTGCCGCAGACCTGATATTGCCGGACACCATTTGGACCAGGCGCCATATCATAACAATATTCTATTCTCGGCAGCCTGTCCCAAATTTCTCTCAATTTCCTTGAAGGGTCCTCCCTTTTCAAAACATCAAGGACCTGCGAGACAGCATTAATTCGTGAACCCCTGATCCCGTATTTGCTTGCCTGCCTGCGTGCATAATCAATGAATGACTTAAGGTTTTTCGTATAGAACTTCTGCCTGTTTTTTACGATTGAATCCCAGATACCGGTCTTCTGCAAAATCATTTCTTCAGGGGCATGGAGCATATCCATTGCCACTGTCTGCCCCTCACAGGCAAGTTTAATGAAGTAATGCAGTGAATATATTTCGATGTCCGTATCATCTTTAGTATTGCGGGACTCATTATCACCTGTTGAGTAATTAAAACTTTTTGGAATGCGTCCCAGTAATACCTGTTCCTTTGAAGGCAGAAAGACACCCCGGTAGTCAACATCCGAATCAGGAGTAGCCGTGCCGTAGAGATGGGCCCCGAATTTCATTTTCACAATTATATTCAAATCATCAAAAAGCATTATCGATATTCCAGTTATGCACTCATACGTATTCTATAAATATTTTAATATTTCCGTATATCAGCACAGACACCCATGAAAATATTATTAATTACTTTCATTATACATCTTTAGAATATTGGGGCCCGAATGTGTGGGGTCAAACCTACAATATACATTATACATTTAATGATATTTGTGTGTGGGGTCAAACCTACAATATACATTATACATTTAATGATATTTGTAAAATGTATATTGTAGGTTTGACCCCACACACTAAAATTATGAATTTTTATTTTGGTAAGATACATTTCATTGTTCCCCTATATAATCTGCTAGAGGTCTCGTCTTATTCATTTAATTCCACTTTTATCAGTCGAATAGATTTCCCTCTGCTCCCCATCATACATATTCTTTTCACCATTCACTTCCTGTAATATTTAATTATCCTCTCCCGATTCTCAATCTCCTTATGTCCCTTATAATAAAGCTCTATGAACTCCACCTTGTCCTGGTCTTCGTGATAGGCATATATAACCCTTATCCCCGATCGCGCTCCTTTTCCTTTCAGCGACTTGCAGGCGAATTTTTTGGCCTTATATATTTCAGGTGAATGGATGCCGAGATCGGATATGTGAAAGATGGCCTTGCTGTCAACGTTCTGCTTATGAAATGCATTCATAGCAACCTTTATGAAAATCCTCAGATCATTTTCAAGTGAGGTGAACCGCTTGGCGAGCTTCTTCAGGTCCTTTTCGAATTCCGGGACATGAGTAATCTGTTTGAATAACGTCCCGACGAATGGACCGTAGAACTCGCGTCCCATCAGTCCTCATCCGTATATGCACGCACTGAATAAGGTGGTGTGCGGTAAAAGACCGATTCGTACTCGATAATATCTCCTTCACCCGTTGTAATCCAGGGTACGTCACTATGGGAATATGCGCTGATCTGGCTGGCATTCATATCCGAAAGTCTATTCAGGACGTCGTCGATAACCTCGATTTCGTTAGCCTTAAATTTAGTAAGGTCGGGTTTCCGTAGTGGTAGATACTTGGTCTGTGGATAATTAAAGTATCCGCTTTTAACTTTTTCGATCTCCTCATGGGAAATGAGCTGATCGACTATCCTGGCGAACTCGATAGGAGTGGGGCCGAACTGGTTTTTCATATATGTTGCGCCTACAAGCTGCTCCTCATATGTCTCATAGAAATCAAAATCGATGAAATAGAGTAGCTTGTATATGACAGTCTCACCAATATTTGGTTTAGAACCGACTTTGTTTAGAATATACAAGAGTACTTCCTTGAACTTCTGAAGATTCTTCTGCGGCACACTAATCCGCATCCGGGGCTTGGCAGGTGTTTTCTCCTTTTTTTCTTTGTGCAGATGGACTTCCGGCTCTTTTCCGGGATTTAGAAGATCATCTACAGGCACATGGAATGTCCGTGAGAGCTTGAGAAGCTCGTCAGTAGCAATTTTGCGCGCACCGCTCTCGATTTGCGAAATGGCAGGCCGGGGCAGTTTCATGTGCCGTGCCAGCGTATCCTGGCTCATTCCAGTCTTGTCCCGCAATTTCCTAATCTGGCGTCCTATTTTCTCATAGATGTTCATTGTATTCCCCCTGTTATAAAACCATATTATCACATGTAATATAATCTGTCAAGATATTGATTGATATTACTACAACCGGAATCTGCGGACAGCATTATTTCTTGACTACTTACAAAAGTAAAGGGCATGCCTCAAAGATTAGGTCAGGGAAAGGCGTCGGCATCCTGAAGATGCCGGCGCCTTTGTTCAGATGTTTTTCGCTTCATCCAATTGATAACACAAAGCTTGCTTCACCCGCTTTTTGAACGAATGGGAAACGCCATTTTCTGATCTCCTTCACTATACAGTTTTCAACTTTTCTGTCTTTTGTTCCCTTCGAAAGCACTTCCACCCTTTTCACATTACCGCTTTTATCAATAACAATCTTTACTGTAATCAGGCGCAAATCACTTTGCCGGCAGCTATCGATTTTAACTATATTCCTTTCGACGACCTTTTTGATTTTCTCCTTTGATATGCCTTTTGACGAAATCACTTTTACTACCTCGTTTTCGACCTTGTCCTCTTCAACTGCAAGAGATTCCTGCTCAGCAAACATTTCTTTCTTTTTGCCAACCGTATCTCTAAGCATCCTGAGAGGAGCAGCAGCTTTCGGCGCGAAATTGCCTGCTACGGCATAATCAGAAACACCCTGCGGTAATGGAAGGGGCTGTCTGATCAGGCTCAACTCTCCACCTTCATTCCTTATGACACTATCAACCGCAACAAATGAGGTATACGCTGTCAACAGATTATAGGTCAGTCCAAGGGTGGTCACTTCCTGTGTCCTTTCATCATTCAATCTGAGCTTATTGTAATCAGAAAGCATTTTTATACGGTAGCGCGCCCACAGATACCGCAGCGCTGAATTGCTCTTCTCCGTCTTCGCATTGTATACACGGATAACATCCGTCCACTTCCTGTTTCCCGAGATACCGCTGAGGGTAATTTTTCCTTCAGGCTGTCCATGCCATTTTCCAAAAACAATTACCGGACGCTCTGCAAATACATCGGGTATTCCGGCGGGTTCAAAATCGTATGTCCTGAACCCGTCAAAACTCACTTTTATATCCGTCAATACAGGTGTCTGGACCAGCTTTCTGAAATCCTCTGCCCTTCCCGCTGCTTCCTCCGGCTTTGTTATCACAAACGGCTCCCCCATTCCAGCCCTGGACATGCCTTCGATAAGATGACGGTTTACGCTCGAACCGATACCAAACACAAACATATTGGCAATTCCGATATTACTGCGAATCAGATCAAAGGCCTGCTCCTCGACTGTCACATAGCCGTCAGTTGCAATTACAATATTTTTTGAATATCCTTCCGTCTCCGGCAGCGCCAGCGCCCTTTTAAGAGCGGGGAGAAGTTCTGTCCCGCCACTACCTCTCTGACGTTCGATGTGGTGTATCGCCTTTTTAATGTTGCCGGGAGTTGCGGAAACAGAACGATGAGACATTATGGATGAAGTGCCCGCAAAAAGCAGCACATTAAATTTATCGGAAGGGCGGAGTTTCCCGATCAGGTCTCTCAAAAGTTTCTTTGAAATATCAAGCGGGAAACCGTGCATGGAACCGGATACGTCAACAATAAAAATATACTCACGTCCAGGGATATGTGAAGGGCTCACTCTTTCGGGAGGCTGCATCATGAGCAGAAAGAAATTCTCTTTTTCTCCTTCATACAGAAGCAGACCGGACTCTATCTGTTCACCATCGAGACGATATCTTAAAATATAGTCCCTGTTGCCGCCGTATTTTTCTGTTTGATCCAGCTTTATCTCTGCAATAGAAGTTCCATCGAAATTTACGTTGACTTTATGTGTTCCGCAAGACACTTCATTGATCGGCAGTCCGGCTGAAATATTGACGACTATATCAAATGTATAGTCAGGCGATTCCCCCTCATAGAGGTACGGGTTCTGCACCCATCCCTCTGAAGGCGATGCAGTTTCTGCAGGCTGATTTGAGTACCGGGGGCCAACCACAGTCGGATAAACAAACTCATAAACTCTGTCCGTCGGGACAAGCAGCTCAGTGTACTTAAGTTCTATATTGATCTCATCACCGGGCATAATATTAGCAACATTCATCTGAAAGACATTGGGCCGGTGCTGTTCGAGCAAAGAAGTACTCTGTCCATTCCGCTTTGCATCTTCGTATTCACGCCGTGCATCTTCCCTTTTTTTCACCCTGGCATTGATGACACGTTCGCCTATCGTCATCTTCATACCGTAAACAGCCGCCCTTGTTGAGGCAGGGAATACATAAATGGCTTCGATCGGTCTTCCACCTTCATTTTTATACACCTGTGTCACCCTGACATCAGCAATTACGCCCGCAATATCCACATCTGCTGACGTAGATTTCAGGGGAAGTTTATCCGTATCAGCATCGTCACTAATGACATGAAAATAGGGAGACAACGTCCTGTCCTCAGACTCATGCTTCTCTGCCATGACATTCGATGCAACTAAAAGTACAAACACCAGAACAGTTACTGTTAATCGGGTTATAATAATTTTCATAACAACCTCCTTTTTGTTTTTTGACCGGTCTTTAGTTCTTTAGACAAAGGAGGGCCGGAAAAAGTTCCCGGAAAATTTCACCTGGAATTAAAAAAAGGTAAAGCTCTGCTATTCCCCACTTTAGTAAAGGGGGAGATATATATGACTTCTGAATGTATTTTTTAGAATATAATCTTTATACTTGATTGGAACAATCCTTTAATATGATTAAACTGTATTTAAAATTATTCATCATATCAGGCTTTCCTTTTGCATTAATAACAGGAATAATTTTCTCGTATAAGGATGGGGTCCTGAACAATGTAATTTTCGGCACTATATCAGGTCTTCTTTTTGGATTAACTGCATCTTCTCTTTTAATGTTCCTGCACATTTCATTAAGCAGGAAGGCTGTACCGGAAAAAAAAGATTATGATCTTGCAGTACATCAGAAAGACCATGTTAAAGTCCCGCTTCCGCTCAATGAAACATTCATCCTCTGCCTTGAATCTCTGCATACTATTAACAAATGCAAGATTGAAGCACAGACCCTGTTTCAGGGTAAAATCACAGCCCGGGCCGGACTGAACTGGAAAACCTGGGGAGATATTATCAGTTTAAAACTGAAAAAAATTAATAATGATACTACATACGTCTACATATCAAGCAGGCCATATGCCCGTACTACACTTCTTGATTTCGGCAAGAACCTGCAAAATGTCTGGAAGATTAAAGAATATTTACTTGGCCATGCCGGTATTGATGGTAATTAGTTTTGTTTGGTTAATGAGGATGCCTTATTAATCACGAAAGGTTCTCAAGAGTGCTGATGTTGAAAAAATCCACATATCCATTGGATGAATCTATAACCTCAACACCCATCCCCCTGTAAATCTCACCAGTCTTTTCCAGCCTGCGGACTTTTACGCGGATCTTCAGTACTTCTGTCATAAAAGGTAGAAGTATCTCAAACTTTGAGTCAGAGGGAGGGCACATTTCAGTTCTTATATACATCCCTTTTTTTGAAATGTTTTTCACTTTACCGGCATACATCGTATCACCGTAAAAAAAATCAGCCTGAACATTAACAGGTACCCGCTCCAAAGACCTCTTTTCCATTCTTTCTCCTCTTAAAAATACTATAATGGTTTTGTAAAAGTAATGGTTCTTCAATTATTCAGTAACAACTCAAACGTCCCCTAATATAACTTATTTTACCCATTAACTATTTGAGACATCAATGGACTTATAGATCTCATAAATATTTCAAATAAGCGCAGTTGCGCAAGGAGGCAATAAGAAAAAGCTGTCAGCCGTCAGCATTCAGCTCTCAGCTTAAAAAAAACGACAAGATATGCTTAACTTATTTTTATATTTTTCTGCCTTAGCTGATAGCTGACAGCTGACGGCTGATGGCTCATTGCTTTTTCATGAATCTTATCTTCATTTCCACTTTCCCATCTAAATCTTCCCGCACTATTTCCTTTTCCTTTATCTCCCCAAGAATTTTCAACTGATTAATTACTCTATTGATCTTATTAGAATCGATCACAACAGTCATAATATCCTTATCCTCAAAATGTTCCGTCTTAACAATCTCTCCCTTCAGTTCCTTCATCATCTCCTTAATTCTGTCTGCGGAAACCTTAAAGTTTTCAACATAAACTGTCACACTGATCGACTCTTTTTCACCGGCAGATGATCCGACTGCAGCGGGTGCAAATGCCGGGGGGCCTTCATTTAATTTCATACCCGGCTCCCCTTGTGAATCCCGCAGCATCATCTCTTCCTGTGCCAAAGCTGCGGGCTTATCGGATGCTTCTTTTTTTTCAGCTCTGATTCGAGGTATCTTCATAAACATTTTTCTCTTTGCAGGAGCAGCTTTTTTGGGTAATTTCTTAACATCCTTCTCCAGCAAAAAACGTTCTTTCTCTTCATCTGCTTTTTTATTGGATTCAATCCTGTCACTTTCGCCCTGTACTGTGACCTGATCCTGTGATATCTTCTCAAGATCAGGCTCAACAGACCGAAACACAAAAAATGCTGTCACAGCTATCGCAAGTGTCGCTATAAGTTCGATGGGGAAACGTGAGTTTACAGGGAATAACAGTCTCTGAAATAATCCTTCTTTACGCCTTTCCCCCTCCCTGACTTCTGCCATAACTTTCTGCTCAAGCCACGGCGGCGGTTCTACTTCTTCAAGTCCCTTCGTTAGAGCAACAGTCTTCCTTAATTCCTCCAGGGCATGACTGCATTCCGCACATGACTTCAGGTGCTCATCTGCATGTTTTCTCTCATCAACTGAGAGCAGACCATCCAGATAGTCAGAAAATTTCTTCTGAATATTTTCACATTCCATCTTATATATCTCCAATAAGCTTCTTCAGGCAGCTCCTGACAGATTCACGCGCCCTGTGAAGCCTGGATTTGACGGTACCCCCGGCTATCTCCAGCATATCACTGATCTCATCGTATGAAAAGCCCTGTATGTCCCTTAATACGATGACTTCTTTAAACTCATTGTCCAGTGCATTAATGCAGCCCTGGACTCTCTGCTCTACTTCTCTCTTCTCAAGTTTATCAAGAACAGACAGGGCAGGTGAAGCATGCTCCCGCTGCAGCTGTCCGCCGGCAGTATCCACAGGATCATTAAAAGAAAATTGTTCCTTTAATGTCCTCGCCCTGATCTGTTTCAGCCTGTTTCTGGACAGGTTCACTACAATTGCATAAAGCCATGTCGAGAACCTTGATTTACCCCTGAAGTTTTTAATGTTTCTATAGGCTGAGACAAAGGCGTCCTGTGTAACTTCCGCTGCCTCATTGTAATCTCCTGTAATCCTGTACGATATATTAAACATTTTCTTCTGATACTGCCTGACAATTTCCTCAAATGCCCCGGCATCATCCTTCTGACATCGTAAAACATTTTCAGAGTCAGGATCAATATTTTCATTTTTATGTTCTTTCATTTAATTAGACATTTTTCAGAAACAAAAAGTTCCATGGAAGCAGTATTCATATATAAAATACACAACCCGCCAAAGATATACAAAGAATTTTTTAAACATTAATAGCGAAACTTAAGCGCAGCTTTTAAGAGGATTCCTATTTCTTCTTGAGCTTCTTGATGATCCTGTCCTTGTCAGCAAGGATACCCCTTGAGCTGATCAGGACATAGGCGGTCTTGCTTTCAACAGCATACTGGATTCTGTACCATGCGCCAAGGCTTCTGACAAAAAGCCCGAGAAAGACAAAAAGACCGGCCAAGCCCACAAGCCAGATACCCGGGTCCTTCCTGTAGCTAAGATAAGACCCCTCTTTATAATCCCTGAATTCAAAGGCTGTGTCCTTTGCGTCAATTTTATCGCCAAGCGTGATTTCCCCGAGTACGTTCCTTGCTTTAGGGTCATCCTCAGGTATGTGATAGAGGGTCGTGACAGGATCGATCTTTTCCGTTGTGCCGTCCTTTTTGAAAAGTGTACCGACTTTAAGAGAACCGAGGACAAACTTTCCATTAACACCCTCAACTTCAAAGGGCACCCTGGCTTCAGCATCAATGACCTTGCCATTGGCAAGTAGCTCAACCCTTTGCTCATATCCCATCTGGTACAGTGTTAAGTACCCGGTCCTGAAAGGCCTGTTGACCCATAGCTTTGCATAGAGAACCTCGCCGTCGGGCTTTTTCACATTAAACCGGGTAAGCCACATCTTGGGCATATATGAAAATCCCTTTGGGGACGGCACTAATTTCGTCATCCCGATCCCAATGGCCAGCCTCTCAAGTTTCCCCTTTGGATAATCGATCTTGAGCACCTGGTTGTATTCGGTCACAAACTCCTCAAGCGTAAGGACATACTCGTCCCGCACCTGTTCTTCAGGAATGTCCATCCCCATTTTTTCGAGGAATTCATTCCATCTGGTCTCTTTACTGTAGAGGGATATGGATTCAGGCTTTCCAGGGAAAAGAAGGACACCTTTTTCAAATGCAAACAATGCGGTCACAAAGAAACCCAGGATGGCAAGTATGATTCCAACATGGTAGAACCATGAAAGCCACCAGTACTGGATGCCCTTTTCATACACCTTGATTCCAGGATTCACAGCATCGTCGGTCTGTATTTTAAAGGTAAAGCCGATTGTCTTCAGTCTCTTTTCAAAAGCAGCCTTATCAAAGCTCAATACATTCGGGTGGCCCTTCAGTCTTTCAAAGTCTATGACTCTCCTTTTGATCTTAATAAATATCTTAAACCGGTCATAGAGGCATATAATAAGGTTAACCGTTAAAACAAACGTTATAACCAAAAAAAGCGGCGACATAAAAATGTCCAAAAAGTCCAGCGCCCTTACCAAAGGAACATACTTCCCGCCGGCCTCAATGTAGTCCTCGATATTCTCGCCCTGCGGAAAGATCGTGCCTATCAGAAACATGATACTCATTGCAGCGAGTATATAGACAGATGTTTTTAGAGATGAAAAGAATTTATACAGCATAAGTATGGAGACTCGGGATGCCAAAAAGTTTCACGAGCCAGTTAACCCCCAGAAAAGTCATGATCATACAGATAAAACCGAGAATATTCAAGAGAGATGCAGGCATGTCCTTCCATCTTCCGACCGTCTTTGAATGAAGATACATCGCATAGACCGTCCACGTTATCAGTGACCAGGTCTCCTTGGGGTCCCATGACCAGTATCTTCCCCAGGCATCATTTGCCCATGCCGCACCTGAGAAAACGGCAAAGGTAAGAAAGGGAAACCCGAACAGCACAAGCCTGTGCGTCCAGCGGCGGAACTCATTATCAATATAGCCGAATATACCGTGCGGTTCTTCAGGAGGAGTTTTAAACTTTAAATAGCATAACTCTACAGCAAAGCTGACGACAAATACCGCATAGGACAGAAATGCGGCTATAACATGCGCCTCGTACCACGGGCTCTGCAGGGCCGGGGGCAAAGGAGATATTACAGGGTTTCTCGAAAAAATGCCGTAAAGGCACGCAGCCATTGCGATGCCGGCCACAATAAATCCGGGAATATGAACCTCACGCCACCTGCTCTGAGCGTACAAATATGTTGCATTGGCAAACCAGGCAAACCAGGAAAGTGTTTCATAAAGGTTCTGAAAGGGAGGCCTCATCCCTTCAAATCCCCGGAAGATGATCAGGACCGTATGAAAGACCACGGTTATCCTGAGCCCCCACGTAAGGGCCCTGCCGATCTCGGGTTTCGAGGAGATCAGATACACAATGCCGATAAGAAATGATATCCCGTAGAGCAGAGTTACAAACCAGAAAAGCTTTAACTCAATACCCAGCAGAAACGCATCTCTTAAAAGTATTTCTTCAGGAGTCATAATTTCAATTAGTAATTAACAATGAATAATTATTTCAAGCAATCCTTTCATTGATCATTGTTAATTGATAATTCTTTTTTAAGTGCTGCCTTCTCCTGGTCAGCCACTACAACGAGAATAAAATTCTCCGGGTGAAGATATTTCTTTGCCGCATTAATAACATCCTCTTTTGTAACGCTGTTTATAAAACCGGGATAGTTGTCAATATACTCGGCACCGAGTCCGAAGTATTCCACTGCCACAAGAAAGCGGGCTATCCGGCTGCTTGTCTCAATCCTCATCGGGAAGCTGCCGGTCAGAAATGATTTGGCATCCGAGAGATCCATATCCGTCACCGGGGTACTCCTTATTCTGTCAATTTCCTTTAAAACTTCTTCAATGGCCTGGTTGGCAGATTCATTTTTTGTCTGGAGACTGACCTGAAAATGTCCTCCGTACCTGTCAGCGGCAAAGTAGCTGTGAATACTATAGACAAGGCCCTTGTCTTCCCTTATATTCTGCATAAGCCTTGAAGCAAACCCTCCGCCTCCCAGGATATAGTTCATGACAGACAGTTTATAATAGTCCGTGTGCCCCCTGTTCACACCAATATGTCCCATGATAATGGTTGCCTGTGTCAGCTCCTTGTCGATGGTCAGGGTCTTCTTCTCTTTCAGGTCCTTAATCAGCGGCCGCACAGGTGTCTCCAGGTCATTCTTTTTCCAGAGACCAAAATACTGCTCTATCAGTTTTTCGACTTCTTCAGCTGTTATGTCTCCAACAACAGCCATTACGGAATTATTAGGTGAATAGTATTTTGCATGAAAATTCCTGAGATCGTCCCCTGTTATTCTGTCAAGTGTTTCAGCTGTGCCGGTCAGCAATCGTCCGTAGGGGTGCAGGCCAAATATAGCTTTCTTGAAATTTTTTGAAGCAACAAACCCGGGATCTTCTTCCTGTGACTTCAGGCCGGCTTTTATACGTTCTCTCTTTTTATCCAGTTCATCCTCAGGGAATACAGGGTTAAGTATTATGTCCGCCAGGAGTTCAAACCCGAGTTCCACGTCTTTCTTTAAAACAGAAAAGCTGGCATTCACATAATCGTCCCCTCCTGATGCCCCGACAGACCCTCCCACAAATTCGATTTCTTCACTGATCTGTCTTGATGTCCTGCTTTTTGTGCCCTCGGCAAGGAGGCCCGCTGTAAGATTGGCAAGTCCGGCCTTTTCTTCAGGTTCATGCAAGCTGCCGGCATTAATCCCGACACTGACCTTCACTACGGGCAGGTTGTGCCTTTCAACAATCAGCAGGGTAAGGCCGTTATCAAGTACCTTCCTCTTGACATCGAGTGCATGAGAAGAAGAACTGATAATCAATAATGCACAATTAATAATTAATGCAATAAGAAATATTTTTACTGACTCTGTTTTTTTCATTGCTGTTTTTTAATCGGGATCAAAGTCCCCACTGTCCTCTTGTCTTCGTCGATATATTTCTTTGCCACCCTCTTCACATCTTCAGCAGTGACATTCCTGATCCCTTCCAGGTATTCGTCCTTCAGCTTCCAGTCTCTGATCAACTCAAACTCCGCAATTATCATGGCCCTATAAAATATGGAATCCTGGTTCATTATAAAGTCAGCCTCAATCTGGTTCTTCGCCTTCTGTACTTCTTTCTCTAAGGGGGGCTCTTCTTTAATTTTCTCCACCTCATCATAGAGCGCTTCCTCAACAGCCTCTATTGTTTTCCCGGGCAGTGCTGTTCCGTACAGATAAAAAAGGTGCTGATACTTATTGAAATTACTGTACCCTGCTCCAGCGGAAAGCGCGATGCGCTGTTCATCAATGAGGCTTTTGTAAATCCTGGCGCTCTTACCTCCTGAAAGCACTCCGGCAAGAACATCAAGAGCAAAGCTGTCTTCATTAAGAATATTCGGGGCTTTGTACGCACTGATCACATAGGGCAGTTCAGCCTCCTTTTTCACATATACCCTTCTTTCACCTCTCTGGACAGGTTCCTCTATATTCAGTTTTTCAAGCTCCGGACCTTTTGGAATGGGGCCGAACTCTTTTCTTATCATTCCCATTATGGAGTTGATATCAATATTGCCGGCAACTATGATAAAAGCGTTATTCGGGACATAACGTGACCTGTAGTATTTCCAGAGGTCATCTCTCGTAATGGTTTTCAGGTCCTCCATCCAGCCTATGACAGGCCGTCCGTAGGGGTGGTTTTTAAACGCAGTAGATATAACTTCCTCATAAACAAGGTTCTGGGGGTCGTCATCATAGCGCGTCCTGCGCTCTTCCATCACCACATCCCTCTCAGACATGGTCTCTTCCGGGTCCATAATCAGGTTCCGCATCCTGTCAGCTTCCATTTCTATCGAGAGGTGAAGCCTGTCCGGGGCGAGTTTCTGATAGTAATATACAAAGTCCTTGCTCGTGCCCGCGTTGTCAATGCCCCCTGCCCTTTTTATAGTTTTGGAAAAAGTCTTCGGCCCATATTTCGGAGTGCCTTTGAACATCATATGTTCAAGGAGGTGGCTGACACCGGTCTTGCCTATCTGTTCATGTATAGAACCGGCATCATACCATATCTGAAAAACAGACAGAGGAGCATTCGTATCTTTTATGGTAAAAACCTTTAGCCCGTTGGGAAGAACTTCTTCATAGAAATTGACTTCCTCGCCAACTTTATTTTTCCTGGAAGTATCAGTACATCCCGAAAGAACGAGAAATATCAATAATATTGTTAAAGTAATTCTTTTCATAGCAGCTATAAATCTTAACAAAGATAAAAAAATAAGGTCAATACCGCTCCAAAGCGGTTTTTCTTAAAACCTCCCTCCTTGACTTGTCGTACAAAAAAACAGCCGGGCCAGGCCCGGCTGTCTAAAAAGGGGGGGAGAGGTAAAAAAAACAATGATTTACCAGCAATGCCCCGGGTTTCCGTAACTTCCGTAAGCAGTACGGGGCGCTTTTTCGCGTAATTTGCTCTGAATGCCATAGATCTCTTTTTAGAGATCTGCCAATGTCTCATATTTTATTTTCGGGTCACGGCTTGCTTCCATATATTCAAATCTTTTCTCATGCAGATCTTTCCTTAGGTCCGCTGTCTCGTCAAGGAATTTCTTGTCAGTCCCATATCCCTGACCGCCCTGCCCCATCATTTGTCCGCCATATCCCTGTCCCATCATATGGCCGCCGTACCCTCCCATCATGTTGCCGCTACCCCAGCCGCCTGTTCCATGTGCAAAAGCAACTGCTCCGACTGCCAGGATCGATATGATTGCCATTGAGGGGGACTAAGGGGAACTCCTGCTTATATATAGAAAAAAAATATTAATTAAGTTATCATATTGAAATTATCACTTTTCCAGACAAGAGGTTTTATTGTGACTAAACAGATGAAAATTGAAGGCCTGCTGTTTGACCCGAGAAGCAATATGTACATACTTCTCCTAAAGGAGATCAACGGCAGCGATACACTGCCGATATGGATAGGGAAACCGGAGGCGGATTCCATTGCACTCGCCCTTGGAAAAATAGTTACACCACGCCCCCTTACCCACGATCTGGTAAAAAACGTAATCAACGGCGTTAATATGAAAGTAACAAAAATAGTGATTACCGAGATCGTAGACAATACATACTATGCCGGAATTTATATTGACAAAGGCGATGGATCAGAGGTCCCTATTGATTCAAGACCGAGCGACGCCATTGCCGTGGCAATAAGAATCAACGCCCCCATCTTTGTAGATGAAAGCGTAATAGAGCACAAGAACAATGACGAACTCGAAGACTGGCTGAAAAAACTGAAGCCCGAAGACTTCGGGAACGTAATGTGATAAATCTGATTACAGAGATAAAACACAGATTACACAGATTTCAAAATATTAACCTATACCTTTTTAACTCTAGGTGCTGACAAGAACTGAAGGGATAGTACTAAAGACCCAAAACTACGGTGAAGCCGACCTTATCGTAACCTACCTGACTTCCGATAAAGGAATAATCAAGGGATTTGCCAGAAGTCCAAGAAAGGCCAAAAGCAGGTTCGGCAGCAGTCTCGAACCTTTGACACACGCCAGAATATCCCTATGGGGCAAAGAGCAGTCGGCATTACCCAAAATCACTCAATCGGACATTATAAATTCCTTTCATAAGCTGAGAGATAATTACAGTGACTTTGTCAGCATATCAAAACTTACCGAGATATTGATCTCCATGACACCCGAGGGCATACCCAATAAAAGGATCTTCTCTTTTTTCTTCAATATTCTGACCTTCATACAATCATCAGGACACGAACAGAAGGATGCTCTGCATATTATCGCACGCATACGCCTGCTGGCCGCAATAGGTTATGCACCGAGATTAAACAGCTGTGGAAAGTGCGGCGGCAAAAGCCTCGACTTTTACCCTGATTCCGGCACAACCCTCTGCCGAAAATGCGCTGCAACTCCCGGCGACAACACAGGCAAAGCGTATATGAAGATAAATAATAAAGTTATTCATTTTTATACTCACAGCATTGAATGGCCCATCAACATTTCAAACCGCCTTAGGCCGAACGAGCAGACACTTTCAGAGATCAGCGGACTTCTCGACAGGCATCTCGTTTATCTGCTTTCAAAAAAGCTCCGGTCTTCCGAGTTTCCCGCAATCCCGAATATTGCATAAAGGATCCGGGGCTTCCGGCTGTATTCCCCACTTTAGTAAAGGGGGATTAAGGGGGATTTTATAATTTAAACATCGACAAATCCCCCCTCACCCCATAGGTGTTAAGTTAAGAAATCCAAAAAAGTAGTTAGCGCGCCATATTTTTTTGACAAAAGCCGGTAGCATCAGCTAAGCTACCGGTAATAAAGGA
>JBDLIC010000067.1:0-18915 GCA_039715075.1 Nitrospirota bacterium
TGAACCCATGTTCGCTGTTGCGCCTTTGCCAATCGCTACGTTCGCGGACTGTTTTACGTTGGACTTGTTGATCACTTTTCCTTTGACGTTCGAGCCTTTCATAGTCACTGAGCCCATATTGGCTGTTGCGCCTTTACCGATTGCTACGTTTGCGGACTGTTTCACGTTAGACTTGTTGATCACTTTTCCTTTGACACTGGAGTTCTTCATCGTTACTGAACCCATGTTGGCTGTTGCGCCTTTACCAATCGCTACGTTTGCGGACTGTTTTACGTTGGACTTGTTGATCACTTTCCCTTTGACGTTCGAGCCTTCCATTGTGACCGAACCCATGTTGGCTGTTGCGCCTTTGCCGATCGCTACATTTGCAGACTGCTTTACATTTGATTTATTAATGACTTTACCTTTGACATGCGAGTCCTTCATCCTGATGGAACCCATATTTGCCTGAGCGCCCTTGCCTATAGCCACATTAGCTGACTGCTTGACGTTGGACTTATTGATGACCTTTCCCTTGACTGTCGATGCACCAAAAGCCACTGTTGCGCCCAACAATAAAATTCCTGCTGTTAATAAGACTTTTTTCATTACTCCCCTCCTCTGTTTTTATGAGCATCATGCTCGTTCTCTAAATAGTCCGTAGAGTACCGGAAACAATTACCGGCCATTCTATTATTTAAATACTACGGAATCCTTGTTTGATGTCCTTCCTCCTACTGCTACGTTTGCATTCTGGCCGCTCATTTCACTAAGCGGGATCTTTATATCATTAATAACTACTCCTGATCCGGAGACATTACCGGCACCGCCTCCGCCGCCCCTGTTTTTCATGACAACAGAACCTGAGTTGGCTTCACTGCCGGACCCAACAGCTATGTTGGTCGCTGTCATACCGGTAACGGTATTTACGATAGTACCGTTATAACTGCTGTTTTCCATGTTAACGGAACCCATATTGGCCTTTGCATTACTCCCGATTGCAACATTGGTTGCAGCTCCTGAACCGGTTGTATTGATTATGGTCCCTCTCATGCTGCTGTTCTCCAGGTTGACTGAACTGAGATTGGCCTTTGCTTTGTTGCCAATCGCAACATTCGTTACTGCTCCTCCCCCGGCAGTGTTAACGATTGCGCCTTTCATGTTACTGTTTTCCATGTTCACAGAGGACAGGTTGGCCTTTGACTTGTTCCCGATAGCTACATTTGTTACTGCCCCTCCTGCAGCAGTGTTAACGATTACGCCTTTCATGTTACTGTTTTCCATGTTCACGGAAGACAGGTTAGCTTTTGTTTTATTCCCGATAGCCACATTTGTTACTGCTCCACCTGCGGCAGTGTTCACAATTGCGCCTTTCATGGTGCTATTTTCCATGTTCACGGAAGACAGGTTAGCTTTTGTTTTATTCCCGATAGCCACATTTGTTACTGCTCCACCTGCGGCAGTGTTCACAATTGCGCCTTTCATTTTGCTGTTTTCCATGTTAACAGAAGACAGGTTGGCTTTTGTCTTGTTTCCAATAGCCACATTTGTTACTGCTCCGCCTGCGGCCGTATTGATAATAGCACCTTTCATTTTACTGTTCTTCATGCTGACAGCAGAAAGGTTCGCCTTGTTGTCTTTGCCGATTGCTACATTGGTTACAGCAGCTCCGGCAGCAGTGTTAACAATTACGCCTTTCATTTCACTGTTTTCCATATTTACGGCTCCCAGATTGGCCTCATTGCCCTTTCCTATGGCAACGTTTGTCACGGCCTGACCGGCTGCTGTATTAATAATGGCGCCCTTCATCTTGCTGTTCTTCATGCTTACGGCTCCCAGGTTGGCTTTGTTGTCCTTGCCGATAGCAACATTGGTTACAGCCTGGCCGACAGCCGTATTAATGATAGCGCCTTTCATTTCACTGTTCTTCATACTAACTGCGCCGAGGTTGGCCTCATTGCCTTTTCCGATCGCAACGTTTGTTACAGCCTGGCCGGCTGTTACGTTAATAATGGCGCCTTTTACCTTACTATTCTCCAGGCTTGCTGCGCCGAGATTTGCTTTATTGTCTTTGCCAATTGCTACATTCGTTACCGCCTGGCCGACCGGTGCATTGATGATAGCGCCTTTCACCTCACTGCCCTTCATCTTCACGGCACCGAGGTTGGCCTCATTGCCCTTTCCTATGGCAACGTTCGTTACGGCCTGGCCGACAGCTGTGTTAATAATAGCACCTTGTACTTTGCTGTCTTTCAGATCCACTGCGCCGAGGTTGGCCTTATTATCTTTTCCGATCGCTACATTTGTTATGGTCTGGCCGACCGGTGCATTGATAACAGCACCCGTTACATCACTTCCCCTCATCTTAACCGATCCGAGGTTGGCCTCATTGCCTTTTCCTATGGCAACATTTGTTACTGTCTGGCCGACAGCAGTGTTAATAATCGCACCCTTAACTTTCGTATCTTTCATCTTTACCGAGCCAAGATTTGCTTCATTGTCTTTACCAATCGCCACATTGGTTATTGTCTGTCCTACAGGGGCATTAATGACCGCACCTTTTACATCACTGCCTTCCATTTTTATGGCACCGAGATTGGCCTCGTTGCCCTTGCCTATGGCTACATTAGTGACTGTCTGTCCTTTAACAGTGTTCGCCGCAATGCCTTTAAGCTTGCTGTCCTTCATTTTCACGGCACCGAGGTTGGCTTCATTATTTTTGCCTATACCTACATTGGTCAGGGTCGTTCCGACAGGGGCGTTAATTACAGCACCCTTTACCTCGCTCCCCTTCATCTTGATAGATCCAAGGTTAATCTCATTGCCCTTGCCAATACCTACATTTACCATTGTGTTTGCTTTAGGGGTATTGGTTAAAAGACCCTTCACATTACTGTCTTCCATTTTGATGGAACCCAGGTTGGCTTCATTGTCTTTGCCAATGCCGACATTTACCAGGTTTTTCCCGGTAGCTTTATTGACAATTACGCCTGTGGCCTTGCTGTCCGTCATCTTGATGGAACTCAGGTTCGCCTCATTGTTCTTGCCAATACCAACATTAACAGTATTTTTCCCCTCTGTTATGTTGATGGCCGCTCCCTTGACCTCTGACCCGGCATAAACCGCTGATGCCCCTGCGACAAGGAAAGCAAGCGCCAGACTTATGGTTACTTTCATATATTTCATTTTCTTCAGCTCCTTTCTAAACATCTGTATATAATCGTAAATTAGCCTTATTATCTTATAGAAGATTCCTCTTCTAACTAAATTGTGTACCTTAGCAGCACTTATGTCAAGCGTTTTTATTATCATTTCAAGCCTTTATTATTGAGTTCTTTTATACATAATATTAATGCTTTTTTCCAGTCAGTTGCATTATTTCCTGCTGTATCAGTCATATAAATATTGTTCATAACTAATTATTACATGTACGGTCTTCAGGGTAAAGGTAATATTCCCCTTCAACTCTCATATTTATTGGGCCTTTGCCTGCCTGAAGTCATCCACCTGTGCACCTGCTCCTTCAACTTCAATTATCTGTTCATCGCTGCTGATTTCTTCACCGAGAATTTCCGATATGTCAGCCACATTTAAAGACAGCTTTATATATGCATCGCCTGTTTCATCCCAGCCGTAATCAGTCAGTTCAGCAAGGTAAATGGTTGCCAGGACCTTTGTCTTGACCAGATCGGATTTAAGCATATAATTTTCAACAGTAGTCTGACTCTCGAGATCAAACCCCACAACACGCTTGACCAGCTGTTTATATGCGTCAACTTCTGCGGCCCTCAGCGCCTGCAGCGGTCCGGCCTGTGAAGGTGTCGATGTTGCAAATGCCACCCTTCTGTACACCTTGTTTTTAAGGTCCATTACTTCTCCATCTATATTGGTGATGCTTGCGAGGCTCACTGAAGCTGTTGTCTTTGCAATGTCCTTTTCAACATCATACACGACTTCTTCGAATTTTACCCCGCTGATCCGGGCTGAAGTCTTGGTTTCTGTCTTGCCGATGAACCCTGCTGCTATCATGTCCTGCACTTCTTCGGTTGCCCTTACTTTAAGTCCGTATATGGATTCCACCAGAGCCCTCTCTGCCAATACTTTCGAAGCCCTTGTTGTCATAATCTTTTTGTTTCCTGTCCATCCCTGTGCTGCCGGGAACAATGAGAGAGCTATCAGTATTATTATTATTTTATTTATATTCAATAACATTTTATTTTTCCTCTTTCTTTCAAAAAGTTAATGAGGCTGCAGTTTAATACTGCAGCCTCATTCTTATCTTTCGGTTATTCCATTACCACTGAACCCATGTTGGCTTCAGCGCCTTTTCCGATTGCTACGTTTGCAGACTGTTTTACGTTTGACTTATTGATAACTTTACCTTTTACACTTGAGTTCTTCATTGTTATTGAACCCATGTTTGCGGTTGCGCCTTTGCCGATCGCTACGTTTGCTGACTGTTTAACATTAGACTTGTTGATGACTTTTCCTTTCACCCTGGAGTTTGCCAGTGTTACTGAACCCATGTTTGCGGTTGCGCCCTTGCCGATCGCTACGTTTGCTGACTGCTTTACATTGGACTTGTTGATTACTTTACCTTTTACATGTGAGCCTTTCAGCCGTATAGAACCCATATTGGCCTGTGCTCCCTTACCGATTGCTACGTTTGCCGACTGCTTAACATTAGACTTGTTGATGACCTTGCCCTTTACTGTTGATCCTGCAAATGCTACTGATGCGCTTAATACCAGAATACCTGCTGTCAATAATAGCTTTTTCATTTTCTCCTCCATGATACTTCTTTTTATGAGCAATCCTGCTCCTGTTTTTAAAGTCTGCATGCTGATCTGCATGCCTGATGTATTTATAATGAACACCGCAGAGCCTCCACTAACTGTTTCATCTGCTGCAGTGATATTTTTTGTATCCATTTTAAAGTTTTTCATTTTTTAAATCCTGACTTCATTATCTCTCGCCGGGCCTCTGGAGTAAAGGTAATATTCACATCCGGATTATGGTAATTTTCACATTCCATCTTCTTGTTTTTTAATTCTTTTTTCTCTCTCATCATGAATGCATTTTCGCATTCCCGTGTTGTGAAGTAAAGGTAATATTCACGTTGAAATTGTTTACCTGAAAACAGATGTGGAAGGGAGAGGAAGCACGAAAACGTAGAAGCCGGGAAGCATATATATAAGCTAAGGGTAAAATAAGTCACTTCATTTTAAACCTGCTTAAAATTTGTGAAGATTCAGACAGATTCAAGTGACTTAAAGGATGGTTGTCAACTCCAGGTTCCGGCTGCAAATAACGACACATTCAATATATGATTTTGAAATTGACGTTTTTCGCTTCAGCGGAAAAAGGGGCGTTATTTGAAAATATGATAGTTATGGAAATGGTCAAACGCTTTTCAGCCTGCAAGGGCAAAACAGATTTTTTCTTTTATCGTACCCAAGCCGGTCTGGAGGTTGACCTCATTATAGAACGCAACGGCAAACTTTACGGAATGGAAGTGAAACTTGCTAAAACAATTACCCGCAAGCATGGCGCCGGACTCGTCAAATTCGGACGCGAATTCAAACTTGAAAAAAGCTGTGTCGCCTGTCTGCGCGAGGAAGAGCTGCCGCTCAAATTAGAAGCATCTTTTAAGGATGAAATCTTTTTACCCCAACGTCCTTTAATGGCTTATAGTGCTTTTCATTTCCCGTCAAGAGCGGCATGCCATAAGCCACAGCAGTTGCGCCTATAAATGCATCAGCTAACTCTACGGACTGACTTAAATAATGTTGTTCAACATAGAACATGGCTTTTGCAGAAATTTCTTCAGTTATATAAATAACAGATGCATTCCAGTCACGCAGTGATTTTCTTAATGCATTTAATTCTATTTTGTTTCTCATCCCCTGTACAAGCTCAATGTAAGTAATAACGGAAATATGAAAATTCATATTTTCCTCAATTATTTTAAAGGCATTTTTGTTGCCTCTCATGTACCAGATCAATACATCAGTATCAACCAGCATCTTTAAACCTGCGTTTCCTCAATTTTCGTATATATTTTTGAACATCCTTGACGTCAGGATTATCCTTCCAAATGCCGAATAATTCATTTTCTTTCTTTTCTTTTATTGTCCTTGAACCCTGCTCAATCGGCACAAGCTTGGCACAGGGACGACCACGATATGTAATAATGACTTCCTCACCTCTGTTTACCGTATCAAGCAATTCACTCGTATGGAAACGAAGGTCCTTTGCAGTTGCTTTCATGGTTTCACCTCTCTAAGTTTATACTTCATATTGTAAACTTCATATTTCTGAAAGTCAACTATTGAGAAAAGAGAGCTTAACAAATTATCATATTGCGGAACAGCTGTAAACTGTTATTTTTGACAGTGTCATAGAAAAGCGATTATCTCCCCTTCTAATTGAGATAATGCTATATGACTTAAGATAAATCAACTCTTAAACATTCCCATAACATGCCAACCGGGAAATAGCAGAAAACCCCTTGACAAAACAATCAAAAATCAGTATCTTGTTCATATCATGAACAAAAACGGCAAAAGCCCGGAAAACGATATATCCCTCAAGATTCTCGACGAAATCAGCCGTGAGACCCGGATTACGCAGCGCACTCTCTCCAGTGAACTCAACGTCGCTCTCGGACTGGTAAACACATATATTAAAAGGCTGGCAAAAAAAGGTTATATCAAGATCACAAAAGGCCCCATGAACAGGGTCAAGTATGCCCTTACCAAAAAAGGATTCACCCACAGGGTAAAATTGACCTACAACTACATGCACTCTTCAATCGACTTCTTCAAAGACGCACGAAAAAGAATCGACAATACTTATAGGCAGATGATTGCTTCAGGGGCAAAAAACGTCCTTATCTGGGGTGACGGAGAAGTTGCCGAACTGTCCTATATTTCCATGAGGGGTCTGCCGCTTAATCTTGTAGGAGTCATAGACGGCAAAACAGAGGAGAAGGATTTTTTTGGACATCATATATATTCGTTTGAAGATATTGACAATCTGAATTACGATGCAATATTGTTAACCTCCTTTGATAAGAAAGAAGTGGAAAGAATCAGGGAACTGGGAATAGACGAAAAGAGAGTTTACTCTCTTTAGAGTCTGGAGTTATGAGTTAAGAGTTATGTATTGGAAAGACCTGACAGTATGGCAAAAGGCTCATGAACTTGTGTTGAAGGCTTATGCTTTTGCAGCAAAAATGCCTGATGCAGAAAAATATGCTTTATGCAATCAACTAAAACGATATGCTTACTCAGTGCCTGCCAATATTGTTGAAGGTCATTCACGCAAAACATCGAAAGAATTCGTGCAATTTCTTTTTCACGCAAGAGGTCCACTGGAGGAGTTACGATATTTCTTTCTGCTTTCAAGAGATTTAAAGTATATAACTCATGAAAATTATAACGAGCTGGAATCAGAGTCTGTAACAATAAATAAGATGCTTAACGGTCTGATCAATTCTGTTAAGCAAATACATAACTCTTAACTCTTAACTCATAACTCCAGACTCTTAACCGCTCTTTTAGGTTACAAAAAATGTAACTGAAAGGGCGGAGCAGTGTATTGAACATGGTTGAGAATAAACGTTCTGTTGTTTTCATAAATCATCTGTAATTTCTACGGCTTTCATTAAATCAGTTAATTCTTAATAAAACTATCTTTATGCGTTAAGCTTTTATTTAATAATATTATTATGATAAGTTGTAATTTTATTTAACAAACATGTTATACCCAAGAGATATTAAACGATGTAAAAAATCTGGATGAGATTAAATTTTGGAGAACACAGGACAAAAAAGAGATAGACTTTGTACTTCCTGAACAGGCCTGTGCCTATGAAGTTAAATACGAACTAAATAAGATCAAGGAAAGAAGATATGCTGAGTTCAGGAAAGAATATCCAGAGATAGAGTTCAAATATTTGTCCTATGATAAACTATTGAAAATTTTTTACGGTTGGGAATTATAGCGTAAGATGAACGTGCTTCAATTCTATAGGACACAAAGGGATGTTTATTTCCACAATAAGAGAACAAGCTAATAGTTAAACATTATGAAAGACATTGTTAAAGTTTCTTACTCCCCGAAAGGGCCAATTATCAGCGGCAAACGAGGACCTTTTCTTACAACGCGTTTAATGTGGAGCGAGTTTGTGTCCTCAAAGGAGCTTATCTGGAGATTGTTTGTGCGTGATTTCAGCGCAAAATACCGGCAGTCAGTCCTCGGCGTTTTCTGGGCAGCAGTCATGCCGCTTATTACGGTTGGTATGTTTGTGGTCATGAACCGTTCCGGAATATTAAAAATCGAAGATGTCGGTATCCCGTATCCGCTTTACGCCATCATCGGCCTTACCATATGGAACTTTTTCACAGTAGGCCTGACGGCCTGCGCAAACTCCATCATCGGAGCCGGCCAGATGGTTGTCAAGATAAACTTCTCAAAGGTGGCCCTTATTCTGGCTGCGTCAGGACAGGGCATAGTGGAGTTTGTTATTCGTACGGTCCTTATTGCAATAGTATTTATTTACTTCGGAGTAGCGCCTGACTGGATCGGATTACTGATAGGAATCGTATGCCTAATTCCCCTCTTTTTATTTATGGTGGGCCTGGGTTTCGTGTTATCATTGGCTGCCGGAGTAATTCGGGATATCCTAAATGTATTAACCCTCGTACTGACTGGCATAATGCTGCTCACCCCTATCTTATACCCCATCACAGGAGACACTTTTCTGGCGCGCACCAACGTCTACAATCCCTTCAATTACCTGGTAAATATACCAAGGGATTTCATCGTCAGGGGACAGACTGAACATATGTCTGAATTCCTCTGGGTAACGCTATTATCTGTAATTATATTCCATACAGGCTGGAAGCTATTCTACCTGGCTCAAACCAAAATCGCGGAGAGGATTTAAGTGGACGTTGTAATAAAAGCTGAGGGTATATCAAAAAAGTACTGTCAGTCATTAAAGCATACTATGCTGTACGGCGCAACAGATCTTACCCGGAGATTTCTTGGTATGGACCAGCATACGGAAAGTCTCCGCAGCGGAGAATTCTGGGCAGTTGATGACCTTTCTTTTGAATTAAAACGCGGCGAGTGCCTCGGCGTTATCGGACCTAACGGCTCGGGAAAGTCGACACTGCTTAAAATGCTAAACGGAATATTCATGCCCGATAAAGGGGAAATTCTGATCAATGGACGTGTCGGGGCATTAATAGAAGTAGGAGCCGGTTTTCATCCAATGTTAACGGGAAGGGAAAACATATATATAAATGGATCAATACTTGGTTTGAGCAAAAAAGAAATAGACAAAAAATTCGACGCTATCATCGATTTCGCAGAAATAGGGGATTTTATTGATGCCCCTGTAAAACATTACAGTTCAGGCATGCATGTGCGACTCGGTTTTGCAATCGCCGCCCAGATGGAACCGGATGTCCTGCTGATAGACGAAGTCCTAGCCGTAGGAGATGTCGGTTTCAGAGCAAAGTGCTTTAACGCAATAAGCAAAATCTCTAAAAATGCGGCTATCATTCTGGTGTCACATGCCATGCCTCAGGTAGCAAGAACTTGCACTGACATATGCGTAATAAATCAAGGCAAACTGCTATATCAGGGAAAGAATGTGCCTAAAGGCATTGACTATTATTATTCCCAATTCGAAGGACAAAAAGGAATTATTACAGGCAATGGAGATGCTTCCATTCACAGCATTGAATTTGAAAGCAACGGAGAAAAAGGTATCGACCAAATCAATTATCTGGACGACCTGAATATTCACCTGAATTTATCAGTTGATAAGAAAGTTAAAAAACCAATTGTAGGGATTAGTTTTCTAAGTCAAGAGCTTCAAATTGTTTCACAATGCACTTCCAACTTTAATAATGTATGCATCGACAATACAGGTGATCAAATAAAAATAAAACTTAACTTGCCAAAAATAAATTTCAATCCCGGATATTACTTCATATCAGTATATGTAACGGATGAGACCTTTAGAGATATTCTCATACAGCATTATGCGATAAAAGAATTGAAGGTCCAAGGTAATTTCGTCGGTCTTGCTCCTATCCAACTGACAGGAGAATGGGATATTCAAAACTAATCAAAGAATAAACATGCAATCAAATGCCGGACATCAATGATATTTTTGAAATGAAGGTCGCATATGATTAAACAGGTTTTCAAAAAATTACACTCACTCCTCTCATCCTCTCCAGCTTCAATTCCAGGAGATGAAATCGAAATATTCCCTGATGATGTTTTTCTCGTTTCCTACCCTAAATCAGGCAATACATGGGTAAGATTTCTTGTCGGCAACTATATAACAGACTGCAAAGTTGATTTTATCAACAGTCACTTAATATTACCGGATGTTCATTTTAATCCTCAGGACTGCGCTAAAATTTCGTCAAGACCCCGATTCATCAAGAGCCATAAGTCGTTCATATCAACATACCCTAAGGTTGTCTACATAGTCAGAGACGGACGGGATGTCGCAGTATCCTACTACTTCTATCAGATTAAAATAGGAAATTTTGACCCGAACATTCCTTTCAGCATTTTCTTAGAGAAATTCCTGGAAAAGGGGTTCAATGATTTTGGAAGCTGGTCAGAGCACGTGCAGTCTTGGATTGATAAAAAGAACATTATACTTATAACGTATGAGGATCTCCTTGATGACGCAGAAAAACAGCTTGAAAAAATACTGCTCTTTTCTAATGTTGAAGTTGATAAAAACCGCATATCAAGGGCTGTAAAATCATCTTCATTCAACCACATGCAAAAGCTTGAAGTAAAACAGCATGACAGCAGCCCACCACTTATGAACGTAAAAAATAAAGAAATTCAATTTATGAGAAAAGGTCGCTCTGGCGACTGGAAATCACATTTCATCAAAGAAGACGAAGAACGTTTTCTTAATAAAAATAAAAACATTATGAAAAAGCTGGGATACATTTAGTTCAAAAAACCAGCAAGCAAATAATATTTGACGTGTACACTGTAAAAAGCCCTTTAATACCCACATCAAACGCAAGGTTAGTAGAAAAATATTCGGTTGACAATTTGGTCAATGAATGGAAGAGTTTATTTGATATCGATATTACAAATGAACTTAAAGGACTCGATGAGATTTTCTTATACAGATGTGAAGAAAGTCATCTTGATTTCTTCCTCCCCTCGTCAGCAGCCGGCACATCCAACCTCTATCATGCATTGCAAAAATTCGACTGGTTTTATTCAAGGGAAAAATGGGAATTTGATGAAGCGATAAAGGATTTGGCAGGTTGCATAAACGTACTCGACGTTGGCTGCGGAGAAGGGTTTTTTATCGAAAAAGCTTTCAAAACACTCCAGCTTGAATCTATCAGAGGAATTGAATTAAACGAAGTCGCCGTAGAGAAGGCAATAAAGAAAAACTTGCACGTTGACAGACTAAGCTTAAAACACCTTATTGATAAAGGAGAAACCTTTGACGCAGTATGCGGATTCCAGATACTTGAACACTTAAATGATCCGCTAACTTATTTGGAAGACATGATTAAGCTCCTCGCGCATAACGGCAAGTTAATTCTCTCTGTCCCGAACAAGGAGAGCTTTCTTAAACATCAGCACAACCTTCTTGATATGCCGCCGCACCACATGACAAAATGGAGCCTGGATACTTTTAAATATCTTGAGAAGTTATTCTCTTTGAAACTAATGCGATTTAATTTTGAGCCCCTGGCAAAAACCCATATTCCAGGATATGTAAATACGTATGCGCAACATTTATGCTCGAAAATCTTTCCACGAACTCTTTCTCCTTCAAACTATATTCTTCGCGGAATATCAGCGTTACTTGAAAAGACCACATTGCACAGATTTCTGCGGGGACAAAGTTTATATGTAATGTACCAAAAGCCATGAAATATCTGAATATAGGCTGCGGCAACAGGTTCAATAAAGACTGGATCAATATTGACTTCAACTCTCACCATTCTGCTGTCACAGCTCACAATCTTCTTGAAGGGATCCCTTTACAGGACGGCCATGTAGAAGTTGTTTATCAATCCCACCTGCTTGAGCACTTCCCAAAAGATCGCGCCCAATTTCTTTTGTCGGAGTGCATGCGGGTCCTGAAGCCCGGAGGGGTTCTGAGAATTGCAGTACCTGATCTTGAGGGCATTGCACGTGCATATCTCAAGAGTCTGGAGGAGGCCAGGACCGGCAAAGAGAGGGGCGATTCACATTATGAGTGGATGATGGTAGAACTTCTGGACCAGCTTATACGCCAAAAATCAGGGGGCAAGATGCTTGAGTACCTCTCAGCAGAAACAATTCCCGCTAAAGATTTCATAATTAAACGTTTAGGAGTTGAAGCCAGTAATATTATTGATAATGCAACAGCAAGCAATACACATGAAGAAGCTGGCGCCTCAAACAAGGCAAGCTCAAGCAGCTTCTCACATTACCTGAAAAAAGTTATCAGGTGTCCCGGGAATTGGAGGGAATACCTGTTGCACTATATGATCGGCAATGAATATGAAGCCTTACAGCTAGGGAGGTTTAGATGCGCCGGCGAAATTCATCAATGGATGTATGACAACTACTCTCTTAAAAAAGCATTGAATGCTGAAGGATTTACAGATATTATTCAGCGGTCCGCAACAGAAAGCTACATACCGGATTGGCAGCAGTTTAATTTAGACATTGAACCGGACGGGTCCATTTATAAACCTGACTCTCTTTATATGGAGGGCCTTAAGCCCAAGAATATTTCATAGGCAAAAAATTATCATGAAAGTCTTGCAGATAAATACATCAGATATTAACGGTGGAGCGGCGATAGCGGCGTTTCGTTTACACAAGGGATTAAACCAGATAGGTGCAGAGTGTCGAATGCTTGTAAAAGAAAAGGCATCAAAAGCTGATACGGTTTTGTGCATAAGCCCGGAAAACACAAACAACACTTCCGATAAAGCATTTTTTTTGAACGAGGTCATTCAGGCCCACTACATTAATGCTCACCGGACTGATATCAGCAACACACTCTTTTCATTACCCTATCCGGGCTATGACCTGTCACAGTTATCTGTGGTACAGGATGCCGACATAATCAATCTCCACTGGGTGGCTTATTATCAATCGCCCCTCACCCTTCAAAAGCTCTTTGCACTTGGAAAGCCAGTGGTCTGGACACTACATGACCAGTGGGCATTTACAGGAGGCTGTCACTATTCCGCTGGATGCAATAAATATCAGGAAGATTGCACTGCATGTCCCCAGTTAGCAAATGATGCCTTTGAATTGCCGTCATCAGTTTTAAAAGACAAAATGGAGCTCTTTAAAGACGCTGACCTTACTATAGTCTCGCCAAGCAGGTGGTTGGCCGACTGCGCCGGAAAGAGCAGGCTTTTCAGGGACATTCGTATTGAAGTCATCCCAAACCCTCTGGATACGGATGTTTTCAGTCCAATGAATAAATCGGAGGCAAAGGCGAATCTGAACATATCTGCCGAGAGTATCACAATCTTATTCGGGGCAGAGAACAACAATGAGACAAGAAAGGGATTTAAGCATTTGGCTGAGGCAATAAAGCGGTGTCTTTCTTCAGATACCATTCAGGAATTGATTAACAAGAACAATCTCAACATACTATGCTTCGGCTATCCCAGCGCAGAACTCAAAGAAATAGGTATGCCAACAGTATCGCTGGGGTACCTGAACAATACATCCCAAATACGGAACGCCTATGCTGCCGCAGACATCTTTGTTCTTCCTTCACTTGAAGACAATTTACCGAATACGTTAACTGAATCATCAAGCTGCGGGGTCCCTGCCGTGGCCTTTGACGTAGGAGGAATTCCGGATGTGCTTACACATGGGGAAACAGGTCTTCTTGTTGAGGCAGGCAATACCCGGCAAATGGCTGAGGCCATTAAATCCCTTATCATTAACCACTCTCAACGAACATCAATGGGAGAACCGGCCCGCAAGTTAATCCTGGAGAAGTGCTCTGTTAAAGCACGCTCCAATGATTACTACTCGTTATTCAGGGAATTACAAAAAGGCAGAACATCATTTTCTCCACCTCACAAAACACCTGACACGACAAAAAACATTGAGAGCAGATCAGTAGGCCTGCATTCTCACCTCAATACAGACTTCGGTTCTAATTTTAAAACAATATACGATGCAGTCTTATTCAAGGCACTCAAGGAATTTGCAGTAATGTCTCAAAATAAGTTGCTGGAAGTTGAAAAAGAGAATATGCAAAAAAATTCCCTGATAAATGAACACATACGCATCTTGAATTCAATAAGGAAGCGGTTTCTTTACAGACTCTCAGAACGACTTACAAACTTACAGGCCAAGATTCAAAGCATTATCAAAAGCATATTCTGATGCATTAACTAAAACACTTTTTCAAATCCGGCCTACTCTACTACCAGACTGCTTATGAAAAGCCAGGCAAGACACTATAACCCTTCACAAGAAAACAAACCATACGATAAATCAGGAGGTTTAAGATTAAAGGGCTTTGTAAAGGAAGACCACCCCTCCCTGCCGCTGGTCAGCATAATCACGGTTGTTTACAATGGAAAACAGTATCTGGAAGAAACCCTGCTTTCCGTTATAAACCAGGATTACGACAACATCGAGTATATTATTGTTGACGGGGGCTCAACAGACGGAACACTGGATGTTATTTCAAGGCATGAAGAATGTATTGATCTATGGATCAGCGCAAAAGACAAAGGCACATATGATGCGATGAATAAAGGCATGGAATTAGCGACAGGCACATATGTAAATTTCCTGAATGCAAGCGACTTCTTTTGTGACAACCATACAGTAAGCAGCATGATTAAAGACCACAAGAATGCAGATCTCATTTACGGCAACATATATGTCGTAGATGAGCAGGGGAATGACCCTTTGTATTTAAAAGCACACAAGCTTACATTCAACAATCTCCTGGCACAAGACTGCGCTGTATTGAACCATCAGGCCATATTCATCAAGAAAGAGGCGGCCCCTTCCTACAACCTTACATTCAAGTACAGGGCGGAACTGAACTGGTATTATGACATTATTGAATCTCTGGGCAGCAGGGGGCTGATAGTACATAGGGACATCCCCGTTGTGTACTATAAAACAGGAGGAATCAGCTACAAGAAATTGTGGGGACCGCTCTATGAATGGATGTCGATAGAATTCAAGAAGGGCGGTCTAAGGGGCATATTTAAGAAAATTCCAAGATATCTGAATTCAATCCTGGATCATTACGGGCTGCTAAGCCCTATTAACAAAACTTTCGCTCTAATAAAAACCCTCTGGTGAAGATCCATAATTTGATCGACAGATAATGCAAGCTCACAGTCTGTCAGTTGATATAATCAACATTTTCCATTATCTTGTAACCGGTCTGTTTCATTTCTTCAAAGAAATATATATATGAAAGAATTAGTTGAGACACCCATTTTATTCCTCATATTTAACCGCCCGGACACAACCAGGCTGGTTTTCAATAAAATCCGGGAAGTCAAACCCAGGTTTCTGTATATTGCCGCTGACGGACCCCGTCAAACAGTACCTGGCGAAGATAAAAAATGCAGGGCTGCGCAGGACATTATCTCTCAAGTGGATTGGGACTGCAAAGTCCACACTCTTTTCCGGAATGACAACCTCGGCTGCAAAAAAGCTGTCAGCAGCGCAATCACATGGTTCTTCAGCCATGTTGAGGCAGGAATAATATTAGAGGATGACTGCCTTCCCGACAGGAGCTTTTTCTTTTTTTGCGAAGAACTGCTCGAAAGATATAAAGATGACGAACAAACCATGATGATCAGCGGAGATAATTTTCACATCTTATCCGGGGAACATACTCACAGCTATTACTTCTCAAGATATTGCCATATATGGGGATGGGCAACATGGCGCAGGGCATGGGAATTATATGATGCTGATTTAAAACAGTGGCCGAATATCAAGGAAAATAATGTCCTGGACAGGATCTTCCCGAATAAGAACCTGGTGGACTACTGGAGCAGTATTTTTGAAATGGTCCATCAGAACAAAATTGATACATGGGACTACCAATGGTTTTTCAGCTGCCTGGCAAATAATGGGTTGAGTATCGTACCTCATGTCAACCTGATTTCAAATATCGGATTTAATAGCAGCGCAACGCATACAAAAGAGGCAAACAAGTATGCCAACATGGCGCACAGCAGCATTGAATCTCCCATGAACCATCCTCGATCCGTCGAAAGAGATTTAAAACTGGACTCCCTGGAGGAAAAAGACATGTACATCTCTCCTGAAAGAGAAAGTATTCTAAACAAGTTGCAGAGCAAGTTAAAATCTGCACTTTTACGATTGTTTTAAACATGTGAAGGGCACTAACTCAATGGAATGTAAAATATGCGGACGAATTTCTGAAAAGACTTTTGAGGCCACGATATTATCAAAACACAGAATTTCATATTATCACTGTAATTACTGCGGCTATTTGCAGACTGAAGATCCCTTCTGGTTAAAGGAAGCATACAAGGAATCCATTAACATAACCGACACAGGAATCATGGGGAGAAATATTTCTCTTTCCAAGACGGCCGCTGCCATTATCTTCAGGTTTTTTGACTATA
Source organism: Nitrospirota bacterium (assembly GCA_039715075.1). Taxonomy (GTDB): domain Bacteria; phylum Nitrospirota; class Thermodesulfovibrionia; order UBA6902; family UBA6902; genus JBDLIC01. The sequence continues at coordinate 16,656 of JBDLIC010000067.1, forward strand.
AGTCCCGATTTCTGGATTATGCCGGCGGCTATGGAACATTTACAAGATTGATGAGAGATATAGGCTTTGACTTCTACTGGCATGATCCTTTTACACAAAACTTGTTTGCACGTGGATTTGAATATGTACCGGAGGAAACAAACTGCTCTTTTGACCTCCTCACATCATTTGAAAGTTATGAGCACTTTGCTGATCCTGTCAATGAAATGGAAAAGATGCTCGGAATATCCAGGAACATCTTATTCACGACAATACTACTGCCAAACCCGGTCCCGGAACCGGAGGAGTGGTGGTACTATGGCCTGGAACACGGGCAGCATATTTCCTTTTATTCCGCAAAGACGCTTGATTATCTCTCCCGCAGATTCGGACTGAATTATTATTCACTGGGATGGATCCATCTTTTTACCGAAAAACCGTTACCAAAAGCCCCGCCTCCATATATGATCAATTCTCTTTTTGTTGATTTGAAATTAAGGCAGATAAAAAGGAAATTGAAATCAAGGACTTTTGATGATATGTTATTTCTAAAAACCAGGACAACGGACGGCTAGATCAACAGCAAGTGCTCTCAATCCATATACTACAAATGGTTTCCCATAGACGGTTAAATTAATGAGAATTGTATTCCCAATAAATTATCTGCCCCTCGGCGAGATGGGTGGGATGGAAACATATTCAAGGAGTCTCATATATAATCTTCAGAAGATAGATCAGACGAATGAATATTCTGTTATCTGCGCCAATTCCAACGAAAAGGCGTTCCCGCTGACAGGCAGCAACTTCAATAAAGTAATTATTGATCGATTCAGGATCATAGAGAAGGCCAGATCTTTAACGAAAAAAGTACTTTCGTTGATGAAAAAGGCCCCTTTCCTCAGAGACATAAAAAAGGACATTGAGGGGTTCGCGAAAACCATATACCAAAAAACGCATTCGCCCGGAATTGCATTTAATGAACAGGGAGACGACCTGATCCACCATATGTTCACTATATTGCCTTATGTTTCAGATACCACTACAATCCTTACTGTGCATGACATTCAGCAGGAATATTTCCCGGACTTCTTTAGTCAGAAAGAACTCGAAGAGCGCAGGAATTCACACAGACCCTCAGCTGAGAAAGCTGACCATATAATAGCAATCAGTCAATTCACCAAAGATACCCTCATTGAAAAATACGGCATACCAGAGGAGAAGATCTCTGTAGTATACAACGGCTTCGACCAGGACACTTTCACTGCTCTTGATGCAAAAACCATAAAGAAATTCAGAAAGACATACGGACTGCCTGAAAGCTTTCTCTTATACCCGGCAGCTACCTGGAAGCATAAAAACCACAACAATCTCATAAAGGCCTACAAGGTTCTTAAAGAAAAATATCAGTTCAGGGATAAGCTGGTACTAACGGGCATAAAAAAAGGAAATCACGAATCAGTAATGGCCAGGATCAGAGAGCTCGGCCTCGAAAAAGACATAATCCACCTTGGATACCTGCCCTACGAACAATTGCCTGCCTTATACAACGCATCAGACATACTGGTATTCCCATCATTCTTTGAAGGCTTCGGGATACCGGTCATCGAAGCTATGGCGGTAGGACTGCCTGTAGCTTGTTCTAATACAACAAGTCTTCCTGAAATAGGAGGTGATGCGGCCCTCTATTTCGACCCTTTCAATCCGGAGGACATTGCAGAAAAATTATTCACTCTTCACAAAGACATGGACCTTAGAAAAAAGTCGATCAGCAAAGGACTAGAGCAGGTAAAAAAATTTACCTGGGAGAATACAGCAAAAGAAACATTACAGATATATGAAAAAACCTTTAGTAAAATTAAATCCTATGAAAACAAATTGAGTTAAGCATCCTCTTTGCTCACCACGTAAAACAGTTCAATATAATTAATCTATAACCACAGACATAAATAATTCAAACCCGGCACTAAACTGCTAATAATTGTATATAGATTCAGGATTATAAGATGATAGATTTAAATAATACTCAGTGCCCTGCCTGCAAGACTTCAAAATTAAAACAAACGCAAAATGACGTAAAGAATGATGCCATTTATGACAGAGGCATAATCTGCAACCATTGCGGAAAGGCGTATGCCGTAATATGGGGTGTCCCCTATCTTGGGACCTTTAGGCAGGAAGAGATACTCAGCTTAATCGAAATAGCGGCTTCGTCAAATGAATATAGTATTAGCAAGAAGGCCAAAGGCAATGACTACATGTTCTGGATTAATCTCGTTGAAGA
>JBDLIC010000068.1:0-18757 GCA_039715075.1 Nitrospirota bacterium
GGAAAGAACTCTGTTTGCTTGACTGCATCTGTCTCTTGTTCTTTCATTGACGCCTATTTTAACATGCATGCCTCGATATAGGTGTTCTCGGACAGCCTGTTTCATTGTGACAGTTTTGTCATGAATAAAGATCTGACCCTATAGACTGGTTGTTGGCTTGCCCTATTATCCAAACAATATAAATGGTGGCTGGTAGTTGTAATAATTGTCTTTGTCAGCGAGGCATATCTTTTGAAAATCGAACCTCGGGTAGGAATTAAAGAATCAATTCAGTGGATAGGCATTCTTTTGCCGGCATTGTTTCTTAATCTTAAGGTAACGGGCATATTGAAAAACAATAGAATACAAAAAGAATAACCTGATTGCTACCTGACTTCTACTTCAACCAGTTTTTAACCGACAGCCCCTTGATCCTTCTGAATTCTTTTGTATTATTCGTTACAAGGGTCACCCCTAGACTGATTGCGTGCGCTCCTATTAGCATATCCATAGAGCCTATTGGCTGCCCCTTCTTTTCAAGCTGCGCCCGCACCTTCCCGTACTCGTCTGCGGCTTTTTCATCAAAGGAGGCTATTTCAAGCGGGACTGTAAACCCGTTCAGTGCGTCGTGGTTCTGCTGAACATGCAGGCTCTTCTCAACACCATAGCGGAGTTCCGCAAGTGTTACAGATGAAAGAAAGATGTCCCCTGCTGAATATTGTGCGAATCGTTTCAGCACCCTGGCAGGCTTCTGCTTGATGATATAAATACATATATTCGTATCAAGCATAAACTTCATCAAAGGCCTTTTCTTTCCTGTACCGGAGGCTGCCGCCTTTCGGACATAAAGTCATCAGAAAACCGGTCAAGGCTTTTGACCAGTGAATCCCACGACTCTTTTTCAGGTATTAACATGACGACATTTCCCGATTTTTTTACCAGCACATGGTCATCATCAAACCTGCACTCCTTCGGCAGACGGACTGCCTGGCTCTGGCCATTTTTGAATATCTTCGCGGATTTCATTGTTAACCTCCATCATTAAATATATATTATAAGTATATACTTGATGGAGTTCATATGCAAGCTGAAATTGTTTCCGACAGTAATAAGGCTGCCATCCCGAACGAAGTGATGCAGTATTATTAAATCAGCCATCTCCCCTGAAGATTTGATTTACTGCCAATACTGATTGTTAAGAATTTTAAGAAATAAATTATTTTATCAGTTCCACCTGACAAAGTAACCTGTCAAATGTTACAGGTAATTTTTATATCTTTCTAATAATGTGAATTTTACCTTTACTGCAGAACTGATTTCCCGGATAATTCACTCATGCTTACTGAAATGAAAAACATTTTAAACCTAAAAGGAGGAAATAATATGAATACTTTAGAACTCACACCAGCAGGTCAAGCGACTCAACCAAACAGCGGGGAAGAAGTGATAAGCACTGCTTCAATATCAGTTGAATTTGCAGAAGCACGGAAGGAAAAAAGTACACACAAAACATATAGTCTGGCATTTAATGTAATAAGCTCCATTATACTGATATTAATTGGCATTTTGGTTCTCAAGGCTACAGGTCTTTATGACGGCATAAACTCAACTGCCGGGAAAATCACTTTATGCACTGTGACTTCATACTGTTATCTGATAGCTTTCAGGCGCGGTTTATACTCGGGACAAGTAAATCGCTCAACTTAACCGTTATGGAGGAGAAATAATGAGAAAACTAAACTTTGCGTTATTGGTTCTGATTCCCATATTATTTCTTGGCGGAGGCTATGAGTCTGAAGTTCCATTGTCAAAAACTCCGTTCTCAGAAAGGATTGTTTGGTGACATTATTGAATTCAAACCAACAAAAGATATCCGTTGTGAGATTAATCCATAGCAAACCAGTGCACCGGATTGCCATACCACTGGCGCTCCATGGCAACCGGTGACTGGCGGCTAGAACCATAGAATAAAGAACTAACCATTGTCTCACACATTGCAATGTGTTATAGTATGTGTAGGAAGGAGGCGGTATGGCAACTAATCTTGCATTAGACGACAAACTTATTACTAAGGCCCAAAAAGCAGGGCGTCACAAGACCAAGAAAGAGGCAGTTACTGCCGCGTTAAAAGACTATATAGCACATAAAAAGCAATTGGAAATTGTGGATCTATTCGGGACTATCGATTTTGACAAAGAATTTAATTATAAAAGAGCCAGAAAAAGATGAAGGTGTTGGTTGATACATGTATTTGGTCTCACGTTCTCAGACATAAAAAACCCAATGCTGATTTATCAGAAAAATTAAAAGACCTTATCAATGATGGAAGAGTTGTCATGATCGGACCAGTTCGACAAGAACTCTTATCCGGTATTTCCGATCCTTCCCAATTTAAACAACTGAGAAAGAAACTATCCTCCTTTGATGATCTTCCTCTGTTATCAGACTATTTTGTTAAGGCGGCGGAATTCAGCAATCTTTGCAGGAAGAAGGGAGTTCAGGGCTCAACAACCGATTTTCTGATCTGTGCTGTTTCGAGCCTTCAGAAGCTCCAAATATATACAGATGATAAAGATTTCTTAAATTATAAAAAGCATTTACCAATTCATTTATACAGTTAGGTTCTAAGGCGTTGGAGGTTGAACGAGCACCACATGCAGCTTTTGCTTATACAGCAAATCTCATTTTAATGAACTATCCTTTATTTCGCTGATAACCAAATTTAATATCACTATTCACAAGTTGACAATTTACAAAATAAAATATAAATTAGTACCGGCTTAAAAAGATTTATTCCGCACCACACCTTTAAGATGGCTCAATAAATCACCAGCTTTATTGACTGGATAAACAGGGAGGAATAATACGTATGAAAAAAGTCGTAGCAGTTGTAAACCTGAAAGGCGGAGTCGGAAAAACCACCACAGCAGTGAATCTTGCCGCATGCTGGGGAGAACTCGGAAGGAAAGTCCTTCTTGTTGATATGGACCCTCAGGGAAGCGCAAGCCTCAGCGTAGGCGTAACGGATGATGGAACTGAACTTCTTGATGCACTCCAGAATACTGTAGCATTACCGGTTGTAACCACGGAAGTTCCGGGAGTCGACCTTGTACCCTCCGGGATGGAACTCACATCAGCCACCCACTGGTACACAGGAGATTCCGGGACAGGAATATTAAACCGCTGTCTTGACCAGACAAACGGTGACTGGGACTATGTGGTCATTGACTGTCCGCCCAGCCTCGGATTCCACACCATCAACTCTCTTGTCTCTTCCCAGCATGTTGTTGTGCCGGTAGAGGCATCTTTCCTTGGACTTAATGGACTGAAGCAGATGGTCAAGGCCATCAAAACTGTACAGTCTCACAATCCGAATATAAAGATTGAGGCAATAATGCCATGCAGGGCCCACAGGCGCCGCCGCGTCCACTGGGAAATCATGGACAATCTCAAGGAAATGTTTCCGGGAAAGGTAACTCCTATTATCAGAGAAAACGTTTCCCTCACGGAAGCTCCGGGCAAGGGAAAACCAGTTATCATGACTGCTAGAATATCCAAGGGTGCCGACGACTACCGTCTTGTTACATTGTGGATGGATGAACGTATTAACAGGGTAAGCAGCATGGCGGAAAATCAGTATGCCGGGCTTTCACTTCAGAGAGCGCTTTAAGCAGTACATAGTCAGCAATCAGAATATATCAAGAGGCACCTGTAATTACGGGTGCCTCTTTTTTATGTTCCGACCTGCCGGAAGTTCTTTTTAGTTCAGGTATGATATATATACCGGTCTCATTCAACATGACAGACCGGTCCAGAATTGATCATGAGTAAAGCAAATTCAAAATGGAGATTCACCGTAGACCGCGGCGGTACGTTTACGGACGTCATCGGGCTTGACCCTTCCGGTAATTTCAGGACAATGAAGCTCCTTTCAAATTCATCTGAATACGGGGATGCATCCATCGAGGGGATCAGAAGGGTGCTTGAATTGGGGCCGGATGAAGCCCTTCCTGAAAATAAAATAGAAACCATCCGGTTCGGGACCACTGTTGCCACAAACGCCCTTCTCGAGCGGAAAGGCGGGAAGGTCGCGCTTTTAATATCAAAAGGGTTTTCCGATCTGCTCGAGATCGGCTACCAGGACAGGCCGGACATCTTTAGCCTCTGCATAAAAAAGACCACCCCGCTTTATTCAACTGTTATAGAAGTTGAAGAAAGGTCAGATTCAAATGGCAGTGTTGTAATTGATCTGAATGCCGGAAAACTGAGATCAGATATTGAAGGGCTTAAAAAAGAGAACATTGATTCCATCGCGGTTGTCCTAATGCACTCATGGATAAACCCCGGGCACGAACTGCTCTGCGAAAAAATTCTAAGGAAGAACGGTTTTTCAAATATATTCCTGTCACATAAAACTGTGAACCAGATAAAAATAGTAAGCCGCGGACAGAGCACCCTCGTGGACGCATACTTAAGCACTGTGCTCTCTCAGTATATGGAAGGAATTAAAATGGCAGCCGGGGGAATAAAGGTGGAGTTTATGCAGAGCAACGGGGTGCTGGCACCGCCCCTGTCATTTACAGGCAAGAGCGCCCTGCTTTCAGGGCCTGCCGGAGGTGTTATTGCTGTTGCAAAGATTGCGGAAGAAAAAGAGGTGAAGGGCGCCATCGGTTTTGACATGGGCGGGACCTCGACAGATGTGTCGCGGTTTGATGGTGCATTCCAGAAAAAATATGAGCAGACAATTGCCGGTATACCTCTCCAGGTAGAGATGCTTGATATTATTACGGTCGCTGCGGGAGGCGGGTCCATACTCGGTTTTGACGGACAGAAAATGACCGCAGGGCCTGAGTCAGCAGGGTCATTTCCCGGCCCTGCCTGTTACGGCTTTGGCGGACCGCTTACGCTTACTGATGCGAACCTGCTGACCGGAAGAATTATACCTGACTATTTTCCTGAGACCTTCGGCCCTGACAGGAACTCCTCTCTCGACCGGGAGATAGTCAAACAAAAGTTCAGCACCCTTGCCGGGGAAATCAACGATGCTATGGCAGCATCATTCACCCCGCAGGACATTGCAGCCGGGTTCCTCAGAGTGGCCAATGAAAAAATGGCTTTGGCAATAAAGGGGGTCTCCGTCTCGAGGGGATTTGATGTAAGAGAGTACGCCCTCCTCTGTTTCGGGGGAGCCGGCGGACAGCATGCATGCTCCATTGCTTCACTGCTGGACATCAATAAAATAATTATTCATCCTCTGAGCGGGATTATGTCAGCCTATGGAATAGGCTTGTCAAAGCCGGCCCTGAAGTCTTCTCAAACAGTACTGATGCCGTACTATGAAGAAACTCATGAGAAACTGCAAACGATATTCAGTGGACTTAAAAACAGTCTCCCCGGCAGGAAGAATGGAGAGGGGAATACTTATACGATTAAACATGAGATGGACCTGAGGCCAAAAGGCGCAGAAACATTTCTTACCCTGAAATACGGAACATATGACAAAACTGTCCGGACATTTAAAGAACAGTATGAAAAACTTTTCGGATTCAACCTTGAAAATGCTGAACTCGAAGTCGTGAACCTGAGAGTGGAGCGGCAGGAGCTTCATGACTTCATTCCGGCATTCAAACAGGACAGCAGCAGAAAAGAGGGCATGCCCGCTCCTCTGTCATACCATGAAATTTATCATGACGGAGGTTTTGTGAAAGCGCCCGTATATGCCGGGGAATCACTGCCCGGCTCTGCAAAAATTGAAGGGCCGGCAATTATTATTAACAATGATTTTACCGCGGTTATTGATCCTGGTTTCAGAGCTGAAACAGATGATGCGGGAATAATAACCATAACGGGAACAGGCAGAAGGAAGGATTCTGCTGCAATAGAAACAGGTAATCCTGACCCGGTCATGCTCGAAGTATTTAATAACCTCTTTATGGGGATCGCAACCGAAATGGGCCTGACCCTCCAGAACACCGCCTATTCAGTAAATATGAAAGAGCGCCTCGATTTTTCCTGCGCAGTATTTGATTCAGCAGGCGGGCTTGTGGCAAATGCCCCTCACATCCCGGTCCACCTCGGCTCAATGGCCGATACAGTAAAGGCAGTACTCGAAAAAAACAGGGAAACTATGAAACCGGGAGATATTTACCTTACCAATAACCCTTACAAAGGCGGCTCCCACCTGCCTGACATGACGGTCATCTCCCCGGTGTTTTCAGATAAAGGGGAACTATTATTTTTCACCGCCGCACGCGGTCACCACTCTGATGTCGGAGGGACAACACCGGGCTCCATGCCGCCGACTGCGTTCCATATTGATGAGGAAGGAGTGCTTCTGGAAAACTTTCTCCTTGTAAAGAACAACATCTTTAAAGAGGATGAATTAAAGAAGTCCCTGGGAAGCCACAAATATCCGGCAAGGAACATACCTGAACGCATATCAGATTTTAAGGCGCAGATAGCAGCGTGCCACAAGGGTTCGAAAGATCTTCAAAATATTATCAAAAGGTACGGACTTCAAACGGTTGCCGCTTATATGATACATATCCAGCAAAATTCCGAATACTCTGTCAAGGCCGCTCTGCAGTCTTTCCTGAAGGACAGCTCCGGTTTCTACTCTGTTTTTCAGGACCATCTTGATGACGGGACCCCGATAAAGGTCGCTGTTACAATAGACGGCGGGACAAACCCTCCCGGGACATTGAGAGCCCGAATAGATTTTACCGGAACGGGCACCCAGCACATGGATGACAACCTTAACGCACCTCTTTCCGTCACCCGCTCAGCAGTCATGTATGTTCTCAGGACATTGATCAACAGGGATGTTCCCCTGAACAGCGGCTGCCTGAAACCCGTTGATATTATCATACCTTCAGGGACAATCCTGGGCCCTGTTTACCCTGCTGCTGTTGCATCAGGAAATGTTGAGACCTCTCAGAGAATTGTCGACGTTCTTCTCGGCGCCTTCGGAATCGCAGCTGCATCACAGGGAACAATGAATAACCTGCTCTTTGAAGTGGAAGGGGAACCTCCTTACTATGAAACCATTGCCGGAGGCTCCGGGGCCGTCGAAGACTGCCCGGGCGCTTCGGGAGTCCAGGTGCATATGACAAACACGAGGATGACCGACCCTGAAATACTCGAGTACAGACATCCGGGTATCAGGCTTGAACAGTTCACCCTGCGGAAAGGCTCAGGCGGCAGCGGCAGGTTCCGGGGAGGCGACGGAGTAATCAGGGAAATCAAATTCCTCAAGCCGGCAACGGTCTCCATCATATCCGAACGCAGGAACTCACAACCTTACGGCATGAACGGCGGTAAGGCAGGTAAAGAAGGTGCAAACATGCGTAAAGGGTCAGACGGAACAATCTCTAAGCTCAGACACCGTGAGGTCATACATATGGAAAAAGATGAATCTATAATAATCGAGACACCCGGCGGAGGCGGCTTTAATCCACCCGATAAATCCTGAGCGTTTTATTTGCCGAAGAGCCCCTTTAATTTATCCACCGCATCCCCGACAGCTTTGTCAGCAGCTTTTTCAACACCCTTTGTTATGGACTTTAACGAACCTGCTACTGTCCCGGCAATACTCTTATTCAGGGCCTCAAATATCTCTTTTACTGCATCAGCGACTGATGCCCCTTCTTTATCCGAACCTATATCTTTAAGATGAATATCAGACAGGGCCAGGGAGAGTTTTTCGCCTTTAAGGGCCGTGGTACTCATATTGACCTTGCCGTTTTTGAGAACAAAATTGTTTATCTGGATCTTCCGGGACGCACCCTTTTCAGACTCGCTCTCTGTTTTTTTTGCGGTCTTGCCGCCCCCGCCTGTTCCGGCAAAATCATTAATGTTGTCCAGAATGGCCTTGATATTGTCGCCACTCCCGCCTCTCTCATAGGTAATCTCCGGGGCATCTATATAGATTTCATCAATGATTATTTTCCCGGAAAATAGTGAAGACACATTCAATGCCAGCCTGACTTCATTGAGTTCAAAAGAACTTTCAGTATTAAAGCCCTCAGGATTTCCTATGTGTATCCCCTTTAATTCACCTTTGCCTGAGAATAAAGAAATATTCACCTTCTTTATTTTCACCTCTGTCCCGAGTGCCAGAGGTCCGACAGTCTCTACTCCCTGCTTGATAATTGAATTGACTGAAAAAAACAGAACAGCAATAATTGCAATTATTACAACCGGAATACCTATCAGCGTATATTTGATCAATTTAAACATAAAAGACCACCTCCTTAATAACGGTTAATTATATATTCCTCATTAAAATCTTATCACAAAAAAATCCGCCTGTACAAAAAATCTCTAAGTGTAAGTTTTTAATACACTTTTCACAAATACAACGTATCGTCAAGTACCTTGAATATAACAATAAAATGGAATCTCTGATGATTATATGTTAAAATAATTAATACTGATTCCCATTCCATATTGATATTAATTGTATATTAGATTATCCGTTTATTAAAAGATATATATTTCCACAGAGTTTATTGTATGTAGTACAGATGCAGTATTTTTCCGGGGGAAAACCCTTGAAAACAGGATGCAATATTATGAGCTATATATATAGAGAACAAAAACAATAGAATAGGGGATGGTGAATTTATGAAAAGCAATAAGTTATTAAAAGTTTTAATTTGCTTACTCTGCTTAATACTAACAGCCTGCGGAGCCGGTGTTGGCGGTGGCGGCGGCGGTGGCGGCGGTGGATTTGGCGATGGTACTGCTGATAACGCCCGTGTATCGCTCCATACTGATGGGACTCAGGGAGACGACAACAGCCATTCTTCATCAATAAGTTCAGACGGCAGGTATGTGGCTTTTGCATCTGATGCCGAAAATCTTGTAGCAGGGGACACCAATAATTTCACTGATATATTTTTACGTGACCGTGATACGGATGATGACGGTATTTTTGATGAAACCGGTGAGGTCTCAACAATACGTGTTTCCATTAAGTCTGACGGAAGCCAGGCAACCGGAGGAAGCAGTACTTCTCCTGCTATCAGTTCAGACGGCAGATACGTTGCATTTGCATCTGATGCCACCAATCTTCTGACAGGTCCTGACTCAAACATCTCCACAGATATTTTTGTCCATGACCTCAATACGAGTACCACAATCCGTGTATCAGTTCAGTCTGACGGAACTCAGGCGACCGGAGACAGTACATCTCCTGCAATCAGTTCAGACGGCAGGTATGTTGCTTTTGCATCTGACTCTGTTGACCTTATAGGCAGTGATTCAAATGGGAACAAAGATATTTTTGTCCATGACCGTGATACGGATGATGACGGTATTTTTGATGAAACTGGAAATGTATCCACAGTACGTGCATCCGTTAAAACCGGAGGAGACCAGGTTTTTTTGGGTGACAGTGATACACCATCAATTAGTACTGACGGTGTTGTAGCTTTTGCATCTGATGCATTTGACCTTGTGGTAAAAATCTCTAATACTTCAAGAGAGATTTATGTTCATGACTTAAGTGCAGGAGAGACCACCCGTATTTCTGAAAACATTTTAAATCAGGACTCACTTGATGACAGTTTCGCTCCATCCATAAGCGCTGACGGCAGGTACGTGACGTTTGAATCAGATACCGGAAATCTTGTAGCAGATGACTCTCAACTATTCAGAGATATTTTCCTTCATGACCGTGACACGGGTACAACAACCCGTGTATCAGTGGACTCTACCGGCTTTGATGCGGACAGCAACAGTTATGCTCCGGCTATAAGTTCAGATGGAAGGAATGTAGTTTTTGAATCGGATGCCACAGACATTGTTACAGGGGACACCAATAATATGAGAGATATATTCATACGTGATCTTGATACAGGCATAACCACCCGTATGTCCCTTGACCTGAATAGCAGCAACTCGGACAACCACAGCTTTGCCCCTTCAGTAAGTTCAGACGGCAGCTATGTGGCCTTTGAATCGATTGCCAGGGATATCGTGTCCGGGGATAATAATAACTACAGGGATATTTTCGTTAATACAGATTAAACATGGATTTTTTCATGAAACGCCTTGTAGGGGCAGGTCTTGCACCTGCCCTGATGCGAAACGATTAATAAATACACAATGGCAAACAAAATAGGATAGACATGCCCAAAAACGGGCAGGCACAAGACCTGCCCCTACATTTTTGCGCTTATCTGTTCTGCAAATTCCGCAAGAGTCTCATCCCTTGCTCCGAAAACAACATAAACCTTGTATTCATTCACCCTGTCCAGAATGTCCGTTCTCTTCTCAACAACCTTTACAGACTTGCCGGCAGACTTTATTTCCTGAGCAAGATCATTGCTTGATATGTCCTTTGCTGCTGTTCCTCCAGCGTAAAATATGGGAAGAAGAATCAGATGGTCGGTGTCCCGGAGGTTTGCTATGAAGGTTTCTATGTACTCCCTCTTCATCAACCTTGTCGGGCCGAAACCGTGGGGCTGAAAAATGTAGCAGACCCGTTCTCCAAGTTTTCTTACTGTTTCCATTAGAGCCGAGATCTTGTGGGGGTTATGTGCATAATCATCAATTACCAGACTTTCCCCGTCATTCAGGTAAATGTCAAAACGCCTGTCGATCCCCTGAAATTCAGGCAGTACAGCGGCAATGTCCTCCATTGATATCCTGATCTCTGAAAGAAAAGCAATGCATGATAGGGCATTATAAAGATTATATGAACCGGGAAGTGAAAGACTGAACCTTGTTCCCTTTAATGTGAAATCCGTACTGAAGGGTTTATATTCTATTTGCTCTGCTTTATAGTCTGATTCATTATTAATGGAAAATGTAACTGCATCTCTGACCGAAATTTTATTCAGGTTCTCATCATCCGCATTCAATATGATCTTCCCTTTAGTGTTCTCCATAAGGGTCTCAAACATAGCGGATGTCTTTTCAACTGAATGGTGGTCAAAGGCAAGGTTCAGAATAATCGAGTGCTGCGGTTTGTAGTTTACAATCGTACCGTCCGACTCGCAGGCCTCTATCACAAGGTAGTCTGAATCACCAGTCATTGAATTGCCCGGATGCGAAGATGTCTTAAACTGCTTCACCCTTCCGCCGCTGATGAAATTGGGATCCAGGCCCAGCCTTGCCATGAGAAATGCGAGCATCCCCGAAGCTGTTGACTTCCCGCTCGTCCCGGAGACAGCTATCGTGTTAAATGAGGCCGTGATCTCAGCGAGATAATCCGGCCTTGTCCTGACCGGCACTCCAAGTTTTCCGGCTTTAATAACTTCAGGCCTGTCAGGTTCAACTGCCGTACTGAAAACCGCAAAGTCAAATGTATTATCAATGCCGCTGCCGTCCTGGGGAACAATGGTTATCCCTGCAGTATTAAATCTATCCTTAAGCGGATGACCGGGATCCAGATCAAAGGCCCGGTCCGATCCGGCAATAATATGCCCTTTGTCCGCCATAAAAGCTGCAATAGCCGAGACACCGCTCCCTGCAATTCCCGAGAAAAATATTTTTAAAGTTTTACTCTGCATTGTTTGCCCATTATTTTAACTTACTTTAAAAAGATAATGTCAGCATGAATCAATATTCCTTGACAGCATGGATAAAGTACGGTTAAGGTAGGTGACTAAAATAAAATTAACAGATTTCCCCTTAACACTGTGAAAAAAATCCTTGCTGCAGACATAGGCGGCACAAATAGCCGTTTTGCTTTTTTTGAAGTTGATCAGAGAGAAGACCTGAATCTCCTCGAAACCATGTGGCTGAAAACATCCGGGTCCTCCTCATTTACTGATTTGATCGGGAATCTTAAAATAGAAGGCTTTCCATTGAGTCCGGAAGATTCCGATGTTGCAGTTTTCGCTATTGCCGGTCCTGTGGAACAGGGGATAAAGTGCTCACCTCCTTTTATATCGTGGGACATTGATATTTCCAATGCAAAAAATGAATTAGGTTTTAGAAAGGTCTTCCTGATTAATGATTTTGTAGCACAGGCCTATGCCTGTTGTTCACAGATCGGCAGGAATGCGGAACGGGTAAAAACCGGGACTGCTGTTCAGAATAGTACAGTTTCAGTAATCGGAGCAGGCACAGCACTTGGCAAGGCAGTTATTATACCGGATGAACAGGGCGGCTACCTTGCAATCCCTTCTGAAGGGGGACATGCAAGTTTTCCTTTTGAAACAATGGAAGAGTGTGAGTTCCGTGATTTTCTCATAAATGAAACCGGTGACAGCTATATTACATGGAATAAAGTCGTATCAGGCAATGGCCTCATTCATATTCACCAATATCTTACAGGAGAAAAACTTGAGCCTCAAGTAATAGTTGAGGGCTTCACAGGTAACTCTAAAACTCTTGAGTGGGCATCAAAATTCTATGGACGAGCATGCCGCAATTTTGCCCTGGAAACACTTTCCCTCGGAGGCATATATATTTCCGGTGGAGTCGCTGCAAATACTCCGGATCTTGTCACTCATAAAGCCTTTGCCGATGAATTTGAACACTCGGATACACTGTCTGATCTGCTCATAAAGATTCCCGTGTTCCTTATAAGGGAACAAAATGCCGGGCTTTGGGGATGTGCTTTTCTGGCGCAGCAGAAATTACGGGAAGATTGAGTTTGCCTCCAATAACAGGCGTTCGATTTTCGATGTTCGACGTTCATTTTTCAAAACAACTTAGCGCATATGAGCGGAAACCCTGCCCTTACAGTGTGGCGGAATGGTGCTGTTCTATAGTATATTATCTGATGCACCAGTTAACGTTCACATTCCATCTTGATGAAACATCACTGAAATCGTATCTCGAAAAAGCGACACGCAAAATCATATCTCTTGTCATCACCGACAACTCTACCAGTATGCTTTCAATAAGGGAGAAAAATGATTCCATTCTAATAAGACTTCACAGGATCTTTCTCGCCGCAGGCAGGGAAGTTTTAAAAGAGCTGTCAGATTATATAAGGGGCCGAAAAAGGAAGACACCGTTAATCAGAGATTTTATTAAATCCAACACTCATCAAATAAGAAAAAAACCGCCGAGAAAAATCAGTATTCAGACAGAAGGCAGTCATTACGATCTTATGGACATATATCATTCAATAAACAGTACATACTTTGACGACAGAGTATCTGCGGATATCACCTGGGGGTACCGCAGCCCAAAGCGTGCGGCAAGAAGAAGGACCCTGGGGAGCTATACAGGCCAAAATCATATGATAAGAATTAATCCTATTCTTGACAGTAAAAACGTCCCTCATTATTTTCTGGAATATATCGTCTATCATGAAATGCTGCATGCTGATATCGGGATCGAGAGAGACAGGGGCAGGCGAATTATACATTCCAGGGAATTCAAAAAACGTGAAAAGATGTTTAAGTATTATGCGCGTGCTGTTAACTGGGAGAAAAAACGATGGTAATGTACATAAACCCATCCTGTTAACCTCAACGTAACCCTTTGTTTTAATATCCATTTCTATATTTTGCCCTGCATTTACAGTTCCTGAAAATTCATCACAATAAAGTTGTTTTTCGGCTGTTCCGATAAGACAAGTGAGAGAGAATAAATCCAGGCCTGCTTAAAAGGAGGTTGAAAAATGTCAGACTCATTAGGCCAATGCAATATCTGCAAAAAAGAGTATACCACGACACATGTTGAGGCAAAACCGGGAGTGCAGATTTATGTATGCCCGAACTGTTTAGAAAAATCAAAGGACAACTTTATCTGGGTTTGTACGAACTGTGGAAAGTCTCATTCAAGACCCAAGAAAATGATTCTCAACAGACTCGCACATTCCGGGCTCGAAAATGCCAACTTACTCAGTGAAGGGGTTCCTCTCATTCAGGGAATAGATATATGCATCGAATGCGACCCTGAAGGCATACTGGAATATGTAATGGCAAATATTCCTGAATACGAAGAACTGCACTCATAAAACCGGGCTCTCTTTGGGTCATGTTGATTTTGTGCCGGTAACAATTTTTACGTCTGTGAATAAAGCCGGGCGACTGGCCGGACCACCCCTACGATGGCACTGCTTTCAGGTGCTCCCATATTTCATCCGGTATAATTTTTCTCACTCTATCTTCAGATAAAATTCTGTTGCCCTCACTGGAAGATAAAAGATCATGCTCATGTACTGCTGATTTAAAATGCAGGATCTCCTGCAGTTGTTCCGGTTTTCGTGGTCCCGGAATTATCGCGTGGACATCAGGCTGTGAGCATATCCACATAAGAACAATACTAACCTTTGAAAGATCATGCGCGTCTGTCAGTCTGTTCAAATTTCTGTTCCAGTCCTGAATTTCAGGAATCGAGAAAGCCGGGTTCCGGTTGCGGATATCCTTCTTTCCTATCCCCTCACTTCCCTGAGAGCTTTTTCCCCTGCCCAACAGTCCCTGTTCAAGCGGAGAAATAATACAATTTATACATCTCTCTTTCCCGGCCTCCAAAACCGACCTGTCCTGGTGGGCCGGATTAAAATGCACCTGATGAGGGACATTCCGCTCATTTGAAAGATTGTCAGCCAACTGCCGGGTTGTCAGATTACCTGTACCCCAGAATCTTATTAATCCTTCTTTCTGAAATGACTTTAACGCATCAATGCTCTCCTGCACGGGCACCTCAGGATCTGGCCAGTGGAGCTGGTAAAGGTCAAGATATACGGTCTTAAGCCTTTCAAGGCTTTCATTCAGCTGTCTCTTTAAATCTTCAGGCGATGCACTATGCTCTGCTGTTCTGCCGTTCCAGACCAGGCCGCCTTTTGTTGAGATGAAGAACTGTTCCCTGTCCTGACGGATTATTGTTTCTATAAGACGCTCGGAAGTACCATGCGCATAAAACCCTGCAGTATCAAAATAACGGACATTGTTTTCCGCGGCAGAGTGGAGGACTTTCAGAGACTCGCGTTCATCGTGCGGGCCAAATCCTTCACCACCCATACTCCATGTGCCGAGCCAGAGCCAGGAGGTTTTAATGTTTGCAGGATCTTTTGGGAAAAGTTGCTTGTCTTTTTGCATTGCAAAAAATAAATTAAAAATTACGAATTACGATTTTCATATTTTAGATTCATAATCAGTTCTGTCAGGCACTGTATTACCCAGACCATATCTCTCATAGAGCGACTTCGCAAACAGATAATCCAGGTGCTCAATCGAATCAGGATGATATCTGAACACCTTGTCCCAGACATCCCATCGCTCCATGCAGAGGTAAACAAGGTTCTCTTTGTGGATATATTTTTTCAGCCTGCTTAATAAAAATCTGTACATGCTGACACGAAGAGGTTTCACATACCTCATCTTTGCATCATCTCCCAGCACCATCTCCGCGCAGGTCAGTCTGTTGTCAGGGTAGTTGTTTTCAATCTTCTTTTTCATTTCAGGGTTAAACCTGAGGCTTCCTATTGAAATCCAGGCAACCCTCTCCGGAGAGACCTTGTCAAAGACCTTTTTCACGAGCAGTTCATACCCGCCTTTCCAGCCTTCATGCAGTATCATGGGATCAAAGTGAATGCCTATGAGATAACCCGCCTTTTCTGTTTCGTGCATTGCTTCAAGCCGCTTTTCGAGAGAAGATGTTCCATGCTCTTCTGTATTTATTATATGATCCGTATTCAGTGACCATGAAACAACGGTCTTTCCTCTATGGTCAATACCTGCCAGAGAGTCAATACAGTCAGATTTTGTCTTGAGTTCAAGCACCGCGTTTTTCAGTCCGGCAAATTCACTGACAAGTTTTTCGGCCTGTCCTGTCTCTTCTTCAAGTGCCAGGCTGTCGCCCAGTTCCCATGTGCCTATACGGAACAGCTTCCGGGGCTCTTCTGAAATCTTCTCCTTCACTTCCTTCATCAGCGTACCGATATCGTCTACCGCCTTTGTCCTCCCGTCTGTCAGGTAATTCTGCAAAAAGCAATAAGAGCATTCAAAGGGACAGTTATGAAGGGATTTCAGGACATGCACATGACAGCATATATACTTTCGGTTAAAGGTGGCGCACGTATCCATTGCCTCGCCTCTCTTCGGGATGCCCTGCACCTCTTTTTTACCGTCTTTGAAATTAATGCTGTTGATCTTCATATTAAGCTTCGCTGGAGAGGGTTACAACATACCTCTACTCAGAGCTTTTCAAGGATAGATTTGACCGCCTTTTTTACTTCTTCAGACTTTATCTTATTTAAAAGTGAATGCCACTGCTGCTGGTCTTGAATATCAACCGAAATGTTCACATTTTTATTTTCCAGTGTCTTGTCCCAGCTGATCCGTATTCCCCCCGGAAGGTCCAGCTTTTTTACTGTTTTCTCAATACGCTCATTTATATCCGAAAGTGTGGGAAACTTTTTAACGTATAAAAGCCAGCGGAACTTTTCTGTCTTCTCGCGGGGTGAGAGAGATGAATCGAGTATTTCCAGTACATCATGCTCCCGGACAAAGTCGCTGACCGACCTGTTATTCAGCCTTAGATAATCCTTAAGGGACGTAGCAATTTCATCCATCGTAGAAGCTGTGAGCTGGAGGACAGATTTCCACTTGACAAGCTGTTTGAGGATATCCACAGGATACCATGTAAGATTCACCAGTTGTTTTAATGAAAACTTCTTTTCATGACAGAATTGTTTAAGCTCAACAGGCAGATTGTTGATCTGTTCGCATTCATTAAGAAAATCACCGTACGGCTTGAACTCAAATGGAATACAGAGAGACTGCAGGATCCAGGATACCGACGCATTCAGTGAAGTTGTAAAACAGATAAACTGGATCTTGTTCATAACACTCGATTCAACCTCATGCCTCTTGTTGCAAAAAATAAGCGTTATGATATCCGTGACAGGCGTGTTTTCCGGCAGTACTGTTGCGCGGATCGTCTTCTCCCTCTTCTCCCTGGCAAACTGCACCCGCTTCCTGCCGTCAACAAGATGTAACTGCGACTTGTCATCCCTGTACACAATAACAGGGTACAGTATTCCGAGTGTGTCGAATGAATTGATATGACATGACAGGGCGATAACCGGTTCAAAAAGGTAGCCCTGCATTGTAAACCGGCTGTCGTCGATCAGCACATCTTCTACTTTAATGATTTCCTGAGACATACGACTATTGTACAATAAAGGCCATTTCTCAGCACTTTTTAATTGACCCGAGTATGTTGTGATACTTACCTGATTCCTTCAGCTTTCCCCTCTTTTTGCATCCATCAATCAATATGTTCAGTTTCTTTGCAAGCATTCTGAGTAATTCCTCACGAAAATACGGCTGCTGTTCGTTCTTCAGCAGTCTGTATAACGACTTTACCCTGAAGCTGTCCATCGAATGATATTTCCCTGAAAGCTGATCATCGTGGCCGCCGTATTTCATGACAGATAAATCCGGATCAAGCCCGACAGGATTATGGCGGGAAATCTTCAGCCAGAGGTCATAATCCTCACAGACAGGCAGAGACTCATCAAATTTTCCATACTGCTGAAGAAGCGATTTTCTGATCAGGACAGCCGAAGGGGAGACAAGACACCTTTCGAGAGACCGCTTCCATATCCAGCCCTCCGGTTTTTTATGGTATTTGCGCGGATTGACACGCACCCCTTTACGTATCCATATCTCATCTGACTGCATTATCTGATAAAAGGGGTATCTGCGGAGAAATTCGACCTGGTTCTTCAATTTATCCTTTTTCCAGCAGTCGTCTGAATCCATAAAGGCGATCCAGTCTGTATGAGCTCTTTCAATTCCCTCATTCCTTGCCCTTGAAGGTCCCGAGTTTTTTTCAAGCTGTATACAGGTAATCTTATTGCCATATTTCCTGAGAAGCTCTCCAGTTCTGTCTGTAGAACAGTCATCAACAACAATGATCTCCTCAGGCCGGAAAGACTGGGCCAGTATTGAATCAACTGCCCGCTCAATTGTTTTCTCACGGTTATAAACAGGAATGACCACTGTAATTTCAGGATGAGCATTATTCAGAAAGTGAAACAGGTCCTTAAAGCTTTCTGTAAACAGCTTCAGGTTTTCATTGAAATCAGAGACAGTATTGCTGTCAGAATAGTCAGTCCCGAATTTCAGACAGTGGAAACTGATTCCGGTTTCAGCAAAAACCTTTGCCTGCGGATAACACTCCATGTCAATCGCATCATGCTGCTTCCATGAAGAAGGCATGTCACCAGTGTTTTCCTTTTGCACGCTTATCACTGACCGGACATCTGTTACATTAGCAGGACACTGAACAGGCAATCCTGCATCAAGCTCAACTTCATCGTCGTCTTCATTTGATACAAATCGCGGCTTTATCCATTTACCAGTCGAGCGCCTTTTATCAATAAGCCCGCAAGTCCCTATGTTCAGGACGAACAGTGGATTCAGATTATCTCTTATCCAGCAGGCAGCCTCTTCCGAAGCCTTCAGGCCCGCTCCTGTTATCACAACCAGAATTCCCCTGCTTGAAGTATTTAACCGGTTAATGGCCCCGGATTTTAAGGCGGCAAGAGTATAAGCGCCTGCATGATGAGAATTCAACCAGTCTGCAGGAATCTCTTTTTTAAGCGCAGCTGTAACAACTAATTGGATATCCGGGGATTCTTGCCTTTTCATATTAAATATATAGAATCTTATATGACAAAAAAGATTTTGCCAAATCTTCTGACAAAATTTATTTTGTTATAAAAAATATCATTTAAAAAGAGAGGTCTGCAATTTTATCTCTGCTATCTTCTCCTCCTCCACATTAAACCCAAGCGCATTCCAGCCCATATCCATCTTTTCAAAAGCTGTTTTTGCTTTAAGCCTGTCAGCATTGG
>JBDLIC010000069.1:0-18642 GCA_039715075.1 Nitrospirota bacterium
TCTTCCAACTTATCAATTGTTCGTATTGGGTCTCCGGAGCTGTTATACACCGTCATAAATACCGAACTAAGAACCAGGTCCGGCACTTCATGTGTAATGTTATATTGGATATTTACCGGATTTTTAACCACATCCACGCCATTGTCAATTGTCACGGCAAGATACCTGTCAGATTCCGCCAAATCCAGCTGTACTCCCCACAAATAAAAATCGTGCACTATCAAACCATCATATTTGAGTTTAATATGTCCCGGAACCGACCATACCTTGGGCATTCTGGTCCTGCTGGTCTCCCATCCTGTTCCAGTAGGTAAGATTAGTTCCCATGGTCCGCCGGCCGAGTTTTTGTCCGTTACCATCACCCTCTCCTGACCTGTTTCCCTATGCTCAAATGTTACTGTCCTTCTTATTCCGACATATACATACCTGCCTAATGCATATATCCGTCCACTGGGTGGATAAAGTGCTTCAAATTCTATCTTCTTTATTGTTTCATGGCCACCCCACATCATTCCATCAAGCAGGAAATACAGTTCAACATCTGCATCAATGAATTCATTATATCCGCCCGCCAAAGTTGCAATCATATAGCCGGCTGATCCGCTTTCAGGATCATATTTGATATATGGCACAACAGGAATTCCTCCTGTATCCAGAGGTGCGATAACGTGCCATCCCATGTTGAGGGCATCATTAATATCATCAATAACGTTTTGCGGAATATTTGGGTTCCATGGATATCTGTACGGAGGGGTAAGCTCGATAATACCCACACCTAATGCCTTTAATGCCTGGAGCCCTTTAATCGCTGATCCGCCATTGGTCCAGTAAATATTCTCTTCAAACACCCTGTTCTCCTGGTATGATGCCTCTATCCCTCCCATCATCATTAAATCGATTGTTCTTTTCCTATCATATCCATCAACCGCCATAATGACTGACAACATGTCCTGCGCATCAATTTTCAGGCCTGCAAGCTGAAAGCCTGTCGGAATTAATCCGTAGACCATTTCTCTTGCGTGGTGTGAAGAAACCAGGGCCTCGCGGAAAAGAGGCCGGCTCTTCATCTTCATTGTTTCGTTCAACAGCCGGCCGCTCTTGTTTGCGGTATCATGATACTTCATAACAATTGCATGCAGCATCTTGGACATATAGAAATCATCGGACGTATCAACCTCTGAAAAATCCATACGCTCCGGCCTTACTCTACCCACTGTCATTCCTATTGCATTAATGCTGCCTGCAACGACGTGATGATCGCTCGACTTGATCTCCCGTCCGGGACGTTTATAATCCACACTGAAGCCTACCATTATACCGCCCGCCTGGCTGGCACCTTCAGCAATAACAACACCGTCAACTTTCAATAAGGCTTTTACAGCTATCAGGTAAGGAGGCGTATTAACAACCCCTCCAAACTCATCAATAACCGCCTGATCGTCAGCAGTTGCTCCTGTATACGAGAGAGTGACCCTCCTGCCGAGAAGATCTGGAAGGTTTGCGGTATAATCCAGGATGGAAGCACCCATCCTGAACCTGACCGTGCCCCTGAGTTCCTGCGGCACTTCAGAAAAACTGTCGATTACTTCTGTAACGTAAAATGGGAGGGTGCCCGGAAGAAAATCAAACTGCATTGTATCTATTTCCATGGTCCTCTTCAATGAATCGACTGTTTCGTTCGGGTAATTGTCAGATACAAAATTTTCTACTCTTTTTTCATAATACTCCATAGGGGTAATACCCTGCAGATTAGCAATATATTCATCAAACAATGTCTTCCAGTCAAATCCCATTTCAGAGGCAAAGTCAAGACCCTCCTGCAGCACTCTATATTTTTTTATAGTGGGATCAAGGGGCACCCAGAGCTCCCCCGCTGAATCCTCACCCGTACCCCTGTAATTTGAATACGGGAGGTATGCTTCTACATAAACATGTTCTATGCGAGCATATCCCCTGCCCTTACTATCCGTACCATAGCCGAGACGCGGAAATCCGCCGCTGGACAAATAAGAAAGAGCGCCCATCGGATCATATATATCCACAAGCGCCATCACCTGTTCTATCCTCATCAACACATTCGTCCTTACATACCGCGCAGGAATATTTGAAGCCCTGAGCAAAGCTATAAGCAGTGACGAAAGGTCATAATCATTCCCTTCTTTTTCCCAGTACGTGTCAAGAGAACCCTTCAGTGATCCATAATAGGGAGCATAGTCATAGTTGTTATAAACATATCTGTATATTTCCAGGGGATCGTTACCCAGGCTGTCCGCAAGGGCCTGGATTTCCGGGGTTATCTGGACATCTATAGTTTCAGCAAGATCATCTCCAACAGGAGCACCGACTGAAACCGCTAATACATTATCCTGGGGCAGGCTTACGGTATCACCAAGCAAAATAATTTCTCCGGGTTCCGCAACCCTCCAGGGCAAACTGCTTTCGTTTCCCAGCAGGTCATACTCGTCCTGCGCCCTGTATTTATCAAGAAATTCAATCAGTCCATTTAAATTCCCCCTTACTATTTCTGGAGAATCCTTGATGTCTTCAGACCTTTTCAGCGCCTCCATATGCTCCTTTAATTCAGAAGACCTGTTCTTGTAGTCCGCCAGCGCTTTCCTTTGCCTTTCCTTAATCACAGGTGAGTCTATCACATGGATTTTCTTATCGATTTCCCGGAGCTTCTTATACATTGCAGCTTCTTCGGTTTCTGCTTTTTTGAATGTCTTAAGAACGTTGTCCAGAGAATCGGAAAAATCTTTTTCCCGGTCTATTTCTTTGACCGCCTGTTTTGCCAGTTCCCTGATCAACTTATGGGAGTCAACCTTTCCGGTTTGCTTTATATCATGGGGAATGTCTTTCCCGCCGGCAAAATGGTCAGAGCCTTTCAGGTATAGATTTATGGTATCCGTGTTGCTGTTCAGCGAAACAGTATTTTCAAAAAGAAGTTCGCTGAGAAGCATTCCAAGCTTGTCGATTACCTGTTGATCAAAGACAGCTGTCTGCTCGCCAATGATGCCCGATAATTCATTATCGCCGGCGCTTAAACTTTCAGGTAAAATGCTCTCAACAGTATTTATATAATCCTTAAGAGCTTCATTGAAATCGTTCACTATCTCGATATGGGCTTCTGTAGCATCCAATACAGATATTTTTTTTCTTTCCAGTCTTTCATTAAGCCTTTCCTGAAAAAGCACCTGATAAGCTTTAATACCTTCGAGATTGTCTGAGAGTTCTTTTATTTCGGTGTCTGCCGGCTGGCTGGATTTGATCTTTTCATCAGCGGTTTCAAGAATATTTCTACTTTGCAGTAGATGCTCTTTCAGATCATCCTCATAGTATGCGTCCATCGCAAGAACATTAAAAGGTATGGCCAAAAAGATAATGACAAATAAAATTCGATAAATAATCAACATGCCCCCTTACCAAGCAATCGATTTTTTCGGTTGAACGAAAAGTTTTTTAAAGAAAAACTAAGAGCCCGTATGCTTTTTAAAATTTACAATAGATAACTACGCGTTTCAAATAATTCGTTGGATTTATAATTATATTATTTTACGCATTTTATAGCACCTGTTATTTTTGACAGTGTTATTTTTGACAGTTGTTTTATCTGTTGAATTATGTTAAAAGAGCGTTTTCCACATGAAAGCATAAAAGTCTAAATAGCTCTTTCCAACAAAAAAGGGCGTCCTGCAATACAGGACGCCCGTCGTTTTTTATCTGACAATTCCAAAAACTACTTTTTTTCTTTCTCCTTTTTTGTTTCCTTCTTTTCCTCTTTTTTTGCTTTGGTCGCTTTCTTCTCTTTCTTTTCTTCTTTCTTCTCTTCTGTCTTTGCCTTTGCCTTCTTCTCTTTCTTTTCCTTCTTTTCTTCTTTCTCCGGCTTTTCAGCTTTTTCTTCATTCAGAAGATCATAATCAACAAATTCCAGTATTGCCATGGAAGCATTGTCTCCAACACGGTTGCGTGTTTTCAGTACTCGTAGATAACCGCTGCTTCTCTTTATCTTTGGAGCTATGTCAACAAAAAGCTTCATAATGGCCGCCTTATTCGGAATACGGGAGAGTGCGAGCCTTCTTGACGATATGTCTCCTTTTTTACCAAGAGTTATTATCCGCTCTGCAACCTTCTTTGCTTCCTTGGCCTTTGCTACCGTTGTCTCGATTTTGAGATGATCAAACAGGGATATGACAAGCCCCCTCAGGAGCGCCTTCCTCTGGTTAGTATTTCTGTGAAATCTTTTTCCTGCTACTCTATGTCGCATTTTCGGGCCTCTTTGTGGCTGCCAGTTTCTCTAAATCTTCAGGTTCTATTCTCATATTGAAGTGCAGTCCCATGGCAACAATTATTTCCTTTATTTCATTGAGAGACTTTCTCCCAAAATTCTTTGTTCTCAGCATCTCCTGCTCGGTCCTCTGTACAAGATCGGCAAGCGTGCGTATGTTTGCATTCTTAAGACAATTGTATGAACGCACTGAAAGCTCAAGCTCTTCTACACTCTTAAGGAGATTTTCATTCAGCTCTACAGGCTCCTCATCCATGAAGTCTGCAAGGAAGCTGTTCGTGCTGCTTTCAGTATTATCGGAAGTATCCACAGCCGTATCCTCTTCAGCAGACTCATCTCCACCATTAACACCAAACAGTCCCAGGTGCTCCTTAAGAATATTTGAGGCCTCTGATAGAGCATTTTGGGGTGTAATGCTTCCGTCAGTCCATATTTCCATGACAAGTTTATCATAGTCTGTAGAACGCCCTACCCTGGCCCCCTCGACCCAGAAGTTCACCTTCCGAATAGGGGTAAAAATTGAATCAACCGTAATGGTATCAACAGGCTGGTCCTCGTCTGTATTGCTTTCTGCGGTTACATATCCCCTGCCTTTTGCTATTGTAAGTTCTAATGTCACGTTGACTTTCTTTTCGAGAGTTGCTATATGCTGGTCAGGGTTGAGGATCT
Organism: Nitrospirota bacterium; assembly: GCA_039715075.1. Taxonomy (GTDB): domain Bacteria; phylum Nitrospirota; class Thermodesulfovibrionia; order UBA6902; family UBA6902; genus JBDLIC01. The sequence continues at coordinate 4,955 of JBDLIC010000069.1, forward strand.
CGATCTGGCTCCCTTCAATATTTTTACCTGTAATTTCTCCAGGGCCTTTCGCTTCAACCGTTATTACCTGAGAATCATCAGAATGAGATTTAAACCTCAGCTGTTTTACATTAAGAAGTATATCGACAACGTCTTCCTTAACTCCGGATATCGTTGTGAACTCATGAAGCGCACCCGGAATCCGTATAGAAGTGACCGCAGCCCCTTCAATTGAAGAAAGCATTACCCTTCTTAATGCATTACCCAAGGTTGCACCAAAACCCCTCTCAAAGGCTTCGGCAGAAAACTTCCCGTATGTATTTGTAAGGCTATCAGATTCAAAAACTATATTGTCCGGTAATTGAAAGCCTTTCGTTTGAAGATCCATTAAGCCTCCCTTGTATAATTATTCATTATACTGATTACACAGATTTCTTAAGGATGATTACGCAGATTTCCTTTTGTATCTGTGTAATCTGATTTTTTCAATCTGTGTAATCAACTATTTTTAGTTTATTTAGAATACAACTCAATTATCAGCTGTTCCTTAACAGGTATTTCAATCTCGTCCCGTGATGGATAGTTGAGTACTTTTCCCGTGAGTTTGTTCACGTCCATCTCTATCCAGCCGGGTAAACCCCTATGCTCTATTTTGGAGATGTTCTCCTCAATGGCTGCCAGTTTTTTACTCTTGTCCCTGGGGACTACAACATCTCCGGTACGTATTAAAAAAGAGGGGATATTCACCCTTCCGCCGTTTACAGTAAAGTGACCATGCAGAACGAGCTGTCTTGCCTGCCGTCTGTTTGCAGCAAAGCCCATCCTGTAAACTATATTATCAAGTCTCCGCTCCAGAAGCTGCAGGAGATTCGTTCCTGTGACACCACTCATTTTTTCAGCCTTGAAATAGTACAGTCTGAACTGCTTTTCAAGAATACCATAGGTCTCTTTTGCTTTCTGCTTTTCCCTTAGCTGAAGTGAATAGTCAGAAAACTTCCTTCTTCTCTGTCCGTGCTGCCCGGGCGCATACTTCCTTCTTTCGACAGCACATTTATCTGTAAGACATCTATCGCCCTTTAAAAAGAGCTTTTCGCTTTCTCTTCTGCATAATCTGCATACTGCATCTCTGTATCTGGCCACTATACTCTTCTCCTTTTCGGCGGTTTTGTGCCATTATGAGGAACAGGAGTCACATCCTTAATAAGGCTTATTTCAAGTCCTGCTGACTGCAGGGCCCTGATGGCTGATTCCCTGCCGGCCCCCGGACCTTTGACGTATACATTGATCTGTCTCATTCCAAAACCCATTGCTTTTTTTGCGGCATTGTCCGCTGCAATCTGCGCAGCATATGGAGTGCCCTTTCTTGAACCCTTAAAACCCTGACCACCTGCTGAAGCCCAGGCAACAACATTGCCCCTCTGGTCAGTTATAGTAATCATCGTATTATTAAACGTAGCCTGTATATGTGCTGCTCCGGAATGTACTACCTTTTTTTCTTTTTTACCACCTTTTTTCTTTTTCTGGGCCATCTTTTATCCCTTCTTCTTCATCCCACCAATAGCTTTTTTCGGACCTTTCCGTGTACGTGCGTTTGTACTTGTCCGCTGGCCGCGTACCGGAAGCCTGGCTCTGTGTCTGAGTCCTCTGTAGCTACCAATATCCTGAAGTCTCTTGATATTCATCGATATTTCACGTCTCAGGTCACCTTCAACCTTGATATCCCTGTCAATAACTGTTCTCAGCTTTACTCCGTCTTCATCGGTAAGGTCCCTGGTTTTCTTGTTCAGGTCAATACCTGTTTCCTGCAATATTCTCCGGGAAATAGTTCTACCGATTCCAAAAATCCTTGTCAGGCTTATTTCTACCCTTTCATTTCTTGGTAAATCGACTCCTGAAATTCTCACTTTATTATCCCTTCTTACTTAATATGTATAATCGTTCAATTCTTCCAGGGAAGACTATCCCTGTCTCTGTTTATGCTTCGGGTTCTCACATATGACCCTGACAACACCCTGCCTTTTGATGATCTTGCATTTTTTGCACATCTGTTTTACTGACGAACGTACTTTCATGTCTATCCTCTGAACTCTCTATTTAAATCTGTATGTTATTCTTCCCTTTGTAAGGTCATAGGGTGACAGTTCGACCGTAACTTTGTCTCCGGGGAGGATTTTAATAAAATGCATCCTCATCTTGCCCGAGACATAAGCGAGAATTACCTGCCCATTCTCAATCTCTACCTTGAACTTTGCATTAGGCAAATTCTCGAGAATGGTTCCTGAAACCTCTATGGCATCTTCTTTTGGCATATTAAAGAACTAATAATTATACTTATATCTTATATTTTAGTCAAGACTGCGGGACCATTTTTTGTTACTGCTATTGTATGTTCAAAATGGGCCGATAAACTGCTGTCTTTTGTTACGGCTGTCCAGCCGTCGTTTAATATATCAACTTCCCAGCCGCCGGCATTTACCATGGGCTCGATGGCCAGAGTCATTCCCTCTCTAAGCTCCGGCCCTTCCCCGGGCCTGCCATAATTGGGTATCTGCGGCTCCTCATGAAGCTCTCTTCCAATGCCGTGACCAACAAAATTTCTTACAACCGAAAAATCCTCAGCTTCTACACAAGTCTGAATAACTGACGATATGTCGGACAGCCTGCTTCCGGCAACACTTTTCGCTACCCCGTCTTTCAGGGCCTTTTCCGTAACTGCCAGCAGCTTTTCCGCATCGCCGCTGATTTTACCAACCGGCAGTGTTACCGCAGCATCACCATAAAACCCCTTATAATACACTCCTATATCCAGGCTTATCACGTCGCCATTTTTCACTTTTACAGAAGATGGTATTCCATGAACTACCTGCTCGTTTATTGAAGTGCACATACTCGCCGGATATCCTCTGTACCCTTTAAATGCCGGAACAGCATTCTTTGAGTTGATATACGTTTCCGCATATCTGTCGAGTTCCTTTGTCGTTATGCCCGGGGCAACAATTTTCTTTACTTCCTCAAGCACTTCTGCAACTATCCGGCATGATTCTGCCATCCGTTTTATCTCATCTGGTGATTTCAGAATAATCAATGACCGAAAACTGTTATCCCCGTCTTCCCCGGACCCTGCCCTTTTTTAGAAATCCGTCATAAGAACGGGTAACAAGATGAGATTCCATCTGAGAAATTGTATCAAGGGCAACACCCACAATAATCAGGAGAGAAGTGCCTCCAAAATAAAAGGGCATATTAAAATAACCCCTTAAAATATCTGGTAGAATACAGACAGCTGAAAGATAAACCGCACCTCCGAAGGTGATTCTCGCAAGCACATGATAAATGAAGTCAGCTGTCTTCTGTCCCGGCCTGACACCTGGAATAAACCCGCCGTATTTCTTCAGGTTGTCCGCTACATCCACAGGGTTAAATGTTATGGACGTATAGAAATAACAGAAGAAAAATATCATACTGACATATATTACCGTATAAAAAAGCGTGCCTGGTGTCAGCTGTCCTGCAAAGGACTGCACCCACGGAATCGCTATAAAACCTGCTATGGTTGCAGGGAACATGATAATGGAAGATGCAAAAATCGGGGGAATAACACCCGCGGTATTCACCTTAAGCGGCAGATGGGTACTCTGTCCTCCGTACACCTTTCTTCCCACTACCCTTTTCGCGTACTGTATCGGTATTTTTCTCTGCCCCCGTTCCATATATACAATAAAGCCGATGACCGCGATCATCGCAACGAGAACGATGAGCATCACAAGAATATGGAGTTCACCCGCTTTCATAAGGGCCACAGAACTGATGACTGCATTCGGGAACCGGGCTACAATGCCGGCAAATATAATAAGGGAGATTCCGTTTCCAATTCCCCTTTCCGTTATCTGCTCACCCAGCCACATAATAAAGGCCGTCCCTGACGTCATCGTAATCATGGTCATAAGCCTGAAAGGCCAGCCGGGATTCGAAACAAAGGCACCCCCGCTCATGCTTTCTATTCCAACGGCAATACCGATAGATTGAACAATACTGATCCCAACCGTTCCATACCTGGTATACTGGGTGATCTTTTTTCTGCCCGCCTCACCTTCCTTTGCCAGTTTTCCGAGCACAGGAATAACAACGGTAAGCAGCTGAAGGATAATGGATGCACTGATGTAGGGCATGATACCCAGGGCAAATATAGTCGCCCTCGATAATGCACCACCCGAAAACATATCAAAGAAGCCCATAAGCGCACCGCCCCTCTCCATGAGGAACTTGCTTAATTCTTCTCCGTTGATTCCGGGGGTTGGGATGTGGGCGCCTATCCTGTAAACAGCAAGGAGGGCAAGAGTAAATATTATCCTGCTTTTAAGCTCCGCTATCTTAAAGACGTTCTGAAAGGTGTTGACAATACTCACACTATTTCTACACTTCCCTTTGCCTTTGTTATCTTCTCTTTGGCAGAAGCACTGAAGGCGTGGGCTTTAACAGTAATTGATTTGGTTATCTCTCCGTTGCCCAGGATCTTGATGCCATCCTGCAACTTTTTAACTACTCCCTCCTTCAACAGGAACTCGGGAGTTATCGTCGTCTCTTCAAGGCGATTCAAAACAGCTATGTTAACAATGGAATATTTTTTCTGGAAAATATTTGTGAAGCCCCGTTTGGGAAGCCGGCGCTGCAGAGGCATCTGTCCGCCCTCAAAACCTGGTTTTACTCCGCCGCCGCTTCTTGACTTCTGTCCTTTATGTCCCCTACAGGAAGTTTTACCATGGCCTGAACCAGGCCCCCTTCCTATTCTTTTCCTCTTTTTTTTGCATCCGGGGTTGGGTGCAAGCTCTGATAATTTCATTTATTCCTCCGCAACTTCAAGCATATGAGAGGTCTTATGGATCATTCCTCTTATGGCAGGCGTATCATTATGAGTTACTGTGTGGTGCATTCTCCTCAACCCAAGTGCGCGGATTACTTTCCTCTGTTTCTCCGGTTTGCCGATAATGCTTCTTTTCAATGTAATCTTAAGCTTTTTCATTTTTCTTATCCTGCTGTCCCTCTTCGGCCTTGCCTGTTCTTCTTGCAACACTCGAAAAGTCCTTCAATTTTGTAAGTCCGTTTATCGTCGCCCTGACCATATTAAAAGGGTTTCTGCTGCCGAGAGATTTGGCAACAATATTACGTATACCGACCACATCCATGATTGCCCTGACAGGTCCTCCGGCAATAAGGCCCGTTCCCGGTCTTGCAGGCACCATAACAACCTTTCCTGCCCCGTAAATGCCGTTAATCCTGTGGGGGATCGTTCCGTCCTTGATCTTAACTTTTACCAGCGTACGTTTTGCCTGTTCAACAGCCTTTCTTATGGCCTCCGGCACTTCCTGCGCCTTTCCCTTCCCAAATCCTATATGGCCCTCTTCATCACCTACTACCACAAGAGCACTAAAGGAAAAACGGCGACCGCCCTTTACTACCTTCGCAACTCTATTAATAAATATGACCTTGTCTTTCAGTATGTTGAGACTCTCTGGGTTTATTCTACCCACCTTACCTCCTCCAAAACAATTAATTACGAATTAACAATTATTAATTGTTCATTGCTAATTGTTAATTAAAACTTAAGTCCGCCTTCTCTTGCAGCATCGGCAAGCGCCTTCACTCTTCCATGATACTGGTATCCGCCCCTGTCAAACACAACCTGGCTAATCCCTTTGTCCTGTGCCCTTTTGGCTATCAAAGAACCAATTGTCTTTGCCGATTCAATATTACCGCCAGTAGTAATCTTTCCCTTCAGTTCCTTGTCCACACTTGAGGCAGCAGTCAGGGTCTTGCCAGAAAAGTCATCTATTACCTGGACATAAATATGTTTAACACTTCTGAAAACATTAAGCCTCGGCTTTTCGGGTGTACCGGAAACCTTTTTTCTGACTCTGAAATGTCTTGCCTTTCTTGCTTCTTCCTTCATGTATCTCAATTTATCACCTTATAACCTGATTTATTTACCTGCCTTGCCCACTTTCATCTTGATTCTCTCTTCAGCATACTTGATGCCTTTGCCCTTATATACATTCGGCGGTCTCAGCGAACGTATGTTGGCTGCGACCTGTCCAATCAGCTGCTTGTCAATACCCTCAAGAGTAAGCAGAGTCTGCTTTTTATCAACCTGAGCAGTAATCCCTCCAGGAAGGCTGTACTCGACCGGATGAGAATATCCGAGGGTAAACGAGATCTTGCTGCCCTGGATCTGGGCCCTGTAACCGACCCCGTTAATCTCAAGCACTCTCTGGTATCCGGTGCTCGCACCTGTAACCATATTGGCAATGATGCTCCTTACCGTACCATGAAGCGCCCTGTGCGGTTTCGCGTCAGACGGCCTTTCCACAGTGACCTGGTTGTCCTTCATGGAGACTTTCATCTCTCCGGGATAGCTCCACTTGAGCTCACCCTTCGGACCTTTTACCGAAACAAGGGTTCCCTGGATTTTAACGTCCACTCCACTCGGAATGTTTATCGGGTTCTTACCAACTCTTGACATTGTATTATTTATTCCCTCTCACTTTTAATGTAGGGGCGAAAACCCGCCCTTACAATTTTTACCATATATTACAGAGCACTTCACCGCCGACACCATCGCGCCTGCAGATCTCATCAGTCATAATCCCCTTTGATGTCGAAAGGATAGCAATTCCGTATCCGCCCATGACCCTGGGGATCATCTCTTTACCCACATATACTCTTCTTCCGGGTTTACTGATTCTCGTCAGCCCGGTAATAACTTTCTCCTGGCCGTTAAGATATTTCAGAGAAACCCTGATCATGCCCTGTTTTCTGTCTCTTAAAACCTTAAAGCTCTTTATGAACCCTTTTTCCTTTAATATCTTTGTTATCTCAATTTTCATTTTTGAAGCAGGAATATCAACTTTTTCAAGTTTGGCCATATTGGCATTCCTGATTCTTGTAAGCATATCTGCTATCGGATCTGTCATCATAATTTAAATACCTCTACCAGCTTGATTTGGTTACACCGGGAATTAATCCCTTAAGAGCAAGTGTCCTGAAACATATTCTGCACATCCCAAATTTTCTCAGGTAACCCTGGGGCCTTCCGCACAACTGACATCTGTAATAAGCTCTGACCTTGAATTTGGGCACTCTCTTCTGTTTTGCAATAAGACTCTTTTTTGCCATTATTTGTTCCTTATAAAAAATTAATTCTTAAAAGGCATCCCGAGATACTTAAGGAGTGCCTTGCCTTCCTCATTTGTCTTTGCTGATGTAACGATAACAACATTCATTCCATGTATGCTGGATACTTTGTCATAATTGATTTCCGGAAATATTATCTGCTCCCTGACCCCGAATGAATAATTTCCCCTGCCATCAAAGGACTTTGCCGAAATCCCCCTGAAGTCCCTTATCCTGGGTAATGCCAGACTTATAAATTTATCGAGGAAATTATACATTCTGTCTCCCCTCAGAGTGACCTTGCAGCCAATCGGCATTCCTTCACGGAGCTTAAAGGTAGCAATTGATTTCTTTGCCCTTGTAATAACGGCTTTCTGTCCTGATATGGTGGCGAGCTCCTTGGCCGCTGCCTCAAGAGGTTTTATATCCTGGATCGCCTCTCCCATCCCTACATTGAGAACAATGCTTTTGAGCTTAGGCACCTGCATAATGCTCTTAAAAGAGAAGTCCTTCATTAAATTTGATACGATTTCATTTTTGTATTTATCTTTTACCCTGGACATTTGATTTATTCAATAACCTCCCCGCACTTCTTGCAAGATCTGATTTTCTTGTTATTCTCAAGCATCTTGTTTCCTATTTTCGTAGGTTTGTCGCATTTCGGACATAGAAGCATGACGTTCGACCTGTTAACGGGGGCCTCTCTTTCGATAATTCCGCCCTGGGAATATTTCTTACTCGGCTTCATGTGCCTCTTTATCATATTAATGCCTTCAACAATTATCGTGTCTTCCTTTGAAATCATATCAAGCACCCGGCCCTTCTTACCATTTTCATCGCCCGATATTATCTGGACTGTATCGTTTTTCTTAATTCCTAAACCCACATCTGCTCCTTAACTATAATGAAATTATAGTTGATTACACCGATTATGAAAGACGATTACACAGATTGCTTTTTGCATATTTAAATCTATTTATCTTTATCTGTGTAATCTGCTTTTTAAAATCTGTGAAATCAAACATTTTATGTTTATATGACTTCCGGTGCGAGCGAAACAATCTTCATATATTCCCTCCACCTGAGCTCCCTTGCAACCGGCCCGAATATTCTTGTTCCCACTGGATCACCCTCTGCATTGATAAGCACAGCTGCGTTCTGGTCGAACCTTATATACGAACCATCCGGCCTGCGCACTGCTTTTTTTGTCCTGACTACAACTGCCTTTGCAACAGTACCTTTTTTTACAGTACCGTGAGGATCAGCTTCCTTGACAGCAACAACTATCTTGTCGCCTATCCTTGCGTATCTCCTGTGAAATCCGCCAAGGACCTTTATGCACTGAACCTTTTTGGCGCCCGAGTTGTCAGCAACCTCTAAAACACTTTCCTGTTGAATCATTAGTTTCCTTTTTTGACGATATCAAGAACTTTCCATCTTTTATCTTTACTCAGGGGCCTGGCCTCAATTATTGAAACCCTGTCGCCCTTCTTGCACTGATTCTCTTCATCGTGGGCCTTAAATTTGGCCACCTTTTTTATTGTCTTTTTGTAAACCGGATGCTGCGTCAGTCTCGTAACAGCAACCACGATGGTTTTTTCCATTTTGTCACTTACTACTTCACCTGTATAGACTTTTTTTGGCATTTAAAACCTTCCCATCTTAACGCACGGACTCATTACCATACGTTCCTACAAATTTTTTGCTCTTTCTTTTTCGTTAATTATTGTCAATACCCTTGCGATATCTTTCCGTACTTCCTTGATCCTCATAGGGTTTTCAATTTCACCGGTTACCTTCTGAAAATTCAGGTTAAAGAGTTCCTTCCTGAGGTCACCTTCATCCTGCCTTAACTCATCGACTGTTTTCGCTCTTAATTCAGACGGTTTCTTCATTATACTCCTGCTCTCTTCACAAATTTTGTTGCCACAGAAAGTTTATGCGATGCAAGCCTGAAGGCTTCCTTGGCTACTTCCTCACTTACACCGGCCATCTCATACATTACCCTGCCCGGTTTTACAACTGCTACCCACTGTTCAGGGGCACCTTTACCTTTACCCATCCTCGTTTCAGCCGGCTTCTTTGTCAGCGGCTTATCAGGAAATATCCTTATCCAGACCTTACCACCCCTCTTAACATGCCTGGTGATCGCAATCCTAGCCGCCTCTATCTGACGGTTTGAGACCCATCCCGGCTCAATTGCCTTGAGCCCGTACTCCCCAAAGGACACATCACTTCCGCGGTAGGCCTTTCCATTCATACGACCTTTCTGCATTTTCCTGAATTTAACTTTTTTGGGCATTAACATAGTTCTATTTCCTCTTAAACTGTCGTATCACTGGATGACTGGATTACCGGATCATGCAATATATCACCTTTATATATCCATACTTTTATCCCGATCCGTCCATAGGTGGTTTTTGCCTCGGCTACTCCATAATCAATATCTGCCCTGAAGGTATGCAGCGGGACTCTTCCCTCCCTGTACCATTCAGACCTTGCTATTTCTGCACCGCCAAGACGACCGCCGCACATTACCTTAATTCCAAGCGCTCCAAAACGGCGTGATGATGCAACCGCTTTTTTCATGGCCCTCCTGAAAGCGATCCTCTTCTCAAGCTGCAGGGCAATATTCTCGGCAACTAACTGTGCGTCAAGTTCAGGCTTCCTTATTTCTTTGATATCTATAGACATCTCTCTGCCCGTAATCTTCTCGAGTTCCTTTTTGAGCTTCTCAACCTCAGCACCCTTTTTCCCGATAATTATGCCGGGTCGAGCGGTATGTATGGTCGCTCTCATCTTTTGACCGGTCCTTTCAATCTCAACCTTTGAAACACCTGCATGATTGAGATTGGACTTAATATATTTCTGGACGGCCAGGTCTTCATGGAGCTGGTCCTTATAGTTTTTTCTGGCGAACCACCTGGAATCCCATGATTTGATAATTCCCAGTCTAATTCCTATTGGATGTGTCTTTTGACCCAAAACCTAACCTCCACATTAATTTGAAATCTCAAATTTCAGATTTCAAATTCTTCATTATTAGTTTATTCTTCTAAAAAAAGCGTTATATGGCTCGTTCTTTTCCTGATCGTGTCCGCCCTGCCCATGGCACGCGGCATCATTCTCTTCATAGTCGGCCCCTGGTCCACCAGAATATTTGATATCTTCATTGATTCCGGATCAGCAACCTTTTTCTGTTCTGCGTTTGCCATTGCAGATTTCAAAATCTTTGCCAAAACCTTACCACCCTTGTGAGGGAGAAATCCCAGATTGATAAGCGCGTCGCCTGCCTTCTTACCTTTAAGAAGATCTGAAATTCTTCTGACTTTCCTTGGTGATATTCTTGCGTATCTTAATTTAGCTTTCGATTCCACTTATAATTACCTCTATTATTATCTGCCTTTATCTTTCTTGTCACCTGAATGGCTCCGGAATGTCCTCGTGGCGGAAAATTCTCCCAGCTTGTGTCCCACCATATTTTCCGTAACATAAACAGGGATAAACTTCCGTCCGTTATGCACTGCAAGTGTATGTCCAATAAAATCCGGGGTTATAGTCGATCTCCTTGACCAGGTTTTTAGGACATTCCTCTCGTTATTGTCATTCATCTTGTCAATTTTTTTCATTAGTTTCGGATCCACATAGGGTCCTTTTTTTAGAGATCTCGGCAAAACCTTTCCTCCCGAATAATTACAAAATTAATTTATTTTTTCCTTCTCCTGACGATCATCCTGTCAGTCCTTTTGTTCTTCCTGGTCCTCTTGCCTTCCGGCAGGTTCCAGGGTGAAACCGGAGGTCTTCCCCCTGAACTCTTACCCTCACCACCGCCAAGCGGATGGTCAACCGGGTTCATAGCAACACCTCTTACATGAGGTCTCTTGCCGAGCCAGCGGTTTCTCCCGGCCTTTCCGATTGAGATGTTTTCATACTCGGCGTTTCCGACCTGGCCGATTGTGGCCATACACTCTGCCGGTACAAATCTCACTTCAGAAGAGGATAGCTTAAGCTGACAAAGTTTCCCGTCCTTCGCAACGAGCTGAGCATATGTTCCGGCGCTTCTGGCGATCTTACCGCCCTGTCCGGGCCTGAGCTCAATGTTGTGAATTATTGTACCGAGGGGAATATTTTTTACAGGCAGTGCATTTCCTGTTTTTATTTCAGCGTCCGGGCCGGAAACAAGTGAATCACCTACCTTTACTCCCAATGGTGCCAGCATATATCTTCTTTCACCGTCCATGTACTTCAAAAGAGCAATCCTTGAGGTCCTGTTAGGATCATACTCTATTGTTTCAACAACACACGGAACGTTCAGTTTATTACGTTTGAAATCTACGATACGGTATGCCCTCTTGTGGCCCCCGCCTTTCTGCCACATGGTAATACGTCCGGAATTATTTCTTCCGCCCGTTCTCTTAATCGGCTTTAAAAGCGGCTTATACGGTTTATTCGTAGTAATTTCAGAAAAATCAGTCCCGCTTCTGAAACGTGTTCCCGGAGATGTTGGTTTGTATTTTCTTATTCCCATTTATACACCTTCAATAAAATCCAGTTTTTCTCCCTCTTTCAGGGTAACAATCGCTTTTTTCCAGTCAGGCCTCTTGCCCATATGTCTTCCCATGCGTTTCATCTTTCCCTTGTAGTTCATCGTTGCTACATTCTCTACCTTGACCTTGAATATTTCTTCAACAGCCCTTTTTATCTCCATCTTATTGGCTTCCTTCACCACCTTAAAGAGCAATTTATTCTCCTGCTCCTTCAGCAGAGCGCCTCTTTCTGTCAGCATCGGTCCAACGAGTACATTGTATACAGTTTTCATCCCAGATAGGCCTCTTTCATTTTTTCTATTGCATCTCTGGCAATAAGCAATTTTTCGTGAGAAAGGACAGAGTAAACATTCAATTCATTAACCCTTGCTACATTCACTCCGGGTATATTCCGGGCTGCCATTTCAAGCGCCTCGTTTTTCTCGGGCACTATCATTAGTATATTTTTTTTCAGCCCCAGTTCTTTCAGCATTTCCACAACAAGCTTTGTCCTGGGTTCCGACACGGACAATTCATCAATAACAGTTATCTGTTCATCAGCAAATTTGGCTGCAAGCGCTGAGCTCAAGGCAAGCCACTTAACTTTTTTGGGCAGCTTATAGGAATAATCCCGGGGCTGCGGACCAAAAACCGTTCCGCCACCTCTCTTGAGCGGAGACCTTATACTTCCCTGCCTCGCCCTTCCAGTACCCTTCTGCTTGTATGGCTTCCTGCCTCCGCCCCTCACAAGACCTCTCGTCTTTGTGCACGCATTCCCCTGCCTTTTATTTGCAAGGTGGTTAACAACCACTTCATGCAGCAGTCCTTTTTTAACTTCCACACTAAAGATATCTTCCGGCAGTTCCGCCTTACCTACTGACTTGTTCTGCTTATTTATAATTTCTACCTGTGGCATCAACTTTCCTTCTCGGTAATGCGCGCTTCTGATTTTATCACCAGGTATCCGCCATTGGCACCCGGTACCGCACCCTTTACCAGCATTAAATTCTGTTCTGATTTTATGTCGATAATTTCCAGATTCTTTACTGTTACCCTGGCATCTCCCATATGCCCGGGAAGCCCGGTATTTTTCCACACCCTTGAAGGCCATGAACCCTGACCAATCGAACCAGGGGCCCTGTTGAACATAGAACCATGTGAACCCGGGCCGCCGCCATAATTATGCCTCTTCATCACGCCCTGGAATCCCTTACCTTTTGATGTCCCAATAATGACAACTTTTTCTCCCTTTGAAAAAATATCAACAGTCACATCATCGCCTTCATTGAAACCTTCCATCTCTACTTCACGGAGAAACCGGTAGGGAGAAACAGATGCCTTCCTGAAGTGCCCCATCATTGGTCTGGTAACGTTCTTCTCTTTCCGGATCAGATCAAAACCCACCTGAAGCGCCTCATATCCGTCTTTTTCCTTACCCTTTTTCTGCACCACTTTTGCAGGGCCGGCCTCTATTACCGTAACAATGATAACTCTGCCATCTTCCTCAAAAATCTGAGTCATTCCAAGTTTTTTTCCTAATATTGCTTTCATAGTTTTATCTCTACATCCACGCCTGCTGCAAGGTCAAGCTTCATAAGTGCATCTACTGTCTGCGGTGTGGGATCAAGTATATCGATCAATCTTTTATGTGTCCTTATTTCAAATTGTTCTCTTGATTTCTTGTCTACATGCGTTGACCTGAGAACAGTAAACTTCTGTATTTTTGTCGGCAGAGGTACAGGGCCGGATATTCTGGCACCTGTCCTTTTGGCTGTTTCCACGATTTCCTTCACTGACTGGTCAAGCAGCCTGTGATCATATGCTCTCAGATTTATTCTTACTTTCTCATTCATCGTCTTTTATTCGTCCTCCGTCGTTCGTCGTTCGTTGTCCGTCGATCGACGTCTTTATTCTATAACTTCAGTTACTACTCCTGCGCCGACTGTCCTTCCGCCCTCTCTCACTGCAAACCTGAGCTCCTTCTCCATTGCTATCGGCACTATCAATTCTACTGAT
>JBDLIC010000070.1:0-18095 GCA_039715075.1 Nitrospirota bacterium
CCTGAAGTCTTCAACAACCAGGCTGAGCAGTTCACGCGGTTCTTCAGTCAGGCCGCAGCTTCTCGCATTGTTGCATGAATCATGGAAAGTGTATGAGCCCGGATTTTTTGTCTTATCAACCTTGATCTTTCCCTCTTTTATATATCTCAGCATTGTGATTACGGAACTTTCAGCATCAAAGGTCAAATCCCTTTTTGACCAGTTGGGCCCTTCACAACGTGTAGACCTGTAGCCATGACCGCATTCTGACATAACGAGTTTCTTACCCTTAAGCTCTTCGACTTTATCATACACTCGGCCCGCAACAGCTCCTCCAAGGTCATCATCACCATTGAACAGACCGAAATTGGTCATGTCCCATCCCTCACTCGGCATTGTATAGTTTTCTCCGGCCATATAAAATATCTTTGCTGCATCCAGGATAGTTCTCGGATCGTGTTTAACCTCACGCGGATTGATGGTATAAACAATATCTGCGTTCATCTTGTCTATCGGTATTTTTGCATCAGGGTCCTCCATCTCTTCCTGGAGTTCTTCTTCCTGCCATTCAATTGTTTCAAAGTAATCTTCCTTTAAAACACCCATCTGGTTTCCGATTTCCCACTGCTCCTTGGCAACATACGCTACGCCTTCCGGCATGATGCCCACATGCACGAGAAGACCGCGTGCCATGCGGTTGAATGTTGCAAGGTCAACGCCCATCGGACAATTGACTGTGCACCTTCTGCAGTTTGTGCATTTGCCGAATATTGTGTCTTTCAACTCTTCCAGCTCTTGATCGGTATATATACTCTTTGCGCCTACCAATGCCGGTAACTTCTTTCCTGTCCAGTCATAATGTGCCTTGAATATCTTCCTGATCTTGTCTGCTTTATAAGCAGGGGCATAGGTAGGATCACCCGGGTTTGCAAGGACGTAATGGCATGACTCAGTGCACAACCCGCAATGAACACATGCGGAGAGTGACCCCACCATCTGCCTGATCAGTTTTTGACCCATACGGTCAATGAATTTCTGCGCTTTATATGATCGTTCTTTATTCATACGTATTCTCCTCCATATTTATTTTCAATTTATTAATATTTTTAAAATATTTTCAAAAGGGTTCCAGGATTCGAGGATTCGAGGGTTCGAGTGACAAAAACATCAGTAGTTCCCCTTGAACCCTTGGCCCCTAGGCCCCTTGAACCCTGTCTCTCTTCATCGGATACACCCCTCTTCTGCCGAAATGTCTCCCGATGTAAAGTCTGTGAAACGGATAAAAGATATAGTGCGATATCTTGCTGAACGGAACATATACCAGGAAAAAGGCTGTCAGCAGGAAATAAGTAAGCACTATGCCTTCTCCTCCGGAAATGTTATTCGACGCTGCCATGAATGCAAAGCCAAGCCAGACCGTCAGCAGAGCCAGGGAGAAATGATCATCGGGTGTGCTCAGCGCACGAACATATACATGTGTAATCCTTCTGTAAATGCGCATTATCCCGACGATAAAAGCCGCGCCGAGAATGACCCTGAAAATCATTAACACAACCTGTGATTCCAGTATACCCGGGGCATACGGGATGATGAACGAAAGCGCAATTGACAGGAAAAGCCCCAGATGCAAAACAGCAAACTGTACATACATCATAGGTTTCGACTTTGTACTCTCCATTTCACCAGGGCGCAAAACCATCCCGAGTGAATGGCGGCCGCCGATCTTCGGATTTGTATCACCCATTCCTGTAGCCGGCTGCCGTTCTTTTCCAAGGGTAAACCCAAAATACCATCTTATTTTAAAAAAGTAGAGTACTGCCATCACCAAAAGGGCAACCTCCTGAAGTGTATGTTCTGAAAAATGAAGTAAGTTGCTCATTGTTTTCCCCCTTTATCATTCATTGGACCTGTTCCGTTTTTTTTGTCTTTAAAACTCCCCATCAGCTTTAAATTGTTGAATTGTTTCTGGAGCGCTTTATACTCCCTGTTGTCATTTGCACAAATAATGATATTCTTAATCTTCACCCCGTTATTCAGATAAAGTGCCAGAGTCTCTGTCGTGATTTCCGCGCTCCTGTCAATAGGGACGCCATAAAATCCCGCGCCCATGGGAGGAAAGGCAATGCTATCTACCCCTTTTTCCTCCGCACACTTAAGGGAATTTCCAATAGTCATTTTCAGTTTCTTTTCTGTGTCTTCCTCCTGAAACTTCGGGCCGTCAGCGTGAATAATAAATTTAGCCTTCATGTTTCCCCCGGATGTAGCCACAACATCAGTCACCTTAACAGGTCCAATCTCCGCAAGCTCCTTGCGTACTGTCGGCCCTCCTCGCATAGCGATTGAGTTGCCGAACCCCGAACTGAGCTTGAGATCATCCTGCGCATAGAACACGAATGAATCCACCTCAATGTCCGTGATGTCAGCTCTCATGAGAGTGAGGACACCGTTTTTCATCTGTTTTTTTTCCGTCATGCCATTACCTCCTTCTTTTTAGGAATACTTTGATTTGAAATTGATACAGGATTTAGAGCTACTATAGAGCAATAAAAATGCCAGCAGGCATGGAGAGGGTTTTATTCTTTAAAATTAATGAGATAAGTAAATAACCCTAATCCAAAAAGGGTGCAAGGAATCTTTACATGAAATGGACTGAATTAATGAAGGCTTTGAATAATAATGATTTTATCCGAAATGCAATAATTCTTTCCCCTGCAAGAAAACTTGCAGTTTAAGGAGGTGGCAAGTCATAATTTCTATAAAAAATAAAAAGTTGCGTCATACAGAAGTGAGGATAAATAAAGCATTAAAAAAAATTCTCATGAAAGTATTCTCAGAAGACTTATCCTCACAAATTATACGTCAAAACTACAATAAAAACGGCTTGAAATTAAATGGTATTAGTAACAGCAGCCATACAAAGTTAATTAATTCCATTGCTTCTGATTACGAAGCTATAAAGCCAACAGTGAATTTTACAGTTGTTCAACTGAAGAAAGATATGCGTGCTGCGGTCAGACAACATATTAATTAATTTAAGGGTTGATAAATAGTGATTAAGTAGCAATATAACATTACCCCCTCAAAAGGAAGAAAGGCAGCTACTGGGGGGTAGCTGCCTTGGGGAAGATGAAAGGATTCAACTTTCATCTTAGAAGTATTGTTTCAAACTGCTTTATTAGATTGATTTAGTTAATTTTATTATTTATCATCGTAAATATGCTGTTAATGTCTGTAAAGATTTTGTAAATTATTACTGCTGGCAATTGATTGATGTAGGATTCCGTGGGATCAAACCTGCAAAATCACAGAATATGAGACACCACAGACTTTCACTGCAATATAGTGCGGAAGCGGGAAAGTGGGGAAGTAACGGATAGTGGGTCAAGGTTGGTTATTTAATTATCAATTACAAATTACGAATTTAATAAACCGCAAATAAATTACTTTCTATTAATGCCAAGGGCCTTCTTTTTGAATTCATACCGCATCTGGAGCATTTCAACAAGCAACGCAAATCCCATGGGTAAATAAATATACGCTTTCGGGACGTGCTTGTGAAGCCCCTCCATGAAAATAGTTGTCCCTACACCACCTGCTCAATCACGACGGCTTATTCTTTTTCTTCAACCGCTGGTTAAGTGCCTGGCGTGTAATGCCAAGGAGGGACGCGGCTATCCCCTGGTTTCCGTCTGATCGTTTTAATGCCTCTGATATCAGGAAACTGTCAATTTCTTTTAAGGCCGGGAAATGTCCGAAAATGTTTTCAAGCGATGACCTGTCTTCAGATGTATGCGTCGGTCTGCTCTTCATATGCAGGCCCGACTGTTTTATGAACCCCTTAAAACTGTCAAGAGAAAGTCTGCCTGATTTGTGCCGTGCTATGGCGTCATCCACCATTGCCTTAAGTTCCCTGACATTGCCGGGGAAATTATAATTCGAAAGCAATATTACAAGCTCACTGGGAATGGACGGCTTGGCCTTCCTGAGAGACTTTGATGCATCTTCCAGGAAGTGGTCCAGCAGTAGAGGAATGTCCTCAAGTCTTTCACGAAGCGGTGGAATATGCAGATTATGAGTACATAACCGGTAGAACAGGTCCTTCCGAAAACCGCCCTCCTCCATCAAACTTTCAATGTCCCTGTTAGAGCATGCGACAATGCGTGCATCACTTTTTTCAGGTATGTCCGCACCAAGCGGATAATAGGTTTCATCCTCCAGCAATCGAAGGAGCTTGACCTGCGATGTTTCACTAAGGTCGCCTATCTCATCAAGAAGCAGTGTGCCTCCCTTTGCCCGTACTATCAGCCCTTCCCTGTCCTTATCCGCTCCTGTGTACGCACCTTTCCGGTGGCCGAACAGGGTGTCTGAAAATACGTTGTCATCCAGCCCCGCAATATTCACCGCCGCGTATTGGCCTTTTAATCCGCTTGCCCGGTGCACTGATCTTGCGAGCAGTTCCTTCCCAACTCCTGTTTCTCCTGTAATGAGAACAGGATTATGCGATTGCGCAACCGATTCAATATACTGGAAAATGGCCCTCATCTTTTTGCTTCTTGTAATGATCGCTGAAAATGAAGCTTCGTTTTCAAGCTCCCCTGTAAGGAGATGCTTTTTGAGAGAGGTTATCTCATCCTCCATTCTCTTGCGTTCGGTGATGTCCCTTACAATATGTATTACACCTATAAGCTGTTTCTTGGCATCGAACTGGGGCATTGCCCTTATTTCAAGGAATTTATTTAAATGCGGCTCAAACTTCTCAAAAGCAACCGGTTTCTCAGTTTTAAGACATTCGCAGCTGGGGCATCCTTTAGGGGGAGTGCCTTCTCCATGGTAATGTTCATAGCATTTCGCCTTATTAGTCTTTAATAATGGAAGATCGAGTATTTTTTCTGCTGCTTTATTGGCGTGAATGATATTGAAGTCTTTATCATGAACAGTGATCATGTCGGTAATATTGTTGAAGGTATCTTCCCAACTGTAAACCGATTGAAATATCAGTTCATCTGTGCGTAAGTGCTCATCTTCAATGTCAGCAAATAATTTACGCATTTTCTGAATTTCTTTTACGAGCTGTTCTTTTGTTTTTTTATTGTCATTCATAAATTCAAACTTTCAGCAGGATAAATTTCTCTGAAACAAATATGGCCAAAACCTTCTTTTATATTTTATTAGAATAAGGAATAAAAATCCTACTTTAAACTTGATATGAATTGTACCGCCCTGGAGGTAAAATCACTTTAATGAATGGTTTTTTCTCTTATTTATCAAAAGCATTCACAACGTTATTTGACAATTTAAATTAAGTACTGCCACACATTACATGTGCCCTTTATACTTATTCCCCCTTCTCTCAAACGCCTCTTTCCCGCCCTCCATCAGTTCGATAACATTCTTTATGATCAGGGGCTCGTCGATTGAACCGAACCTTTCGATTTCGCCGGTGTCCCTGAGAACAACGGCCTGCTCCGCATCCCCGGAAACCAGGATGTTCGGATTGTGGGTTGCCACAATTATCTGTCTCGTCTCTTTTAATTTTGATAGAATCCTGAATATCGCCCTTGATACAAGACGGTTATCCAGATTATCCTCGGGCTGGTCAATAATTATCGGTGCATTGGATGTCAGGGTCACAATGGGAATCATTGCGCTGCACCTTTGTCCCGGAGAACAATATTGTATCGGCTTGCCATTCAACTCTACGCAGAACTCATCATCAGAAGGGATCTGCTGGATCGAGAAGATGCTCTGCATTTTGTTTCTGTCATAACGACGGACACCCAGGTCATGCATATATTCATAAGGGAAATTGTCCTCCGTAATGTTTTGCGCGTATTTTTTTTCCAGGCTGCAGTTATAATCAATATTATCTTCTCTAAAGTTCATTCTATGAATCAGTTTTTCCGGCACATTATTATTCAGCACATCAGCAAAGTCGAATGGATTCAGTTTATCTGCAATTAAATTTGCTATCTTCTTTCTCTTCCATTCATTGTCATATTGAATGCCCATATTGTTATTCTCAAGCTCTCCCAGGAAATCGGCCTTGTCTTTTTCCCTGTACAATTTAAGCTGAATATTAAAGCTTGTATCAGTAACAATACTTATTTTTTCTTCAATTTCACTGATCCCTTTTTTTCTTGCTGCAAATATCCTTTGACTGACCTCCTTTATCTTTTCAATAATCCCTTTTCGCTCAGCCAGATAATGCTCGAAATTTCCAAGTTCTCTTTTATATGATTCAAATTGTTCCTTTGCGGAATCATATCTCTTTTTTGCGTTACTCCTGAGTTCCGCGGTAATGGACTCTTTTTCACCGATAGCGGCCCTTATCCCCTTTGAGAGTTCATTTTTCTCATTACGCAGCTTTGTCTCTTCTTCTCCCAGTGTCCGGAGAAGTACGGATATGCTGCCGGTTATTTCCTCTTTCTTTTTTATAAGGTCATCGTTTACACTGTTTATCTTTAATGTTTTATCGATGAATTCTTTCCCCCAGATAGTGGCCCCGCTATGTTTTACGAGTATGTTCTGATAGTCAATTCCTGATAGAGCGGTCAGGTCATGATCTATTGATGATATTCCCTTCTTCAGGTGAATCAGCAAATAAAGGTTTTGAACAATTTCATCCAGTTTCCTGAATTTATCTTCCACCCCGCCCGGATTTAATTTATCGAATTCATTTTTAAATTCATTTAGTCGTACAAAAGATGTCTCCTGCAGTAACGGGTCAAAAAATGTCTCCAGTGCATCGAGTTTTTCTGAACATCGATCAGTATTTTCATCTAAACTCTCGTATAGCTTCTTTCTCTCATATTTTAATTGACCGAGTCCTTCAATGAGTTTATCCAGGTTTTCTCTTTGAGACCCGGGGTCCCCGCCCGACAGCTCCAGTTCATTCCATCCATACAGATTCAACGGGTATCTCCCACACGCTTCGACGTCATTAATATTCAGCTCATTATCACTGGTGTCATAAATTTTTGTATTGTATGGTTCTTTGGAATCATATATGCTCGTTATTTTATGGCAGACACCATCACTTTTTTCATAGAGAAGTTCAATTCTGGATGCTTCAAGTGTGTTTGCCTGCCTGTCTAATATCTGTTTTTTTACCTGTTTTATTTCATCCAGAGAACGGTTGTACCCCATCGCATATCGTATCGCATCAATAAGCGTTGATTTACCGCTGCCCCTCGGCCCGACAATGCAGGTCAGATTATCGGAAAAACCAATAGTTGTATTTTTAAATAGTGTTTTGCCGTTATTTGACTGTCCTGCTATTCTGATCCCTCTGATTTTCGGCGGTCTGGTCTCGGGCAGGTTCCCTTTAAACCGTATCCGGGTAGCGGGGAAATTAAAAGCTTCATAAAGACCGGATATACTTTTTTCTTTCATTTTGATGTATGTAGTCCTGTGTTTGTTCCCCAGTTCTTTAATATGATGGGCATTTGTTCCCATGATCAACGGGATGGGTGAGCTGTTGGAATTAGTTTTGAAATGTACCGGATCCGTTGTTCCAGTTACCTGCAGACAATCAAATTTATAGACCAGTTCCATCAGCGCACTGCCTGCATTAGAGTGAAACTGTCTCCATGCATTGTCATAGTTTCCAGAGACCGGCTTTAATATCAGGGACGTATCCTTTGTGTATGCACACCGCAGGCCGCTGCTGCTGTCGATATGGGCCAGGATAGCTTTCCCACCCTGACCTCTTATCTTTTTTATTAAGTCGTCGATATTATCAATGAGGAGTTCATCGTCTTTCCCGCTTCGTTTAGCGCTAAGTATGAAATCATGCGGAAATATTTTTTCAATGCTGCTGCCGATATCAGGTGGGAAGACAGCCAGAACATGAAGTACGCATTCGTTTAAAACCGGGGTGTTGATTTTTACACTAAGTTCTATTCCGGGCAGTATAATTATTTTTTTATTTTTTTTCCTTACGTAATCGGCAAGTGCCGTTCCAAAGGAGTATTTCATATGGTCGGTAATTGCCGCTACATCCAGCCCTGCTTTTTCAAGTTCATCTGCAAAGACTTCCAGCTGTTTTTTAGATATTTTGCCTTTTAGACCTATTTCATCCAATAAGGGATTCGGGCTATAGGTAGGTGTCGAATTGTTTTTCCAGTCAAAACTGAGGGGCGAGTGGATGTGAAGATCAACCTTGTAAAACTTCGCACATTTAGATCTTATTACATCTATATTATTGAACATTGGTTATTTACAGCTACAATATTTTTTTCGGATTATATCACACAATATTTTTAATGTGATTAACAAAATATCATTATAAGCAGAATGTATACGCATACTGGCAGGAAAATCCTACAACTCTGATCAAAGCAAATTAATCGGATCAACGTCAATATCAATCCTGATTTCCTTCATGTCTTTTATTTTTTCTATGATTAGTGATGCGGTCTGTCGGAGTGCTTTCGCGTTCTTGCCTTTTATGATCAGATGCCACCTCCAGAGATTCCTGATCTTCTCAATCGGGGCTGGTGCAGGTCCCAGAATTTCAATCCCCCTGGGTTTAATCCGGCTGACCCTGGCAGAAATACCCTTAACTGTTTTATTGGCAGCCTCTTTTGTCCTGAAGCTTAATATTATCCTCACAAGCTTTCCAAAGGGGGGATAGGACAACTCTTTTCTCAGTACAATTTCTTTCTCATAAAAACTGTTGTAATCATGATTAATAACATAATCAAAGACATAATGTTCAGTTTCATAGGTCTGAATATACGCCCTCCCCGGCACATCACCTCTCCCTGCCCTGCCCGCAAGCTGGGTGAAAAGCTGGAATGCCCTTTCCCCTGTCCTGAAGTCAGGGAGGTTTAAAGTGATATCTGCCGAGATAACGGCTGAGACGGTCACATCAGGGAAGTCATGTCCTTTGGCAACCATCTGCGTACCCAACAGCATGTCCACCTTTTTTTCTTCCATCTTTTTCACAATCCTGTAGTGGGAAAGCTTTTTCCGGGTTGTGTCCCGGTCCATTCTTTCAAATGTCATTCCAGGAATCAGGGACTGGATCTCTTCCTCTATCCTCTGTGTACCTGTTCCGAGGCACTTTATTTCCGTACCCTGACAGTTTGGACAAAGATCTTCCGGTTTCAGGTAAGCGTTGCAGTAATGGCAATTCAACGTATTCGTGTCTTTATGATAAATAAGTGTAATGCTGCATGCAGGGCATTTATATGTGTGCCCGCAGTCAGTACACATAAAGAACGGAGAGTATCCCCTCCTGTTAAGCATTATCAGTGACTGGTGGCCGTCAGATACATTCTGCTTCAGGTTTTCAACAAGTTTTGCAGAAAGTGAGAAGGTCCGCCTGTCTTCTTTTGTCATGTCAATTATTTCAACACTGGGCAGAGGTTTTTTTTCAACTCGATGCTTTAGCTCCAGATAATGGAACTTCCCGTTTTTTGCTGTATAAAAAGCCTCCAGGGAAGGTGTAGCTGAGCCCAGGACCACTTTTATGCTCTCAAGCTTCGCCCTTGCCAGCGCCACATCCCGTGCATTGTATCTCAGACCTTCAAACTGCTTGTAAGAGGCCTCCTGTTCTTCATCTATTACAATCAGCCCAAGGTTCTTAAACGGGGCAAAAACAGCGCTCCTGACACCTATGGCTACCCTGACATCCCCCTCTCTCATCTTCCGCCACTGCGTTATCCGCTCACCCACTGAAAGTCCGCTATGAAAAAAGGAGACCTGCTCACCAAAAGTATTTCGAAACCTGTCGATCATCTGGGCGGTAATCGCAATCTCCGGTACAAGGACTATTGCCTCTTTGCCGGCAGGCAGTGATTTGACCGCCTTTATGTATACCTCGGTCTTCCCGCTACCCGTAACGCCATGCAGAAGAAAGACGCCTTCATCCGATTTATTTATTTCTTTTAATGCGTTTTTCTGCTCTGATGTAAGGCCAAACTCCTTTGCCTTTGTAATTTGATTGTCATAACTAATCCTTGATTTGCCTGCCTTCTTCCCTGAAAAAAAAGCTGAAGGCACAGCATTTTTAAGCGCCAGTCCTGAAGAGGACATATAGTACTCCCCTACCCACTTAATCAGGTTAAGAATGTTTCCTGGAATTAATGGTTCTTCATCAAGAATAGATTTAATTGATCTGAGCCTGATCTTTTCATCTGTTTTCTTGTCCTTCCCGTACCAGATAACTATTCCAACTTTGTACGATCTCTTAAAAGGAGCAGTAACACGCATACCGGCCGCAACTTTATCCTCAAGTTCTTCTGGAACTATATAGGTAAAACCCTCTGAATTTATGGGAAACAAGACGTTAGCGTACATAATATAAGAATGTTTAAATGTTCAATCGTTCAAGCGTTTGATCATTTGAACGTTTAATCGTTTTCTTCTAAACACCCACTTCTCAATCTCAACAGCAATAAAAACAACTGATGAGAGGAGCAGTGAAAAACCAAGTTCAGCTGCGCTTAATGGTACGGTCTTGAATATCGGGTTCAGGAATGGAACATATATCGTTGCCATCTGGAGGACAAAAGTCAGAAGAACAGCCCCTAACAGAGGCTTGTTTGAAAACAATCCTAATCTGAACAGGGATTCACGATCTGACCTGATCGCCATGACATGCCCCATCTGGCTGAGAGAAAGGACGGTAAATACCATCGTCTGCCATCCGTCGCTTCCTGCCTTCATAAACCATGACTGTGTAAAGACCGATACCCCGCCCATCAGTAGACCGACCCAGAAGAGATGATAGCCGAGACCATGGGCAAACATACTCTCCTTCGGATGCCTTGGGGGTTTCTTCATTATGTTTTTTTCAGCAGGCTCTACCGCAAGCGCCAGCCCGGGCAGTCCGTCTGTCACCAGGTTTATCCATAAGATATGTATCGGCAAAAGAGGAATAGGCATACCAAGAAAGGGCGGCAGGAAAATTGTCCATATCTCACCGGAATTACTGGTCATCGTGTATTTAATGAACTTGCGGATATTATCAAATATCCTCCTTCCCTCTTTGACCGCTTTTACAATGGTTGCAAAATTGTCATCAAGCAGAATCATGTCTGAAGACTCCTTGGACACATCGGTCCCGGTAATCCCCATGGCCACCCCAATATCAGCCCTCTTAAGTGCCGGCGCATCGTTAACACCGTCGCCGGTCATGGCCGTAAATTCACCTTTGTCCTGAAGAGCTTTTACGATCTTTATCTTCTGTTCCGGCGCAACCCTGGCATACACCCTGATCTTCTCTACCTTTTCCTCAAATTTTTCGAGTGACAGTTTATCCAGCTCCTGTCCTGTTATCACGCCATCTCCTTCATCTATGATCCCAAGCCTTCTGGCAATATTCTTTGCTGTCAAAGGGTGGTCCCCTGTGATCATGACAGGTTTTATACCGGCAGCCTTGCATATACTCACAGCCGCTTTCGCCTCTTCTCTCGGCGGATCCATCAGGCCTGTTATACCGATAAAAACAAGATTCTCCTCTGCTGTTTCCGGCGTGATATCTTCGGGAAGACTGTCCCACAGCCTGTACGCAAAACCGAGCGTCCGCAGACCGTCTTCAGCCATTCTTTCACTTGCATCATTAATCTTCTCCCGGGCAGACTCATCAACCACTTCCTGTTCATTACCCATAAGATATCCGGATGACTTGCCGATTAACGATTCAACCGCCCCTTTTGTAAAGGAGAGGATATTCCCATCCGGTGTATTGTGAAAGGTGGTCATACATTTTCTGTCTGAATCAAATGGGATCTCGGCAATTCTCGGAAAATCCTTTTCTATCTCATCCTTCTTAAAACCATTCTGGTCAGCCATCTCAAACAGCGCTATCTCTGTAGGGTCACCAATGACATTCCTCTCTTTATCCAGAGCAGCATCATTATTAAGGGCCATTGCCCTGAAGAGTGCAGGCGATTCCACTTCAGCGCTTCCGTGCTTCCGATCTTCCGATCTAATAATCTTTCCATTTGCATATATCTCTTCAACCGTCATTTTATTGAGCGTAAGCGTACCGGTTTTATCGGAACAGATATATGTAACAGAACCGAGTGTTTCCACAGCAGGCAGCTTCCTGATGAGTGCATTCTGTCTGACCAGTTTCTTTGCGCCGAGTGCAAGCGATATTGTCACCACCGCTGGAAGTGCCTCAGGGATTGCCGCCACAGCAAGGCTGATTGCGGTTAAAAACATCAGTAGGGGTTCTTCGCCACGCACAAGGCCGGTTACAAATACTATTCCGCATATGGCAAGCACAATAATGCCGAGTCTCTGACCGAATTTGGCAAGCCTTTTCTGGAGCGGTGTCTTAACCTCTTCCTCTTCCTGAAGAAGTGTTGCTATCTTGCCGAGTTCAGTCTCCATCCCTGTGCCGACAACCATTCCGCTTCCACGGCCATAAGAAACAATGGTCCCTTTATACGCCATATTCAACCTGTCGCCAAGGGGAATTGATTTTTCAGAAAGCGCCCTGACGGACTTTTCGACCGGGATGGATTCCCCGGTAAGCGTTGCCTCCTCAATTTTCAGCTGGGCAGATTCAGTAAGTCTGATGTCAGCAGGAACTATTCTTCCTGCTTCCAGAAGCACAACATCCCCTGGAACAAGTTCCGAAGCAGGGATATTTACCCGCTTGCCGTTTCTGACAGCCAGCGCTGTCGGTGCCGCCATCTCCTTAAGCGCCTTCATGGCCTTTTCAGCGCGATACTCCTGGACAAAACCTATAATCGCATTGAGGATAACGATTACTATGATCGCGATTGTATCAACCAGCTCTCCAATAATACCGGATACTACAGCGGCTGCCATAAGCACCATGATCATAAAATCCTTGAACTGGTCAAGAATCATCATGAGAACTGTTCTTTTCGCAGCCTCCTTTAATTCGTTGGGGCCGTACTCTTCTATTCTTTTCGCTGCTTCCTCAACTGACAGCCCGTCTGATGAAGATTTCAATGAATAAACAACATCTTTAACTTCTTTCTGATACCACTCCAATGTAAACCTCTCTCAATATATTTAGTATTTTAAAATCTCTCCGTATTTTGCCTGCTTAATGCCGGACATAATTTTAATATAATTATCAAATTAAATTCGCATATTACCACATAATGATTGACAGTACAGACCCGCCTATGATACATTTTTAGACTTCTTTAGTGCTACATTTACTGACTATTTAACCACGCAGGGCACAGAGCAAGTTTATTTTATTAACCAAAATAATTGCAAAAGGGAGGAATAAAATGCCGCTTGATCCAACAAAACATGCAGACTGGGAAATTGCCGAAGAAGCAGAAAAATCAATGTCCACTATTTATGAAATCGGGGAGCGCCTCGGACTTACAAAAGAGGAGCTTCTGCCGCAGGGACATTATATTGCGAAAATTGATTACCGGGCAGTCCTGGACCGTCTTAAAGACAAACCTAACGGCAAGTATATTGATGTTACCGCTATAACACCGACCCCCCTGGGTGAAGGGAAGTCAACATCATCCATGGGCCTTGTGCAGGGCTTCGGTAAAATAGGCAAAAATGTAAGTGCAGCAATAAGACAGCCTTCCGGCGGACCGACTATGAATATCAAGGGTTCTGCCGCAGGCGGCGGACTTGCACAGTGCATTCCATTAACTCCTTTTTCTCTGGGATTTACCGGTGACATTAATGCGATAATGAATGCCCATAACCTCGCAATGGTTGCACTTACCTCAAGGATGCAGCATGAGCGTAATTACACAGATGAACAGCTTATGCGCCTGAGCAATATGGAAAGACTCGATATAGATCCTACCAAAGTTGAGATGGGATGGATCATGGATTTCTGTGTACAGGCCCTGAGAAATATCATAATCGGCATTGACGGCGTTAATGGTAAGAGTGACGGTTTCATGATGAAATCAAAATTTGGGATTGCTGTCTCTTCGGAAGTTATGGCAATCCTTTCAATTGCAACCAGCCTCAAGGACATGCGTGAACGCATGGGTAAAATAGTTGTGGCATACAGTAAAAGAGGCAAAGCTATTACGACTGAAGACCTCCAGGTCGCAGGAGCAATGACAGCATGGATGGTCCAGGCCCTGAACCCGAGTTTAATGCAGACACTGGAAGGGCAGCCTGTTATTGTCCATGCCGGTCCTTTTGCTAACATCGCCATAGGGCAGAGTTCTATAATTGCAGATCAGATAGGCCTCAAGCTTGCTGATTACCATGTGACTGAATCAGGATTCGGCGCAGATATCGGTTTCGAAAAATTCTGGAACCTCAAATGCCGTTTCAGCGGGCTTACTCCTGACTGTGCAGTTGTTGTTGCAACAATCAGGGCGCTCAAATGCCACGGCGGAGCACCTGTCCCCGTTCCCGGAAAGCCAATGCCTGAAGAATACGGTTCAGAGAATGTCGGCTGGGTTGAACAGGGTTGTGCCAACCTTATTCACCATATTAAAAATGTCAAAAAAGCGGGGATCAGCCCTGTTGTCTGTATCAATGCTTTCTATACTGATACGGATGCCGAGATCGCCAAGGTACGTGAACTTGCAGAGGCTGCCGGTGCAAAGGTCGCCCTTTCAAGGCACTGGGAAAAGGGTGGTGACGGCGCTATTGAATTTGCCGAAGTAGTCGCTGAAGCCTGTGAAGAAAAGACCGAATTCAAATTCCTTTATGAGCTTGACCAGCCGGTTAAAGAACGTATCGAACTTATTGCAAAAGAAGTATACGGCGCTGATGGTGTTGAATATTCGACTGAGGCAAATACAGCAATAGACAGGATTCAGAAGGACAAAGAGCTTTCAAAGTTAGGGCTATGCATGGTAAAAACCCATCTGTCTCTCTCGGATAATCCTGCCATTAAAGGCGTCCCAACAGGATGGAAACTCAAAATCAGGGAAGTTCTTACATATGGTGGAGCAGGGTTCATAGTTCCAGTGGCAGGCGCTATCAGCCTTATGCCTGGAACCGGTTCCAATCCTGCTTTCAGGAGAGTTGAGGTAGATACTGAAACTGGTAAAGTCCAGGGCGTTTTTTAAAGAATAAAAGAATAATCACCCGGCAGCCCCGGTCAGAGGATTGACAGGGGCTGCCATATTTATTAATCTTTAATTAGTGTGCCGTTATTAACTGCATCTGAGCTGTTTTTCCAAGTCATATCATTTTATAACGGAGCTATTCATTATATGGTCGGTAATCTTCCTAATTTACTTACGCTTACAAGAATTTTACTGCTGCCTTTTTTTGCGGCTACTCTTATTTACAAAGAGTACAATTATGCCCTGATGATTTTTGCTGCAGCTTCCATAACGGATTACTTCGACGGGCTTGTAGCAAGGTTAAGGAATCAGGTCACATACTTCGGGACAATACTTGATCCGGTTGCTGATAAATTTTTTCTGTTTACCTCATTTATCCTTATGACTACTAACGGATTAATACCTAAATGGATCACGGTTATAGTTATCAGCAAAGACCTGATTGTAATTACCGGAAGCATTATCGTGTATTTTGTTACAGATCAACTAAAAGTTGAATCAAATTTCCTGGGAAAGGTTTCGAGCGCCAGCCAGTTTATTTTAATAGGTATAATTTTATTGCTGCTTAATATTAATGATGGTGTATCCGCACCGATGTTTTTATTTGTTATTGTCGCGGTCCTTACCTCGGTGTCAGGGCTTCAGTACGTTTATATCGGCCTGAAAGCAGCCAGTAATGAAAATACACCCTGATCATTAAAAGTATAATGCATACTATCAGTCATATCAGCGAAGGCAGTGCAGCCCACAGGGCAGGTCTTGAAAAGGGAGATCTGATTCTAAGTATTAATGGATATCCGGTCAGAGATGTCATAGATTACATGTTTCATTCAGGCGACTCCGTCCTTAACCTGAAAGTCCAACGCGGCAAAAAAAACCATTCATTAAAAATAAGGAGAAAACAGGGAACAGACATAGGCCTTGAACTGAGGACATTCAGGACACGTTCATGCAGAAACAAATGCGTCTTCTGCTTTGTCAACCAGCTTCCCAAAGGCATGAGAAAGACCCTCTACCTGAAGGATGATGATTATCGGATGTCCTTCCTTTACGGCAACTATATAACCTTCACCAACATTTCCGCCAAAGAAAAGAAACGCATCATTGAGCAAAAACTGAGCCCCCTTTATATTTCGGTGCACAGCACTGATAATAATGTCAGGACGAAAATGCTCGGCAATCCAAAGGCACCCGATATTTTAGAGGAGCTCCATGAGCTTGCTTCACATAAAATAAAAATCCATGTACAGATAGTCATTTGCCCTGGAATGAATGACGGTGAAAATCTCGAAAAAACCATTAAGGACCTCCAGAAATTTTATCCCTATCTGGCATCAATAGCTGTTGTCCCTGTAGGTTTGACAAAGCACAAAAAACCACAGGTCAAGGCTGTCAGTAAAAATGATGCTGAAAAAACAATCGATATTGTCGGGAAGTTCAGGAGGAGATACAAAAAACGGCATGGCGATCCCATCGTATACCTTGCAGATGAATTCTATATTAAGGCTGAACTCCCCTTCCCTTCCTTAAAGGCGTATGGCGACCTCCCGCAAATAGAGAACGGGGTCGGACTAATACCGTCCTTTCTCCAGAATGCGAAGAAAATAAAAATTCCCAAAAAAATAACGCCGTCAAAAATAGCTGTTTTCACGGGTGCATCATTTATGCCGCACCTTGAAGAATTTGCAGACAGGCTCCGGGCTATCGAAGGACTTGAGCTGGATGTATTCAAGGTTGAAAATAAATTTTTCGGCTCCTCTGTAACTGTAGCTGGACTGCTCAGCGGAAAAGATATTCTAAAAACAATAGTAGGCAAAACAAAGGCTGACTGTCTGCTCGTTCCGGATGTTATGCTAAGAGAAGGAACAGATGTTTTCCTGGATAATGTCAGCCTGAAAGATATGGCGGAGAGCCTGGGCATAAACGTCAGAGCCATTGAACCAACACCTGAAGGATTACTTAGGGGGATCAAAGATGGATGTAAGCGGGAAGACTAAAATCACCGGGATATTCGGTTATCCCATTGAACACACCCTGTCACCGTTAATGCATAATTCCGCATTCAGGGACCTGGGACTTGATATCTGTTACGTTCCATTCAGGGTTTCACCGGAAGACCTGCCGGACGCCGTAAGATCAGTCCGCAGTCTTAACCTCCTTGGTGTCAATATCACTGTGCCTCACAAGGAAAACGTAATTCCCCTTCTCGACGAAGTCAATGAAGAAGCAGCTTTTATCGGTGCTGTAAACACCATCGTAAACTCCGATGGGAAACTGACCGGCTATAATACAGACGGGATAGGATTCATAAGCTCCCTTTCAGAACAAAATATAATGATCAATGAAAAAGATATCGTCATTATCGGGACAGGAGGAGCAGCGCGGGCCGTCAGCTATTATTTAAGTGAGAAAGCTTCAAGGCTGTCCCTTTTTGATATTGACAAACCGAAGGCAGAGAAACTGGCAAACGATCTCAGAAAAATACGGAGTAATATTGCTCTTCTTGAGGATATAGAAAACATTGAAAAACCGGACATAATAATCAATGCTACTCCGCTCGGCATGAAACCAGATGACCCACTGCCGCTGGACCCTGTCCATATCTCTCCGGATATGGCTGTCTGCGACCTCGTCTACAAGAACACAAAGCTCCTCCAGGAAGCTGCCCGAAAGGGCGTAAAAACAATTAACGGCTCAGGAATGCTGCTATGGCAGGGAGTCCTTGCATTCGAACTCTGGACAGGGGTAAAACCCCCGGTCGATCTCATGCGGAAAGTGCTGATGGAGAATATCGGCTAGAAAGACAAGGATGAACGGAAAATGACGGTCTTTTTACTTCGTCATTTGTCAATCGCTATTCGTCAATTTCTTTTTTATCCTCCGTAAATCGTAATGCGTTAATCTCTACTTGTCACGTTTTATAATCAGTATCCGGAGCCGCGCACACGCAGTTTCTTCCTGCCTGTTTTGCCTTATACAGTGCATCGTCAGCACTTTTGACAAACTTTCTCATCAAATGGTAGTATTTTTTTAACCTTTTCATTCAATACACAGACCTTGATTGATAACACTTTTGAATGGAAAATAACAGCTTAAAATCCTTCTAATTTA